>NZ_POVS01000015.1:0-284534 GCF_002894905.1 Paenibacillus sp. F4
ATTGTTGAATGGGTCGGAGTTGATTTGTTCGGAGGAAGGGATTCTGAGTCACCGCTTGGAGCCAGACTTTATAGCGATTACGACAGACCCGAACGCTGAGTATATGGATTTGCTTGCTTTAATAGACTCACTCCAGCAGCAGGCCGAAGAAAACGGAATGGCTACCGCTCTACTGGAAGCTGACCTATTGGCTACCAAAAATGAGTTGGCAGAGAGGGACCGGACAATAGCCCGTCTCACAGAGGAAATGAAAGTGTTGGAGAAATTCCCACGCGAAACCGGAGGAACAGGAGATCATGTCCTAGATTTTGATTATCTCCATATGATCAAGCTGGAAATAGGCTATGAAGATAGAGATTTTTCAACACTTGGCACCGATGACATAGAAGATGTTTTGTTGGCAGTTGAGAGAGTGCGTGAAGAACAGAGAGCGAAGGCATTAGGTAGGGAGTAACCACCAATACAATACGCTCACCCAGGAGCGTTGGAAGGATGATAGATATGGGTCAACCTATTAACTTTTTTACGACAAGCAACATGGCCTTAGAAATAAAGAAAATGAGCTGTGTAAATTGTGAAAATGAATATTATGAATTGGAAGGTCATGAAATATTTGATTGTCCCGTTTGCGGCTGTGATTTCTGCGATGAAAGACCAACCAAAGAATCGTGCGATAGTGAAAGTTACACACTTATCGTGGATAGCAAGACAGGGATGCCGAGCATAGTCAAAAACAAAGCTTGAGGATTAAACCAATACAGGGTGTAGGTAACACCTACACCCTGCCGTAAGGGTTCTCTGGCTTAACGGTGAATGTGTGGATAGGCAGTCCGTCACTATCAAATCTTGTGCCGTAGTAGTTGTAACGCACGATCTGATGAAAAAGTATTTCAAAAGATATGGTGGAGCGATTATTGCTACCATTAAACTTAATTGCTTCGGCCAAAGTATTTGTGCTGTCCGCATGATAAACATCGACGAATGACATTGCGGAAAAGTGGATTTTAAGAACGAAATCTCCATCGGGTATACGTAGTACGCGTTTAGTTGGATCAGATATGTACAAACGATAACTGGTAGATTTAGTTTGCGATAGAAAAAATCTGTCATCATTCGCATTCAGCATGAGTATTTCCAATTCGATCAACTCCTTTTACTACCAAAGAATAATGACCTCTTCCCTGAACCCATTATATATGCTCTCTATCTATAAAGAAATGTCGTGGAATTACCATGTGAGGTTAAAAAACTTTTCAGGGTGTAGATAACACCTGCACCCACTAAGGGAGGATATAGATGGACTATAAGAAGCTGACTGATGATCTACGAGCCGCACATAACGCCGCCTTGGTGGCTACTGATCGGATAGAGGACAATGGCACGGCTAATATGGATAAAGTGTTTCTTACACTGTCAAGAGCGCGAGAAACGAAGGTTTTAGAAGCAATCAAGGAAGCAGGTCTATACTGCCGTGGTAAACGCCGCTGGATTGGAGAGGGTTATATGCTATCGGTTAGTAAAGGACAAGCAAATCAGCGCGACAAAGCTGTTACTGTGTTTGTAGATGTGATGGTAAGCCGTGGTTACGATGCAATAGCATATCGACAAATGGATTGATCATATCGTGCAGATGAACGGAATGATACCAGTATAAGAAAGGATAAGAGATATGGGAATTTATGAAATTCTAACACTCGTTGGGGCACCTTAAGCTGTTTTAGAAGCATAACTGACCGATTGACAGGCGAATTGTGCGAGGGGTAGAACCCGTGCACAGACATTAAAACTGATTGGTGTTATTTGATTTTTTTTAGACGCTAGAGGGCACTAGCGCCTTTTTTTACAATAAAGAAATGAGAAAACAATATGCTGGCATCCTATATTTACATGAATTAAATCAAAAAAAACAAACTAATGGATTAATTTTTTGCAATCAAATAAAGAAAGATATCTCTTTCGATAGCAGAATTTACTACAGATATAGTCCATCTATTTATATCTCTGGGGTAGCTTTCTAAAGCGTATAACGATTCATAACCTCTAGGCGCCCACCCAGCACTTATTACTTTTAACCCTCGGGCACTTAAAAAATAGGTTACTGTTTCATTAACACCGATTCTCTGATTCCAACTAAATGAATGGAAGCCATTGCCCAGATCGTGTGAAGATGCTAACATGCTTTCATCCAAATTCACTCTTCTTGGTGGTTGCCTTAAATTTTGTTGAATATTGCCATACACGTATTGAGGTTGATAAAGGTTTTGATACATTTCTCCAACTCCCTTGTATGTTGTTCATTGCATTCTATTCAAGGGAGCCCATTTAGTGTTTGGCCCATATAAATATTAATGTCTGTAGTACATCTGTGACGCGTCCACATGGTGTCTGTGGTTTGGGGTACATCATTGAAAGGGGAAAGGAAGCTAAGTAACTTGTATTGATGTTGTAAGAGTAGTGGAAATCAATTATCTGTTTTTTTATTTGAAAGGAATGTATGAATATGAAAAATATCCAATCTGTAATCTTAAGTACTCAGACCAATGAAGATTTAGCTGATACACGAAAAATAATTCAAGTTAACTTCTTTGACGATATCGAACAGGATGATATTAGAAAAACTAAGTGGCTGCTCGGGAAATACGTTGATATGATCGATGTAATCAAAAACTATGAATTCGCTCTACAGCAGATTGAAAACGGTATGTCCGCATATGAGATTCTTTCAGCCGAAGGTGCTATTGCAAAGCGCGAGACTGGTCAGGAGTTAACGGCAGATGTAACGGCGAACGCTGTGATCCTAAAGGACAAACGACATATGAATTACAAATTCTATCAATTTATCACAAACAATGTCCGCTTCGCCGTAAACAACATGAGGGACCCACATGAGGGACTTGCTGCCAAGCTGCTGTTCATAGATGGTAAAAAATATCTCAAGGCCCAGCAGTATATGGAGAAGGGATACAGAAAAGATGTGCCCGGTATCTCAGCTACGACATTTGCAGATAAACGCCGACGAGCGATTACCAATATAGCAAACAGTCTGAAAATAAACCGCACTTTGGATCTTGTGGTTATCGACTATGGTCGAGGTCGTAACAAGGAAGGTGAAATCGGACTCAGGATGTCAGAAGTAAATTAGACCGTAAGGGCTTAAGCCTTTGCGGTCTTTATTTGTTATGTAGGGGAGGACAAATCCGTAGTAGGCGCGTAGTAGAAAGGATTTACACTTTATTCAGGAACAAATTAAATCCATTCTAGGAGGCAATAAACATGGCACATAGTTACGCTTACTTGGACAACACAAAAATTCTCCATCTTCATCCATCGGAAAGTGAAGCAGCCAAGCATGGCAAGTATGTGGGGACAAATCTGGATTACGACGAAAGTGGATTTCCGATCATCGGCGGCGAAGGGGTAGTCTACTATGTAGACAAAGACACAGCTTATGTAAACGGAAATGAACATGATGGTAAACAAATCGCTGTACCAAGTGGACTTAAAGCACTAGCTGGTCAACTTCTGTAATCATTAAGATTTAAATGTGGTGGCGGAATAGCCGCAAGGCCGCGATACACGCCTCGCCCACATCGAAGCTAACTACAACTAATTCGAGACAGCCGTAAAGAGGGTAATAAGACCCCATCAATAAGGGCGGCAGATTGTTCCGCACGTAATGCGGACTATAGCGATTGACGGTAATCGCTGTGAAATAATTCCCGTTGGGAACCATACCGCATGTATAAGGGGGCGGCAGTGGCAAGCGCATGACGGAGGGTTAGGGCGCATTCAAAACTAAATCGGAGACAGGACTCAGAGGGTAATATAAACCCGCAGCAAGAAGGATGTCCACTAAAGGCCTATTCCAGACATGGCGGATTAGCGGTAACCGCATTTTATAAATTACTGATCACTACAGTAGAGCAGCGTGAAATCGTTGCTCTTTTATTTGTTCGGGAAGCTTTTCCTCAACCTTATCAATCTATAATAACGAGGCAGATGGGAATCTATGTCCTTCTTTTTGCTATGTCAAATCAGGACAATTCTCTAAATTTGTATGATTAGATGAAATGAATCAATGCAACAAAAATCCCCATCTTTTGGTTATAATGATATATATAATTATTCATTTGGAAGTGGAGGTATGGAACTGGAATAAAAGGATGATATATCAGTTAGCGTATATCGTGTCGGAGAAGAATTTATATGAAAGGGGTTTTCGTTAATGAAATTATATGGGGATACAAGCAACGGGTACGAAGGTGAAGATGGGCTTAGAGCGCTGTTAAAACGAGTTTTGGAAGTCTACAAAGTAACTCCAAATACCCTAAGTAAAATTTCTGGAATTGAAGAAGACGTGATTTTGGGATATTTAAATGGCAGAAATGATTTTTCTGAATTAGGTAATTCGCATTCTAAACTGAATTTCGATAGTTTGATTTTTATGCTCGCCAATGGAATCCAAATGATAGACGAAACTGAGCGAGTAAAGGGCGTTATTGATATTTTGAATCAGCATTGGGGTATTTCAAATGAAACCATAGCGCTGTATGCCAAGTTGGATACGAATGATGTACAGCAATTTATGAAAGACCCAGAGTCAATCTCAATAGATAAAAAATATAGTTTATCTGTTACAAGTCTTTTCTTACACTACTTGTTTAAACCAACTCTATAATAAAAAAGAAGCTTACAGTCAATGACTATAAGCTTCTTTTTATAATTCAATTCTAATATTACCAATTATGTGTCCAAGTAATTCCGTTTGGGTTTGTGCGAATATAAGGGATTCCAAGTAAAGTGCCTGTACCGTCCAAAGAAGCGCGGTACATATGATTCTTATAACCAGAATAAGCAACTTGACCTGCTAATCCAGATACAATTGCATTCCCATTACTCAAACCAGAAGTCAAATCTGTGATACTCATTATTCCAGTGAAATTATCTATTGGAACCGACGGAGTTATTCTGTAAAAAACATAATTGGCCCCAGCAGTTAAGGAAAGGATTCCCCCAGTGCCAGGGAAATCAACATTGGGATGAACCGTTCCTTCTTTGGGGATTAATGTAAGAGGTATTTCAACAGTTTCTCCTTTAGCCAATTCGATGTCGGAATCACCGACACTGATGGAGTATTTTGCATCTTGCTGGTTAGTAGGTGTTGCTTCTTCTGCAAATGCTGTGATGGACACGGATAACAAAAGGGCAAATGTGAGCAAAATAGAAACCAACTTTTTCATTCTTAAAAATCTCCTCTCACTTTTTTGATAGCCGGATAGTTTCCAGCTACCATTAAGAGGATTATACAACTATCAAAATTAAAAAACTCGGGAAATATGTAAAGAAATGTCGATATAAAAAATATTTTACGTGATTTCAATGATGCGATAAAAGTTAGATTTAGCACCTAGCAACCTTAATAGGTGCTTTTTTATTTGTTCAGGAAACTTTTCCTTAGCTTCAGATACATTATCAAAAGGGGTGAATAATAAGATATGGGACGAAAGAGAGATCCAAAACGGGACGAAGCATTTGATTTATACAAAACCAGTTCCGGCAACATACGTCTCACAGAAATAGCCTCTCAACTTAGTGTATCTGAAGGTACGGTAAGAGGATGGAAGGCAAAAGATAAGTGGGAGAGTTTACTTGCTGAAGAAGTGGAACGTACGGAACGTCCCAATGAGAATGGAGCGCTTCATAAAAGAGAAGCTCCAAATGAAGATGAAGATCCAACATCATATCCTGACGATCTTTTTCTAAAAGCTGTCCAAATTGTAGCCGAGGCCAAACAAGCCTCGGTTTCTTTATTACAGCGAAGAATGAGGATAGGTTATAGCAGAGCGGCCCGACTGATTGATGAAATGGAGCGGCGTAAATTCGTCGGTACATATCAAGGTGATAAGCCAAGAGAGGTATATGCTACCCCGCTTACAGTTGATGCGCTCTTTAAAGAGCTAAAAGTTGCTGCTCCAGAAATACGGAACGCTCCGAAAAAGGTATTGGAACGCTCCGAAAATATGGAACGTTCCAAAAAAGTACAGAGCGTTCCAGTGGTTGTTGAAGAACCTGAACCTGAAATTCCTGATGAAGATGGATTAACGCCTAAGCAAAGGATATTCACTTATGAATACCTTCGAGACTTCAACGCTACCAGGTCAGCTATTGCGGCTGGGTACAGCAAGAAAACTGCCTATCAGATTGGTTTCGCTCTATTGAAGAAAGTTGAAATTCAAAACATAATTCGGCAGCACAAGGAAACTATGATCGATGAGGTAGGTTTGAATGCTCAGCGAGTTCTAATGGAATATATGAAGATCGCGTTTGCAGACATAACGGACTACGTGGAATTCGGTCAGAAGGAAGAGGATATTCTTGGCTTGGAAGGAGACCCCGTGGTTGATCCTGATACTGGAGAAACGAAGAAGTACAGATACAATTATGTCTCTTTTAAAAACAGTGATGAGATTGATGGAACTCTGGTTTCAGAAGTCAAGCAGGGTAAGGATGGAGTGAGTGTAAAGCTACACGACAAAACCAAGGCATTGGACGTGCTAACTAAATACATGGATCTGCTTCCAGACAAACATAAACGGATGGTTGAAGACGAGAAACTTAAGATGCAACGTGAGAAACTTGAGCTTGAAAGGGCAAAGATCACTGGAGAAGGCAATACAGAAGACGATCTAATTGATGACTGGGTAGAGGCGGTGGTAGGTGATGAAGCAGAAGGACTCGCCAGAGACGAAACGGAGGCTTCAAGCATTCAAGATACGGATTCCTGAGTACCGTAAGAATCCTATATTGTTCTGTCAAGAAATGCTTAAGTTCTATCCTGATGATTGGCAGGCAAGCACTCTAATGGATTTAGCTAATAATCCGCGCGTTTCAGTACGTTCAGGTCAAGGCGTAGGAAAAACTGGGCTGGAAGCTGCAACAGCCCTTTGGTTTCTGTCCTGCTTCCCTTATCCAAAGGTAATTTGTACAGCTCCTACAAGGCAGCAGCTACATGACGTGTTATGGGCTGAGATTAATAAATGGCAATCTAAAAGTCCGGTGCTGAAACGAATCCTTAAGTGGACAAAGACCAAAATATACATGAAGAATTATGAGGAACGCTGGTTCGCTACAGCTCGGACAGCAACCAAGCCTGAAAATATGCAGGGCTTCCATGAGGACTACATGCTATTTATTGTGGATGAGGCATCGGGTGTTGCTGATCCAATCATGGAGGCTATTTTAGGTACGTTGTCTGGTGAGTTCAATAAAATATTGATGTGCGGTAACCCAACAAAAACGTCGGGAGTTTTTTATGATTCGCACAATAAGGATAGAGCGGATTATAAAACACGCAAGGTGTCATGCTTAGACAGCCCAAGAACCAGCAAGGATAATATCGCTATGCTCAAGCGGAAGTATGGCGAAGGCAGTGATGTATGGAGAGTCCGGGTTGAAGGTGAATTCCCCCGTGGAGAATCGGATACATTTATTTCGTTGGAAGTGGCTGAATTTGCAGCTAAAGAAGTGAAGCTGGAACCGAGCGGAGATATGCTAACCATAGGCGTTGACGTTGCACGATTTGGTGATGATGAGACCTCAATGTTTGCTGGTATAGGCCCAAGAGTTGTAGGAGAACACCATCATTTCAAGAAAGACACAATGGTAACTGCCGGATGGGTGATTAACCTGGCTAAAGAGTTGCACGTTGCTCATCCCGGTTTGAACAGAATCAGAATTAGGGTGGATGATAGCGGTGTAGGTGGAGGCGTAACAGATCGGCTTAATGAAATCGTAGCTGAAGAAGGGCTACCATATGAAATCATACCAATTAACAACGGCTCCTCTTCATTAGATGAGCACTATGGAAACCTAGTTACTGAAATGTGGGCATCTATTAAGGATCAATTGGAACAGAATATGAGTAATTTCATAAATGGAGATGTGAGCGTTCTACAATTGCCTAATGATGATGTTCTTATAACCCAACTTACAGCACGTAAATGGAACATGACCAGCAAGGGTAAAATGCTGCTTGAAAGTAAGAAGGATATGAAAAAGCGTGGGCTCAAGTCACCAGATAGAGCTGACGCTTTTGTTTTGACATTTGGGGAATATTTGATGGAACCAGATACACATATTATGATTCCTTCAATAGGTAGTGTGTTAGTAAAAAGAAAATAAGAGGTTAAGCAATACTGTTCAGTGAAAATAAAGTATTGGACTGACTGTGCTGATCCAACGCCCATCATAATGGTATGAACCATCAGGTTCTTAAAAATAAGTTTTAGACTGGCTTGAATATTAAATAGACACAGAGGCAGCCTGGGACTGAAAAATAAGTCCTAGGCTGCCTCTAATTGATAGAACTAACGTTATTCGTTTAGTGTAATGGCAATTCAAACTATCTAACGCCATAAAGGTTAGGATAATCTTCTATCTTATTTTTCATATCCGGTATATTTCTTCACAAAGTTAAAGAAGAACAATTTCATAACAGTATAGTTACGGAATCTTTATCATTAGTAACGCTTAATGCGTAATGGGCATTTTTTCTTTTGCCAATGGGTGGGATTTACTCCAGGTCAATACCAGCAGACAGACTGCTTTCTTAGAGGAAAGAAGGGGCGGAATAAACAGCTCCATCAGCGTCCCCTTCTGGGTCCGGGACACATAACTGCGGCTGATGCCCAGCTTCTAGGTGATTATAATTACCTTTTATTGGAAATAGAATATTTTCACCTCTTCAAGGGATAACTAGAACTGCTTCTTCAGCGTCCCATTTGATAGGAGTTTACACAGGAGGTGAAAATAAATGCCGGACGTTACTCACAAGCAGACAGTCAGAGCAATTGACAGTCCTGAGATCCGAAATCTGGTTCAGCGCATAGACAGGGAGCCATATGCCACAGTCTTAAAGCATCTGGCAGCTTACCCTACCCGTCATTCCGCAAGTGAATCCTTTAGAGAAGCAGCACTGTGGAGCAGAGAACAATTCCGGAAGATGGGTTATGATCAATGGACCGAGCAATTCACCCTTCCGGGCAGCAGTATCGGTAGTTGGAATATTGTCGCCGAGCAGAACGGCTCAGGAACTGCACCCCGTAAGTTAATCCTGCTCACTGCCCATCTGGATTCAGTGAATCTTGCAGACAACGGGCTTGGTATTGCTGCACCAGCACCAGGTGCGGATGACAATGCCAGCGGAAGCGCAGGGGTGCTTGAACTTGCGCGGATATTGGCAGGTGTCAAATTCAGGAATGATGTGAGATTTGTGCTTTTTGGAGGAGAAGAGCAAGGATTATTTGGAAGCAAGCATCACATTGAGCAGTTAACAGCGGAAAACCGAAATCGTATCCAAGCGGTAATCAATATGGATATGATCGGGTGCATCAATGTGAATCCCCCATCGGTTCTGATTGAAGCCGCAACTATTTCCGAGGCCCTTATGGAGAGCCTGCAGGCTGCTGCCTCTGCTTATACATCATTGGAAGTCCACACATCGCTGAATCCTTTTGCAAGTGATCATGTATCATTTCTGGATGCCGGAATCCCTGCAGTCTTAACCATCGAAGGGGCGGACGACCAGAATCCTTTTGAGCACTCTGAAAAGGATACCGTAGAACGTATTCATTATGATCTGGCCTCAGACATTCTTAGAATGAACGCAGCCGTCCTGATACAACAGCTAGACATCATCTAATCCATGGAGGTAAATACAATGAATGATTCCAACAGAGCAGCCTCAGACGGTTCCAACGAAGCCGCACCCGTTACTGTTCCATCCCACAGAAGATGTGCCACCGACGAAAAGCACCGTTTGTTGCTTGCCTCTTCTCCGGAGTATGCAAACAACCGCAAGCAGTTGCAACAGACGGTTATGGCTGCGCGCAATAATGCCCGTTCCAGTAACCGTGAGGTCGTCACCATTCCAGTGGTGGTGCATGTGGTTTGGAAATTACCCGAAGAGAACATCTCAATAGAGCAAATCAACAGCCAAATCGATGTGCTGAATCGTGATTTCCGCAAAAAAAACAGCGATGTGTCAAAGGTGCCCGATGTATGGAAGCCACTCGTAAGCGATGCACGGATAGAATTCAAGCTGACTTCTACAGATCCCAACGGAAATCCTACGGATGGGATTACACGGACTCAATCGAATAAAAATAGTTTTGATGTTAACGGAGATGATGTAAAATTCTCGGTAAGTGGCGGTATCGATGCCTGGCCTTCCGACCGTTATCTTAACCTTTGGGTATGTAGACAGATTAAGAGTGGAGACCAAGATGGAATTCTAGGTTATGCCCAATTTCCCGGAGGTGCGGCCGAGACGGATGGCGTTGTCATTATGACTAATGCTTTTGGCACCATTGGGACGGTTAATTTGCCCAATAACCCTTATAACCTGGGCCGTACAGCCGTACACGAAGTTGCGCATTATCTGAACGTGTACCACATTTGGGGTGATGAAATGCCATGGGAGGATGAATGCAGTAAATCCGACAAAGTAGATGATACCCCCAATCAAGGCCGGCAGAACGTCGGAAAACCTGTATACCCCCACATCAGCTGTAATAACGCCCCCCACGGGGATATGTTTATGAACTACATGGATTATGTCGACGACGACACCATGTATATGTTCACGAAAGATCAGGTGGCCCGCATGGATATTTGCCTAAGTACGATTCGCTCCTCCTTTCTGAATCAGCCGGTTCATAGCTAATCTTTAGAACATATTCGAAATGGAGGCCGGAGGATGAAGCAACTTCAGAAGGAAGTTTTTGGAATATGGCGGCATTCGTATGAAGAAGATGACGAAGACATCACCGTTTTTCGCCCTGCTGGTTATTCTTTCGCACCCTCCCGTGGACGGGACAGGCTGGAGATCAAGCCGGACGGTACCTTCGAACGATCGGTTCCTGCCCGTGGGGACGGATTAGACACGATAAGCGGGGAATGGAAGCTTGAGGAGAATAACCAGATTAAATTCAATTATGATAGCAAAGGCTCCTCACCACAGAAGGTTGAAATTACCGAATGCTCAGACGATATCCTGAAGGTACGTAAAGTGTAAGCAGGCCCTAAAGGGGTGTCCCAAAAGCCATGAAATGGCTTCTTGGAACACCCCTTATTTTATTTTTTCACTTTGTTTTCATTGTTATATCATTGTATGATTTTCAATTTGCTATATATCAGAGTATTGTGCAGGTCCCCACAAGTACGGATCTCTGATGGCTCGCGCCTTTGCGACGGGGGAGGGCGAATTACGTGACATCCAGTGGTTTCACACTGATAATGGAGTGAATTTAAAAATCATGAGTTGCTGAACACCTTCCACATAGGCCATTCCCTCCGTATGAAAGGCCACCCTAACGATAACGCTGTGGCAGAAGCCACGTCCAAAGTCATGAAGGCCGAGTTTGTGTATCAGATGGATTTTCAGAGTCTTCATCATTTGGAATTGGAGTTTTTTGATTATATCAATTGCTACAACAAACATCGCATACACGAAACAGTGGACTACGGCTTCCTGTTCTTTATCGAAACGCATCCCTTAAAATAGTCTTTTGATTAACTGGTGACAATCCACAAATGTGCCTGAGGAGTAGCGAAAAGAGGAATATAGAGGGTCAGGAAACTTTTCCTGATCTTTTCTGGCTGTTTAGGAGTTCAGAATTATCTTCTAAAGGAGGTTGCTATGGCGAGAGTAATCATTTATCTAGTAGAAAATCAGTAGTAAATCTGAATAAAACTGATGTTATTCTGTATTCATAGAAGTTTGCCAAGAAAGGTGGTGAAATCTTGAAATGGTATCATAAAGTCATATATTCATTAGCAAATTCAGTTCTTCCAGTTGTGGTAAAGCGACAGATGATGGGTGTGGGCAGGACGACAGTCCCAAAGAACTCTAACCCATGGGGGATATTTAATTGGCTACCCAAAAAGTATCAACAAGCTCACAACATTGACCTCACCAAGTTGCAGAGCTATACGGCTGAGGAATTACTTGAGCTTCTAATATCTGTTCATCCAGACGTATCCTATGCTTTATACACATACTTACGTATGGGAGATACCGACTTAACATTTACAGCTAAGAAGCCAAACGGGAATGCAGATAAGAGTGGACAACTGGTTTTGGACGAACTGAAGGCCATGCTGAATACACCGTTACCTTCGCCGGGATATCAACACGGACGGTCGCTGGAAAAGTTGGACACCATTCAGCGAATGATGATTATGGTTCGTGGCGCTTGTGCTGGTGAAGTTGTGCTGAACGAGCAGTGTAATGATGTAGTTGATATTGTTCCGGTTGATCCGGCTTTAATTTGGTTCCGCAGGGAGCCGAATACAAATCGGCTTACACCATGGCAATACGTGAAGAATCCACGAAGGAGCGCGAATGAAGAGTGGTTCGGTAATTACAAGAAAATCGACACTCCAACGTTCATCTATGAAGAGTTCGATCCTATGGTAGATGATCCATATGGTCGAACGCCAATGTTGCCGGTGCTTAAGGTAGTGTTCTTTCACCTACAGGTCCTGTCTGATTTAAAGGCTGTTGTTCATAACCAAGGATATCCACGGCTTGATATCTCCATGTTGGAAGAAATCATGCTGAAGAATATGCCGAACAACTTAAAGAGTAATCCAGATGGACAGCAAAAATGGCTTAAAGAGCGAATGGATGAGATGCTAAACCATTTCAACTCACTTAATCCAGATGATGCTCTTGTCCACTGGGATAGTGTAAAGGTCGAGTATCTCAAAGGGGGCAATTCGGGGCCGATGATTGATATTAAGAAGCTGATTGACATCATTGATACCCAAATGGCTACTTCATTAAAAACGCTGCTTACTATCCTTTCCCGGCACCAAGGGTCAACTGAAACTTACAGTTCGATTGATACTCAAATATATATCAAAAATGTAGAGTCCGCGCGGAGCGTAACCAAACGTTTCTGGCAGCGGGCTTTTTCGTTGTCCGCAAGAGTAAAGGGGACTCAAACAAAAGTTGAAGCTGACTATCTCCCTATTGATCTACGCTCAGAAAATGAGATTGAACGCGACCGACGTTCAAAGATCGACAACTACATCACAGCAGAGAAGAATTTCTACATCACACCGTTGGAAGCTGCTGAGGAAATACGTTGGACACTTGGTATTAATGCCAAAATTCCTGCTGAATTACTTCCTTTACTTGTAAAGAAGCATGAACCTGATTCGAATGAAGAAAATACTCCACCGGAGGGAGGTGAATAGACAATATGGCAAAACCTACAGCTGAGCAATTAGTGAAGATCAATCAAAAATCATTGGTCCCTTTAACCGATGAACAAACTCATGTGTTTCAAGCGAGGATTATTGGAACCAAGCGTATTGATAAGTACAAAATGAAGATTACTCCAAACTTCCTACGTAAAATGGCTGATCAAGTTAAAGAGGGAGTAGCCTTGCTGGTTGATCATCCGTGGCAGAAATGGGAAGCCTTATCGTTCCCTTATGGTCGAACCTTCGACAGTAGAATCGTAGAGGAAGGCGGGGAATTGGAACTCTACGGTGATCATTACATGGCAAAAGGGCTAGAAGCTAATGGGATCTCAACGGATCAACTAGCTACCGGTATTGATTCAGGAACTATATTTGACACCTCGGCAGGATTTGTAACAACGAAACATATTTGTGGTATCTGTGGCGGTGACTACTACGGACCTTCAGCATGCTCTCACATCCGTGGACAAATGTATGACGACAAAGAATGTCTTGTTCTAGCCGATGACGGATACATCATGGAGAACTCTATTGTATTTGATGGAGGTTATGAAGGAGCTGGAATTACTCGCGAATCCCTCTCGATGAAACAACATAGTGAAGGCGAGCAGCCAAAGCAAACTGAATATGAACCACTACCTTTAGATGCTAAGTCGCTAGATGGCGATGGACGCGTCTTTTATTTTTTCAGCAACAAAGGCGGCATGTCTGCTTTTGTATCTAAACAGCATCAAACAAAAGAACAGGCCGAGACACTGGCTCAAGGAGATGACACTATGAATGAAGAACAAAAAGCTGCTTTGGCAGCAGCGCAAACCCAAGCAACTGCTCTGGCAGCGGCTAATGGTGTGCTTGGACAAATACGGGCTGCACTGGGCGTTGAAAGTGACGCAGAAATCCCAGCGAAGCTTACGGCGCTAAGTGTTCAAGCTGCTGATGGAGCAATGTACAAGGTGAAGGTCACTGAACAAGCATGTGGAGCTGGCATCCGCGCTCTTGGTGAAGCCTTTAATGTAGAAGCTATGAAAACTGCATTAGCTAATTTGCCGATATCTGAAATTGAAAAGATCGGCGCAACGTATGAAGCGCAGGCACAAGCTGCTTTGGGTGGTGGTGGTCGCCATACACAAGGTGACGATGTAAATCTTCCTGAAGGAGCACTGAATGGAACACCACCAACTAACTCACAAAATGATGGTAGCGAGAAAACGCCAGAACAACTTAAAGCATTGGCTCGTGAAGAAGCTCGGGCGGCTCTTAAGAATACAGGCAGAGGTAATCTGCTGAAGGAGGATAAATAATTATGATGCAATCTCAGTATAATGGTGCTCCTGGTCCCGGTCAGGTTATTACTCAAGAGTTTACGGAGGTTCTAGCATCTACTGATCTTCAAGCTAAACTACCAGGAGGGATTTTGCTGAAACAAGGGCAAGGAATACTGAAAAAAGGTACGGTTATCGGCAAGATAACAGCAGCAGGAGCGGATAAGGATAAAGCGGTAGCTTATAGTTCCGCAGCAACCAACGGCTCCGAAGTGGCTTTGTGCATCCTTGATAATGATCATGACACAACACTTTCTGATATTGGGGCATCTGCGTGGATTGCAGGTGTTTTTGATTCATCCAAATTGACTGGCTTAGATGCAGCAGCTAAAACAGCGCTGAAGCTTTGCTACTTTGTATAAGGGGGATAAAATACATGGCAAACGTACTTGATCCATATTTCCTTACGGAAGTCGTCCAGAACATTCGGACGGATATTAACAGTTTTCGCGGCGCCCAACTCCTGACGAATGGCGTGGATTTCAAACCGGAACTTGGACTAACGATCGAATATGACATTACCTATGACGACACAGGTATGACACCACCTACAGGACTGAATGACCCTTCACCTATTCATACTCCACCTGTGGTGAAACACATGAACTTCACAAACCAAGAATGGAGAGAAAAGGTTGTTATCGACCGTGAAAAGATTGCTACTTTGAGAAAGCCAGGGAACAGTCTTGAGCAAAAGTGGGGCGAAGAATACATGATCGAGAAAATGGTTGGTCTGAACCTTCGCCTCGAAACTCGGTTTGAGTGGATGAGATGGCAGTCATTAACAGGAAAACTTATTGTACCAGCCACATCCACCAAACCAGCCAGAACGATTGACTATGGTGTTCCAGCTAATAACAAGCCAACAGCATCCGTATTGTGGAGTAATACCGAAACAGCAGATCCATTGGCTGATTTGGATGGCTGGTCACTTCGATTCCGAGGAAGTGGGGCTCGTCCTGTTAAAATTATTGTTAATAAGAAAGTCGATATCTATTTGAAGCAGAATGCTAAAATCCGCGAATTGATCAAGTACACTTTTGGTAAAGATGTTGTCACTGACGGTTCGCTTGCTGAAATTGTCAGCCAAAATTTGAATGGTCTTAAGTATGAAGTTTACGATGGTGGTTACATTGATGACTCTGGCGTATTCTATCCGTTCATTCCAGATAATGCAGTAATCATAATCGGCCAAGGTATGACAGGCTCAATTATGGATCTTGTGACCGGCCCGAATAACTATGAAGACATTTTCACCGGTCATACAGGGAAGTTTGCACTGACTAAGTTGATCCAAGGAGACCCCGATCAATGGCAAGCCATCAATGGTGCAACAGTGCTACCGCGTCTGAAATACGTCAACTGGCATATCTTCGCAACAGTGGCGTAAGGGAGGAGATCGAATTTATGACAACTGTAAGAGTATTGGTTGATGCTGTTGGGCAATACAATTCGGGGGACATCGTAACAGATGCCCCTGATGGTCTTGTAGATATCGCAAAGAATGAAATCCGTAATGCCGCAACTGGACAATTGCTTGCGGAGATTGTAGATGGTAATGGGGCTCTTGATGGTTCTCCTTCAGAACGGGAGTTGCAACTTCAGGCCGAATTAGAACAGTCCAAAGCGCGAGAAGCAGAATTACTTGAGCAAATTGATATTCTTCAGTCCGATGGTGAGTTGAAAGAATTGAAAGCCTCAGCTAAGGAATTGAAAATACCTGGATACACCAAAATGAGTATTGAAGAATTGAAACAGGCTATCAGTGCTGCAGGCGGTGCAGCAGATGGCAACTAATAAGATACTCACTACAGAAACATATCACGAGGAGATTAGAGGGCGTCTAGGCGTTGGTGAGGATGTAATATCCGATGCTGACATAGACGCTCTTTCTGTTTTGTCCATTGGAGAATCGAGGATTGTAAAAGCCGTTCCTGATTATGCTGAGTTAACTGGTGATGATCAAACTTATATGTATGCAGCAACCGTTTGTATGGTTGCTGCCATACTGGCCCCTTCCATGACAGCGAGAATCAAGAAGTCTAAAAAGGACTTTGACTTCTCTTTTGAAAATCAGGTTGTTGATTGGAAAAAGTATGCTGTTCAGCTTGTTGATGAAGCCTATGAGTTTATCGAGTCCATATCAACAGTACAGCAAGGGACAGATGTTCCGGTATTCGGTGTAGCTGGGCCGACTCGGGCGAGAGAAAGGCGGCGTCACTAATGTTTAAAGACTTCGCTCATAGGCATTCACCTTGTACTGTCAATGGTGAGCCCGATGTCGTTATATTGTCTAGGGAAACGAAAGCCACAACGGTTATCGGAAAAGAGTATATGTACAATGGTTTGTTTTCTTCGAAATCATCTATAAAGCCGGGAGATATAGTTCAGAACGAATCTTCGTATGTGGTACAGACTCTACGTACAACAACTGAGAAGGACAAGTACTGCTCTCTGATTAAAACGAACGCTTTAATCGAGGTTCAGAGATACCAGCAAGCTTATGATGCAAACGATAATCCGGTGGACGATGCTGAATTTACATCGGTCGCTGCTGATGTTGTTTGCTTTGCACTGTATGTCACAGCACAATTGCGACAACAGGAGCCGGGCTTGCTGCCGAGTACCGTGTTTACCTTGCAGTTACAGACGACAGTCGATGTAAGAGACCCTCAAGACTCAAGTCTATCCGCGCCTGACCGGATTGTAATGGGCGGGAAGACATACCAGGTAGATGTGGTAGATAGGATCAAGTATCCTAACTTGCTGCATGTTCAGCTTTCAGAGGACCGCCGATGATTACAGGGTATGATTCAGCGAAAGCGGCGAAGGATCTGGAGAATAAGCTCGCTGTTGAAATTACCGGGCTAACGAAACTGGTCATGCTGACAGCCAAAAGCGGCATACGGTACTATCCGGCAGTTCGGGACCATTTGGAAATGCACATGTTTGTACTTGCTAATCAAATGATTTCAGGAGATATAACCGCTGACTATTGGCAGGCATGGCTTGAACAGTTTGGCAAAGGGTCCAAGATGGCAGACAGCAGTCAAAACCCCGGATTGGTGACCTATATGAACAGTGAAGCATGGAACCGACTGAGGTCCAAAGGTGATCGTATTATTGTAGGTCGTTCCCGTGGAAAGTACCAGGCAATTGACGGCACCATGAAGGAATCAGGCGGTGGCTATGCTGGAGTAGATTTAGAGGAGTTGGCGGAACGCGGCGATATTGATGCGTCATTCAAAGCTACACCGCCGACCTACTTTTTGCGTATCGCAATCCAGTCCAACCGCAAACGGATTTTGGATGGTATTAGCCGTGTCATAACTGAGTTTCCTTATCACAGATACTTCAAGGAGGTAAAGGAGTGAGCCTGCAACTTGTTGATGCTGTTCAGAATGCCTTAAAAGCAGATACAGAGCTTATGACCATGCTAAAGCTTACTCCTTCATCACCCTCTGCGGAGGTCGTTAAGCGATTTACGAAAGGCATGGAACCTGAGATAACAGTTAGCAAGGATACAGTTCCACATATCTGCCAATATGTCATGCCGGGACGATATGCCACTAATCCATTGGTGTTTGAGGGTAAGTTCTGCATTGATTTCTACGGCAAAACAGCTTATGAAGCGAAGCTACTGTTCGAACGTTCATTCAAGCTTTTACATGACAGACGATTGATTGCTCAGGGTTTTGCTTCATACTTGTGTGTTCTGACCTATGATGCAGACTTTGCTACTGGCATCCAAGGAGCCAAAGGTTATAAGGCGATTTATGATGTGGATTATCTTAGAATGAATTGAGGTGAACTAAAATGGCAGAAGCAGCAGTATGGAAAGCAACGGGAAGATCCGGTGATCACAATGGCGTTAATCACGTTGAATATGAGTTGCTTGATTCAGCGCAAAAGCGAGTTTCCTTGGCTAAAACAAATGTGTCCAGCATTGAAAAAGATGGGGTTAAAATTGAACCCGATGATCAAGAGACTCTATGGTTTAGCGAAGTAAACACAACCAAGAAGTACAAATTTAATGTGCTTACTCTTGCTGGTACAACTTATGAGGCCGAATTGAATTGGACTCAACCTAATCCTCCTAAACCAGAACCTACCGAGTGGGATACGCTGATTGCTGAAAAAATCACGCTTGCTAAAGGATTGGGTATTATGGGTGTCTGGAATCCAAAACAGGGTTACAAGCTAACCAAAGAGTACAGTCGAATTTCAGAAATTGATAAGCGTTTATGGGAACTGGTCAAATAAGCTGACCAGTTCTTTTTGTTAACTATGAGGAGGATGAAATTTTATGGAACCATTAGTTTTTGATGGAGTCGGCACTATCCAGGTGTACGAGCCGGGAGGAAAGCTTAAATTTTTGGATGATAAAATCACAAAGGTAACGCTTCAACTCCAATTTGATTGGGACAAAGTCATGGGTGGAGATAGTGGTTATGCATTCCACTACACAGCGAAGGATCTGGCTGACAAAGCCAGTATCGAAATTCCCCGTTACTCAGATATTTTGGCTGAATTGTCTCAGGGCGCAGAGTCAGAAAAGGGGGCAGTTACGTTTGATGAGACAGAGCAAGGATTCTTAGATGTAACGAACGGTTATAAGATCAAAGCTCTTTCGAAATTCGGCGGGACTTTAGTTTCCCTTAGCGAAAAAGTGTACTTGAAAGATATAGATACAGGAAAACTTACGGAACTAACGCGTGTGGCAACCACACCAACAGCAGAGCAGTACGTTATTTCTGCCGACGGTAAGATCACATCCGACACAGCGAATGACAACAAGTTGATTATTATTACATTTAAATGGACAAAAGAGAATGGCACACGAAGCGGATTGAGTGGTAAGCGCCGTCCGAAGCCGTTTAAATTTGTTCACCGTTTCTCATTGACTGATGACCGAAATGGTGGGGAGGTACCCTGCCAATTGACAATTTGGAAAGCGCTCGGCGGAGGTACATTGGACGTATCTCAAGAACGTAAAAAACCAACTAGTAACTCATTGGCGTTGGAAATCATGGAACCGGACATCACCCCTGATAATCCAGAAGGATATGCTGCTGAATTGATCTTTGGTATCTAAATGAAAAATAATACAACCCCTTACCATAAAGGTAGGGGGTTACTCACATTGAGGAGGAAATTTAATGAGTACAGACAAACAGTTAGATAAAACACTTAATATCGGGACGGAAATACCTCTTGGTGAGGGAATTGTAAAACACGTTAAAATCGGAACTATTGCTCTGATCCGTCAGGTGCGGCAACTTATGAGTGGAAATGAGTATAAGTTCTCTTTTTCAATTGGACGTGAAAAATGGGATGCCACAGAAGATCGAGCCGAGGTCGATTGGCCTAAAGTTGAGGCATTGCATAAGGAAGCCTTTAATCTTGTGCTGGTAGAAGGACTGACGGAGGAAGAATACGAGAATGTAGACGAAGAGGGCATTAAGGAGTTGGACGGCCTCTTAGAACGATTTCTATAAGGAGTCGTTTCCACCTGATGAAGATTATGAGCCTGACGACGAAGACGACCAAGAGGTTACTGAGGATGATCGGGAAACGGACTGGATAGAACTTTGGGCTTTATGCGTGAGTAATGGTATTTCTGATTCAGAGTGGCCTAATATGACCATTCCAAAGATTAGAGCGCTCATGAAAGCCAAGAACAGAAACCGGGAATTTGAAATTATTCTTCACGGTGGCAATGTGGAAAACAAAAAACCGAAGAAGGTCAAGACGTTATCTGATCTTGGTTTCTTCGCCAAGTAAATTAAGAGGCATCCGCAATCATGCAGGATGCCTCTTTTTCTGTATTCAGGGCAGGAAAAGTTTCCTGAACTCTATGAGAGGTGAGCAAAATGGCAGATTTAAGTAAAGATGTAGTAGGCGCACGAATAAATCTGGATACCAGCAAGATACTTCCGGCATTCAAGGTTATCGATAATGGAGCAAGAGCCAATGCAGAATCGTTTAAAATACTGAATGCTGAATTAGATACAAGCGAAAAGAACTATAAGTCTCTCGCCAGTAGCGCGGATAAGTTTGCTCTATCAGCGGAGGAAAGAAGAAAGAAGATCCTTGCTGAATCCGAAGCGCTTGTTAAGCAGCGCACCGCGCAGGCCGAATTGAATACTGCTCGAAAGAATCAGTTAGATCAGGCCAATAAGATAACTGACGAAAAGCTAAGAGCGCAGCAGGCTATTGTTAAAAAGCGTGAAGATGCAATTGAGCAGCAGGAACGAGAGCATCTAAAACGAATGGAAGCCCTTCAGAATAAGGCGACATCAACCGGACAGAGAGCTGCTAAAGTTTCAGGGGCAGGAACGGATGATAAGACGCGTGAGCGTGTTCTCATGCAAGAACAGGCTATCCGTATGAAGTTACAGCAAATGGCTGATAAGGAAGCACAGCAAGCAAGGAAGAACGCTCAAGACTATGAGAAGTTCTGGATTAATGCTTTACGGACCAGGGAGCAGAAGGAGGCACAAGTACGAGAGAAAGTCCTTCAGGAAGAACAGAAAATCAGGCGTTCATTAAGTCAAACCGAAACGCAGATGAAGCAAACCTTTAACATTACGCCAAGTTGGATAGGCAAGCTTGGGGATATGGCTACCCATGCCGCTGTATTCCACACGGCATATGCAGCTATGCATAAGGTTCAGGAAGCCTTAAGAGAGGGCATAGTCGGTATTGAATCTAATATGGCAGGCTACGTGCAGACGAATGAGCATTATTTCCTTGAGTACAACGAGGGTACTAAGGAAATGGTGATGAACACTGAGAAGTTGCACGACGAGACAACCAAGTTTATCCGGACGGCTCATGATCTTGGTTCAGAAATCATGGATGTTACCGAATCAGCACGTCTGTGGGGCCGGATGTATAAGGATGCAGGCGTTGTTCAGGAGATGGTACGCAAGTCAACAATGCTCAGTACCGTTGACCTTGTATCCTTGGAAGATGCGACGAAATCTATGGAGTCTACCTTTGCTCAGTACGGTGTACAAATCAAGGACAGCAATGACGCTATGGTGCTTGGTGGGCGCGTACTGGATTCTTGGTCCAAGGTTGCCCATGACACGATGGCCCCGGCTAGAGACTTGGGAGCTGCCTTTGAACGAACAGGTAAGATAGCGGCGGAAACTGGCGTTTCATTTGACTTTATGAATGGCTTGATTTCGGCAGGTATACGTAACACGGCGCTGAGTGGGGAAAACCTGGGTAACATGTGGAAAACAGTCTTGGGTACGATCCGTACAGATAAAGCTGTTGCAGAGATTGAGAGATTAGGAGTTCATACAAAAGAAGTTGTAAATGGTACAGAACAGTGGAAAAAGGCAGAAGATATCCTGTTAGAGTTATCGACCAAAGTAATCGACAAAAACTATGACCTTACGAAATCCTACGCGGATATTTCCCGCGGTGTTTACCAGTACGCTAAATTGGCTGCTTCCTTAAACGCAGGGGATATCTTGCTGGGTACAGCAGCGTCTATCGGTTCCACCGGATCAACAATGGAGTACTTGAAAGTTCAGATGGATACCATTCAGCGTAAAGCAGCTCAGACCAAAGCTTCTTTGCTTGAGATATTTAACAATGCAGGCGACGATGGCTTGAGAAGAACAATCAAGGATGTATTGGATGCAATTGACCAACTACTTATTGGGCTTACAAAAGTTCCTTCCGGCGTGTTTGAGGGAACGGCAGCAATCGGTGGTCTACTGCTTGCCTATAAAGCTCTGAGCGGCCCGATCATGAATGTAATTGCTGCTGTAAAAGTATTGACGGCTGCAAAGGCTGCGGAAACTGCCGCTATTGGCGCTAATACGGTAGCTAACAACGTTAATATCGTTTCCTCGCAAGGAGCAACTCTTTCAACAGTTCAGAGAGTTGCCGCTACCGAAGGAGCTACAGTAGCACAAGGAGCTTTAACGGTAGCAACCGAGGGAGCTACAGTTGCTACGAAATCATTGTCTGTCGCTCAAGCCACAGCGACTGTGACAACAGCAGCCGCTACAGCAGGATTAAGTTTACTTGTTGGTGCAATTGCTCTGGTTGCAATGAATAGCGGTAAAGAAGAAAAGGCTGCTCGTGATCGAATCCAGAACTTAAAAGATGAAGATTCGGCATCTCAACAAATGGTTAGCCAATATCAAAGACAGATTGAATTAGTACCTAAATTGGCTAATGCGCATCGTTCTCTTGAACAGTCACTTAAACTAAGTACTGGCTCGGCAGAAAAGGAAACCCAAGTAAAAAAACAACTCGAAGAGATTTCGAAAGCGCTGGTCATTACTCTTGGAAAAGAAGGGGCCAAGCAACTTGAAGCTGCTGGTTATACGGATGAGGCTGTACAGGTGCAAGTTGCTGCTTTGAATAAACTCATTGAGAAACAAAATGAAGCCCGAAAAAATGTATTGAAAGATCAACAATCGCAATTAATCGAACAACAAAAGCAAAAAATAAATGAGATTACAGAAGCCACCAAAGAACTAGAACGAGTGAAGAGAGTCATCAATAATGATCTTGTGAATTGGGCTGGTGTAGGAGAATTCAAGGAAGATGCAGCAAGTCTTGAAGAAAAAATCAAATCGTTAGAACAAGAAAACAATAAGCTTACTTTGTCTATAACGGAGGTAGGTGTGGCTTTAGGTCAGACAGCTGTTGAAACTGACCAATTCGCGGGGAAAGCCGGAACAGCAGCCGAGAGTGTTAGAGCTCAGGAAGAAGCTCTTGCTGATTTAAGAGAACAGATTGAGGGTAACGCCAAGTCTGTTTCAGATATGAATACACTTTTGAGTGAGTTGACGAGTGGACAATCTCTAAATGCGTCAGAAGTTGCTGATTTAATATTGAAATATCCAGACCTTGAAGCGAAGATTTACAAGACAGCCGATGGATGGAAATTCGAAACCGAAGTGGTAGAAAAAGCTCGTCAAGCAAAAGTTGATAAAGCAATTTCTGATATCAATGCAGAAAAAACATCGACTTTTAACACGAAAATAGCTTCTGACGAGAGGTTGAAAATTTATGGAATTGAAGCCCAGGCTATTAAAGACTTGGCGCAACTAAAGGCCAATCTAAATGGCGTGATGGTTCGAAGTTCTCTTGAAGCAGTGAAGGTGCAGAAAGAATTAAATAATATGACAGGAGTTAAGTCATTTCTAAATACTCCATTTCAAAATCAACTTAATACAGACAAGGAAAAAATAAAAATATATGACGAGTACGAAAAGGAGATGCATGCTTATGATCAAAAAATTAATGCTCTAACCAAACTTTATAAAGACCCTAAATTTGGCGCGGGTTCTAGCTCTAAAAAAGAGAAGGGAAGTGGGAGGAAAAAAGGTAAGAGTGATGCGGAGAAAGCTGCTGAAAAAGCAGCGAAGGAAGCTTCTGAAGCCCGTAAGGATGCTTACTCTGACGACTTAGATAATTTCAAGTATATCGCTGAACGAAATGAATGGTCTGTAGACCAGCAGATTGCAGGATACAAACGATTGGCTCAACGACATAAGCAGTATCTATCTGAAGATAAGGATGCAATGAAGCAATGGAGCCGCGATGTTCAGAAACTGAATGATTCCAGATTTCAAGAAGACGTTGAGAATCTTGAGCGAAGAACCGAGCGCATGCGGCAGGCCAATAAACAGGAAATTGAGATGGTTAAAACTAGCCTGGATTTCTACAAGAAGGAGCAAAATAAAAATTATCTGCTTCCTGCTAACCGTAGAGAGATCGCCAAACAAATCTATGATTTAACCGTCAAATACAACGAGCTTCGATATCAAAATTCAGAAAAATGGATTGATAAAGAGACTTCTAAAATGGAAATGGCGGGACAAAGCCAGATTGCTATGCTGAAAATGGAATATGACGCTTATATGCGTATGAGTAAGGCAAAGGATCGTACCGCCGAACAAAGTTTTGAGTTGCAGCAAAAGATTTATGAGAAACGTAAAGCTCTGGAAGATGAGTTCCTATCCGACTTCCAAAAAAGAATCAATTACCAGAAGAGTATGGAAGCCATATCTGTTTCCGATCAGCTTAATGCATGGACGAAAATGCAGGCTCTTTACAAAGAAGGATCGGATCAGCGAATGGAAATTGATGTACAGGTCCATGACTTGAAGAAGCAACTCATAGAGGATCAAAAGAAGGTTGCTGCCGAAGCGGCTAAAAAGGAGAAGGAAGCACTTGAAAAGACTCGAGATGAGGAAGTAAAGCGTATTGAGGCGGAACGTGATGCTTTTATCGAAGCTCAGGACGCTAAAATTAAGGCCATAGACGACTTGCTTGCCAAGATGCAGACAGCTAATGAAGACGAGGACTATGATCGTGCTATGGCTGAAAAACAAGCACGCCTTGCCTTGCTACAGTCTGCTGCCGGTCCCGAAGGTATTGCCGAACGAAAGCAGACTGAAAAAGATATTGAAGACATACAGCGGGAACATAACCGAACGCTTGCTAAGCGTGGATTGGAGGATCAGAAGAAGAAGCTTCAAGACGAGAAGACTGAGCGGGAAAAGGATTACAATGACCAGATTGAAGCTGCCAAACAGCATTATGATCAGCTTGCTGAGAAATATGATGAGTATTCAGACGGAGTTGAATCCAAAGCCGAAGACTTGAAAAACACGCAAATCAGCAAAGAATCTGAGAAGAACGCGGAGATTTTGCGTCAGTTAGATCAGTTTATTGCTGACTATCAGATGAAAATGGCTGAAATTAATGCAACCTCGTTGTCTGCTTCTTTAGATACAGGTTCCTCAATCTCTGAAAAAGACAGTGACTTGGCGCGATATAATTCCAATATTGATAAATGGTACTCGGCAGGCACTGCTGAGAAGGGCAAGCTGCACGAAGAAAATGCTGCTCTGCGGAATAAGTATGGCATTAAGAAGGATACAGGCAAGCTTCAAAAATTCCATTCTGGCGGGATCGTTCAGGGGGATCGAGGTGCAGAGGTTCCGGTAATTGCAAAGGCTGGTGAAATGTATCTGAACGATCAACAGCAAAGTAACCTGTTTAACCTCATTAGTTTCAAAATGCCAAGGCTTGATTTCTCTATGCCGAATTTCTCCATGGCTTCGGGGGAGGGGACAAATCCGCAGTATAACAACAATTACTACACAGTAACTTCAGGAGATACTTATATTGAAGATGAGTCCGCAGCAAAGGTGTTTTGGACCGAACGAGATAACCTGGTGCGGAGGTTGCAAGCGAGGGGAGGAAAATCCTAAATGATTGATGCTACTGTCGATGGCAAGTCCTTTAAATCCATTGGATTAGGGCTTAAAACTCACAATATACCTGTGTTACCGCCAACAAAGGACCATTCTCTTGAAATAGCCGAGAGGGATGGGGAATTAGACTTTGGCAGTACTTACGGAGCGAGGACAATCAATCTCGAATGCGTCCTAATGGCTGATGATACAACCCTTGATTACCATAGGAGAGTCGCCCAAGTGGCGGCTCTTTTTAATGCCAAAAAAGGGGATATCGTATTCACGTTTTCGGACTTACCAGGAAGGCGATATATTGGACGCTATGCCGGAACATTGGATATCGAAAAAATACTTTGGGACGGAGAGTTAACTATACCAATCAAAATGGGTGAACATCCGTTTCCCGAGAGTGACGAGAACATTAGAGAGATAATCATTACGCAGTCGCCGCAGACCGTTTCAGTTACATCAGTTGGCGACGAAAGGGCAAGTCCTGTTATTGTCCTGACCAACATCGGTAATAACGACATACGGAATTTCCGAATTGCGAATGAGTACCAAGTAGAATAGGAGGTTTTTATATTGGCAGACATATTACTAAGTAAGTCGAACTGGTGGAAAACAGCCTGTATTAATGCAGCTTTACGGGGGGTGAATCTTACATCGCCGCAGACGCTGTATATTGCTCTGTATACCAGTAATCCAACAGATGCAGATACAGGTCAGGAAGTAAGTGGAGGGGGCTATGTACGGCGTGCTGTGACGTTTTCCGAGCCTGTTATTGAAGACCGTAGAGCAGTTACGTTCAGTGTAGGCGATGTACCTTTCCCAATTGCTGGAGCAGATTGGGGCTTGGTAACTCATATCGGCATCCGCACAGCGGCAACCGGGGGCAATCTTGTGTATCACGGCGCAGTCAAAACACCGCGCACGGTGCAGACCAATGATACTGTGCGCTTTTTGGCTGGGCAAATAAAAGTGAACGAAGGGTAGGTGTAAAGCATGGAAAAAATGTATCCACCAGTGGTGAACTCTCCTAAAACAGAGTTGACCGAATTGATTACGGACACACAAACGGAAATTACCGTGGCTAACGCGTCCGTACTGCTTCAAGGCGAGGGTATTGCTGTTTTGGGCAATGGAGATGCAGCAGAGACGATTACGTATACAAGTCTGGAAGATAACGTGCTAAAAGGCTGTGTACGCGGTTTTGAAGGTGTTGCCCGTGCGTGGCCTACTGGTACACGAATCGCCCGTAACTTCACGGCAGCGGACTGGAGAGCAGTTATAAACAATATCCAAGCTTTGCATGAGGAATCAAGCTCGGAATCTCGTAAACCCATTACATTACAACCAGGTGTACAAATCGTAAAAATAGAAAAACAGACTGTATTTAATTTAGCTGGACTGACAGGTAAAACGGTAATCGACTATGACGGTCAAAAAGGTGTATTTGGTGTCCGTAACCCTTATGTAATTCGGTATGGAGAAAATTTAATACCAAGCTTTTTTGAGTGGGTACAGACAAGCGGTGGGATCGTAACCATCCAAGGGGCATACAAAGCCACAGCTAGCCGTAATACGGCGGATATTATTGCCCCGCTAAAAGTCGTTGTGCCTGTGCTGCCTAACACAACTTATACCATGTCAAGCGTGGGCGATGGTCTACAATACATCGAGAGACGGGACTCAAACGATTCAGACCCGAGCGGAGAAGTTGCGACAGGAGTGGTTGTGGTAGGAACCAAAACATTCACCACGTCCGCGCAAACTCATTATCTTTCAATCCGACTTAGATATGACAAAGCCGGTACATTCACACATGAAAACCCGATGCTTAATATCGGCAGCACAACCAAGCCCTTCAAGCCGCGTGAAGACTCCATGCTTGCGATACAAACGGATTTGTACGCGGACCCAGTTACAGGGGCGAATGCAGACGTAGTATTCGAACGTGATGGTCAGTATTTCAAGTCCAAGAAATGGCAAGGTGTAGTGTTAGACGGTAGTTTGCCGTGGGTATACTTCGACACAGCAGCGGGGTATAAAGTTGTAAGGCTTCCTATAATTGACAGTCTATCAAACAGTGAGAGAGTAACAAAGTTTGACGGGAAACTTATCCAGCGCGCTTTTCCTGTTAGCGGGGCAGATCAATCATACCTGAGCGCTTCGTCTAACGTTCTTGGCTTGACTATCTCTGTAGCGGACAGTGGATGGGGTGACGGTTACATGCCGACAGTAGACGACATCAAAGCCTACTTTTTTGGCTACAAAGCTTACGACGCTAACACCATTACTCCTGCCACCGCTCAAGCAGCCACAACGGCGACATGGACAGGTACGGGAACTAAGTATTGGGTGCAACGAGTTGGCGCGGCTAATTTTACACAATCCGCACCGCAAACATCCTATGTAGGGTACACGCCTTATAAACTCGTATACCAACTTGCAACGCCTACAGTCGAACCTATTGTTTCTGAGGGGCAACTAACCTTTATCGAGGGCGACAATCAGGTTGAAGTAGGCACAGGGATTGTGTTACGCGAAGGTGTCAAGGCTGCGAGATACGAAGATAATATGTGGATCAACGGAGCAATTGGTGGGTCAACACCACTAAAAAAACGTCCCAAGTCCTTTCTCGCATTTTATAAAGATGGAAAAAGGGATAATTGGAAAGTGCGGGATCACTCAAGCGCGCCAAACATCGAAACATATGGATTAGTGCAAGCGAGCACACCTTTATCAAACTTTAGCGATGCGTCTTCATATTCTGTGACATACATGGAAATGGTGTATTCGCCCACTGTGCCGTTTACAGGCTCTTACGCAGCCAACGAAAAGTCGCTGCTGTCTGACTTGGTGGAAAGCGTACAGCAGAACACGGCGCGCCTATCCGTGGTAGAGAATAAGAAAGCGGAGAAGGATGTACCTGCTTGGATTAGTCCATCTATATTATTTAATGGCTGGGTGAGCATGGGTGTACTGGGCTATCGAAAAATAGATAACAAGGTACAGCTCAAAGCTCGAATAAAAAGCGGGGTTATAGGGCAACCGTTTATGGCCCTGCCAGAAGGATATAGGCCGCTTGTAGGTCAGATACGGCCTGTACATTCTTACGGGACTTCGGATGTTTTCGCTTCCGTGTTAATTAATGCAGATGGTAAACTAATCGTATCAGGAGGAAGTAATAGCGAGGTAAATATTTACTTGGAGTTCACCACTGATTAAAGGAGGAAAGCGTATATGAAGGCTGTAGCAAAAGTAAATACAGACGGCCTCTATTTGGGGGAAAAGTTGGTGGACGATGCCTTCAATGGTGTCGTCCCTTTTTATTCGGACAACTTAGAACAAGAGTTTGAGAAAACCGAGCAAGACGCTGCGGACGTACCACAGGAACCAGTAATAGCCGGATACATCGTTGGGGTGCCGTTTCCAGAAGGATTCAGCGCATATGTGACAGAGCATAAGGGGTTTCGGTTTAACTTGGAAACCTTGTCATGGGAAGAAGGTCTGACGGTTGAAGAGATAGCGGAGCTGACCAAACCAACGAATCAAGTTCAGGATGCATCGGAGGTTGTGGGCCAGCAGCTTGCGGAGCTGAAGATTCAGGCCATGCAGCAAACCCAGCTTTTAGCCAGCATGGGCGCTGAACTGGCGGCTACAAAATTGGAACTAATTAATCTGAAAGGGGCTAATCAATCATGACATTTTGGACTCTTGCTTTTAAGTGGAACTGGGTAACGGCAGAGAAATTGAAGGGCGCAGTAATCACGGAGACAAACCGTTTCGGAGAAATCACACCGGAAGAATTCAAGACCATTACAGGCTTGGACTTTGCGTAGGAAAAGTTTCCTTGGCAAGTTAGGAGGACGCTATGTTTAATGGTGGATTTAATAGCCTTGGTTTTAATACAGGAGATGTAGAAGGGAACATTATTGACCTTTCTGCATCTCTTTCTGGTTCAGGACAAATGTATTCAAGGAAGGTGGAGACGGCTGGAGCAGAAAACGATAATGTGTTTAACCTTATGTCGTTTAATGTGGACGAACCCGGTACCGTAACGGAATACATTTTGGAATTTGTTTTGGATATGACTGCCGCTGCGGAGTTGTCCGGTGAAGGTCAGGCGCAGGCTGATTTTGTCCGTGAGTATGCTTTGGAAGCCGTTCCTATGTCTGGCGAGGGACGCATAACTAACGCAGAATACGTTCGAGAAATTCTGATGCAAGCAGTACCCATGTCTGGGGAAGGAAGGATATCGGCGGAACTGTCAAAATTCCATACCGACTACATTGAGTTCACAGATGTGTTCAGACCAGGAGAGGTAATTGTCATTGACTCAGGAAAATTCAAAATAACGAGAAATGGTCAGAACGTTTCCCATCTATATAACGGAGACTTTTTCGATCTGAATCTCGGAAACAACAACCTGACCTGGACAGACCCAGAGACAGGCCGAACGGTTTTGTTCCGTATTACACACCGAGATAAATTCTTATATTAAGAGAGGTGGACTATGCCTACTCCAACTATGCAAGTGTTTGATAAGAATATGCGGCGTGTTGGAACGCTAGTGGACTCTTATGACATTCAGCGCCGCCGCAGGATTAACAGTGACTACGAGTTAACTTTTATGGTCCCAATGACCAGCGAAGACTATAGGGAGAAGATAGCAATCAAGGGCCACGTTCAAGATGAGCGTGGTCAATTTTATGTCATTCAGTCTCGTAGCCGATCACGCGAGGGAAAAAAGCTGACTGCAAATATCTACTGCAACCACATCATGTTCAAACTTAATGATTACAAGTTTCCTTATGCTTCATACATTGCAGAAGCCTATGGTATCCATATAAACCAGCTTACAGACCTGATTACAGCTGCTACAGGCGGACGGTTTAAGTTCGTTATCCACGACACATTTGATTTGCACGATGTTAAGGACTTTGGGCGAGGCAATTGTCTTGAAGCGCTTAATAAAATCATTCAGATGTATGAGTGTGAAGTCGAGCCAGATAACTTTGTAATCAACCTTAGAAAAAAGATCGGGACTGATAGTGGGCTTCAATACAGACTCAAGAAGAACATCGTATCCAGTTCCTTCAAAGACAAAGGCGAGTCTCTAGTGACGCGTATGTTCGCTCAAATGAAGGACGGGCGAACTTTCATCGGAATGGATGCGTCCAAGCTAACCAACGAGGAACGAAGTTTGCTATCCGGCGTGCCGGGAACCATTGTAAACGGAAAGCTGGCAGTGAACTATCTGATATCACCATACGCACAATATTGGGCCAGTGATTCCGTGCCGTTTTATGATGGCGAGATTATAGAGCAGGACATAGAGGAACCGGAGGACTTGTTGAAGGCTACGCGGAAGGCTCTTGCTGAACAGGAGAATGTAACACTGGAGGTAACAGTATCAACAGCAGACTTGTTTAAAATTGATAACTCGGAACCGGAGCCACATTTGGGTGATGCTGTAATGTGTATTGATCCAGCAATGGATATGAACAAACTCAAAGCCCGAATCACAGAGCTTACAGAGTATCCGTATAGCCGTGACAAACATAGTGAGCCTACGATATCCAATGTCAATTTACGAGACTATGCGGATATCATTTCTGACCTTGAGCGGAACAAGAATATTATCAATAACTTGTTTAGTAATGGAAAGATCCGAACGGAAGTATTTGAATCCTTTGCAAAGCAGGCCGTGATTGACATTGATAATTCCAAAACGGAAATCAAGTACGATCAACGGGGCATCGTCTTGCAGGATCAAAGCAACGCACTGAACCAGGTTATTATGACTTCAAACGGCGTTGTCCTGACAACAGATGGAGGTAAAACGGCAAGAACGGCTATTACAGCGCGCGGGGTAGTAGCCGAGCAGATTGTCGGACAACTGGGTAACTTTGTATCTTTGGTTATTGGTAGCGGTAATAATGTAACCAAAATCAATACGAATGGAATAAGTGCAGGGAATGACGACTATACCATTGCGCCATTCCGTGTAGACATGCAGGGGAATGTTGTAGCTCGTTCGATTAAGTTGACTGGGCAGATAGACAACTCAGAAATGAATGCTTCAGATATTAGGGCTAGTACAGTTAATGCAAGTACCATACGAGGTAGTAAATTAATCGGTAATGAGATCGAGGGCGGTATTATTACTGGAGCTTTATTCCGTACAGCCAAGGAAGGCAGACGAATAGAGATAAACTCCAATGGCTTGACTGCTTATAACTCAAGGGGTGGGGAGTCCATTTCTTTAGGTCAGTATAATGATGGTGCTGCTCTTTTGTTTATGGATAACGGAAGTCCAAGAGGATCGGCTTACGGAGATTCAGATGGGTTCCATTTAGGGAATATGGCTGGAGTTTATATCAAATCCACAGATGACATGGTTTATTTTGACGGTGAAGTAGATTTCAGTAATGCGACAGTAAGCGGACTAAAGATAAGTGCCATTGAAGGCGTTCAGAACAAATTGACCAGTTTACAAAATGAAATTGGAGAAATTCGCGGCGATCTTTTTAGCGGTTTAATCATTAATGCAACTTTTGATCCTGGTACTAGAAATTTAAAACTATACAGTCAAGGAAGAACGGTAGTCACCGTTAATATTCCAGCAGGCGGAAGTTCTAGTAGCTCGACAACATGATGTTTACTGTATCTTCTGCCGATGGTAATATTAGGACATATATACTATGCAGGAGGTACGGTTAATGAAGAAATGGTCTTATTTGCTTAGTGGTGTATTGATTGGTGCGGTTGTTGCTACGGCTGGCAGTGCATTTGCGGATCAAATCAAATCTTTAGTCGGAGAGAAGGTCGCTGGGGAATATGTAGTCAAGGTAAATGGAAATTCACTTTCCGAAAATGCCATAGTCGTTGACGGGAAGGCGCACGTACCTTTGCGAGCTGTAACCGACTCTTTAGGAGTGAACTTAAAAGTGGATGGAAAGACAATTCAAATTGATTCATCGAATAATTCTTCTTCACAACAAGCAAATGCTGAAGTGAAAACTGTCTCAGGTAAATACCAAGGATGGCCTATTTCTAAGTTGGAAGAGAGGAAAGCTGAACTTGAGAAATTTGTAACAGATACAGAAAGTGACAAGGGAAATATGGTTAAGTCTCTTGAGATTTCTTCTAAGAAGACGGAATCTACTTCAGATAAGTTTGCGGAAATCAGAGAAAAAAATGTTGAAGAAACGAAGAAAAATATACAAGAAGCTGAAACAAATATAGCTAAATATAAGACTGAACTAGAAGAAATAGATAAAGCTATAGCTTCACTGAAATAAAATAGAAACGAATAGACCGTTAGCGGAGGCATTAGATGAATAAAAAGATGTATATGTTTATAGGTGCTTTACTTGGAGTACTGCTAGCTACTTCTGGTGGAGCTGCGGCAGATCAAGTGAAATCACTAGTGGGGAAGACTGTTGCAGGGGTATACAATGTGAGAGTAAATGGAACAACATTGTCTGAAAACGCTATTGCCGTCGATGGTACAGCGTATGTACCTTTGCGTTCGATCTCAGAATCTTTGGGGGCGAACCTAGCGGTGAAGGGGAAAACTATTGAAATTGCAACAGGAACTCCTTCTTCTAATGTGGTTGTTAAAGAGCAGTCACAAGCAATAGCTTTGAAAGATAACCCATATACCAATTGGTCCAAGGAACTAATTGTAAAGCACATTGGAACTGTGGAGGAATTGATCGAAATACTTAATAATAATATTAAAAAATATGAAAAGTCATTGACTGATATCGATAGAAAAATAGGTGCGGCGGGCCACGATCAAAGACTTATTGAGCGATTTGAAAAAAGCGCCACTAAGACAAAAAAGGAATTACAAGAATCCAAAGACAGTTTATTAGAGCATAAAAAAGAGCTAGAACAACTTAAAGCAGCATTAGCTACTAAATAAATATGTAGTAATCTAGCAGCAAACAAAAATTATATACTGTATACACAAAAGCCCTCTTAAACAGAGGGCTTTTACTCTTATATAAGGGAATTAGTATTAGACTGCACTCAAACAAAATAAACGGCAGCTATGGACGAGAAAATAAAATCCTAGACTGCCGTTTTTTTATTGAACTATTGTGTCCCTTTAGTCAATCTCTTCCCTTTTCATAAAGGTTGTTGTGCAAAGCTTTCTGTCGTTGAAATCATGTCTTACTCCAAGTCACTTTGTAAAATTCTAATCCCCACCGAGTTCAACCGTTTTCGTAGCGACACGGTCATGAAATTCCCGATCATGCTCCACGAATACAATGGTCGGCGTGTACTCAAGCAGCAGCTCTTCAATTTGCATCCGGGAAATCACGTCGACAAAGTTGAGCGGTTCGTCCCAAATATGCAGATGAGCCTCCTCACATAGGCTTCTCGCGATTAGAACCTTCTTCTTCTGACCGCCGCTAAACGCCGATATATCCTTCTCAAACTGGATGCGGGCGAAATCTAGCTTACGCAACACGGCCTTAAATAAGCTTTCGTCAATTCTGTGCTCTGCTGCATAATCGGAAAGCGTTCCTCGCAGATGAGAAGTATTCTGGGATACATAGGAAACGCGAAGCTGCGGCTCCCGCTGAAACGTTCCTGTATAGTGTAGCGCCTCATCGTTGAGCAGGCGAAGCAAGCTAGACTTACCTGAACCATTTGGACCTGAAATTGCAATCCGATCTCCTGGTTCGATCGTCAGACTAACGTTCTTGCAAACCGCTCTTTCCCCGTAGTAAATCGTGACGTGATCCAGTATCGCCAGTTCCGATTTGGGATACACGAGCTGAGAGATCGCAAGGCTTTCTGACTGTTCGATATTTCGGAGCAGTTTCGATTTTTCCTCTAAAGCGGCGTGTTGCCGCTGTTCGATGGATTTCGAGCGTTTCATCATTTTCGCTGCCTTATGCCCGACGTAACCCTTGTCAAGCTTGGAACCGGAATTTCGTGTGCCGTTTTTTGATTTTTCGGTCTCGAAAGACCAGCCGCTAGTACGTTTAGCAGAAGCTGATAAACGCTGTATGTCTTTGTACAGCTTTTCGTTTTGTGCCATTTCGAACGTGTCCTGGCGAGTTTTGTTCGTCCACCAGCTGGAGAAGTTGCCTTTTTGGATTTCGATATTCGTTTTGTTGATCGATAGAATATGATCCACGCAGCGGTCGAGAAAAGCCCGGTCGTGTGAAACAAGAATAAAACCGCGCTTCGTATTCAGATAATCGGCGACAAGCTTGCGTGCGTGCAAGTCGAGATGATTGGTCGGCTCGTCGATGAGCAGAAATCGATTGTCTTGGATGAATAGCACGGCCAGCAATACCTTCGTCTGTTCTCCTTGGGACAGCGATTCGAATGGCCGGTACAACACGTCTTCTGAAACCTTAAGCAGGTTCAGTTCGCGCATCAACTTCCAGTTCTCATAGTTTGGCACGATCTCTTCGACGACGTCTAAGGTCAAATACTCAGGATGTTCGACGGGAAACGGAAAATAATCAAAGGCGACTGGTGTGGAGATCGTACCGCTGTATTCGTACTTCCCCTGAAGCAGGTTTAAGAACGTCGTTTTCCCCCGACCGTTTCTCCCCGTAAAGCCCAACTTCCAGTCTGTATCAATTTGAAAATGAACATTTTCGAATATGGGGTCATAGCTGCCTGGATAGGCAAAAGTAAGATTGGTCACCTGAATGGCGGGCATGGCAATCATCCTTTCGTTTGGAAATAAAAAAAGAGCCGCAAGAAAGGTGCTTTCTTGCGGCTCTAATCCATACGAGGAAATACGGCCCCATTCCAAGGGGCCGTATGACTGTCCGGAGAGGGAGCGCAAACGAAACGCAGAGCTTTCTTGCAGAGATGAAATAAAACGACCACAGCCGATCGCTGAGTCCGTTCTTTTCGTGATCTCGAAGCAAGAAAGTCCTACATGTATCCGTTCAACTCCCATCATCAAATTACATTCAGTTTATCACAATGGTAATTTAACTACAACCTGCGTAGTCTCGTTCGTAGGTCGACATGCTCCTTAGGTTGATTACTGTTATTCAACTATCCTGCTCGTTCGTATTAGCTTAATAACATATGGGTTTTTAAAATCCGTAGCGTTATAGCAGCAGAACCAATTTAAGATATAAGTATGAAAGCCTCTGATAACTCAGGGGCTTATTTTGCGTGCAAAGAAAGGTGAGATCAGTAATGGATATACTTACAATTCACGGAGTAAGAGGGTTTATTGATGGTAACGGCACGGCGCAATTGAATTTAGAAGATGTTTCTCGCGGGTTGGGTTTTACTCAAAGAGCTGCGAGTGGAAATGAGGTTGTGCGCTGGGAGAGAGTAAATAAGCACTTGTCGGAATTTGGGTTCATCCCCACAAGTGGGGACGCTGATTCTTCCCAACAAGCTGGGAAAGGGGATTATATTTCTGAAAACATCTTTTACCGCTTGGCGATGAAGGCAAGAAACGAAGTAGCTGAAGCATTTCAGGCCAAGGTAGCTGATGAAATACTGCCGTCAATCAGGAAGCATGGAATATATGCTACGGACAATGTGATTGATAATATCCTTAATAATCCTGACTTTGGAATTGAACTACTTACTAAGCTCAAGGAAGAACGCGCTGCCAGAGTACAGGCGGAAAGGACAAATGCAATCCTAATGCATGTAAACAAAACGTATACGGCTACGGAGATTGCCAAGGAACTCGGATTTAAGTCAGCAATTGCGCTTAACCATGATTTAGGCAATCGAAAGATTCAATTCAGACAGAATGATACATGGCTACTGTACAGCAGATACGCAGATTGTGGTTATGTTGAAATCAAACAAGAAGTTCTTGATAACGGAAAAGTGATCTATCACCGTAGATTTACTCAGTTAGGTCGTGAATGGCTTTTGAAAATTTATAATAAGGAACAATCAAAGGCATCTGTAAGTTAAAGGTGTCTTTTTTGCTGTCCAAGGAGGTGATGAAACCCATGGCAAAAATAAAATCTACATTGGATATACAACTAGATCTAACCAGACCTGTTGAGGATTTGACTGAGGTCATTTCCGCTGTAATTGCTTCACAGCCACATAAACGTAAAGAAATACTTAAGGGGTTGGATATAGCTGTAGGGAATGCATTAGCAGAGATACAGACCCAAGAAGAAAAGGAACAGAAAGTAGACGATGATAGCTCAGGAAAAGTTTCCTGAACGGAGAGACGGGGGAAGTAAGGTGGATAAGTGGGAGGTTTTTAAGTTCAGTACTGCTTTAGGAAGCAGCGCTGTGACGTATTTTTACGGTGGGTGGTCGGGAGTATTGGGGGTGTTACTTGCTCTGGTCATTATTGATTATGTGACTGGATTATTTGCCGCTGGCGCAGAAGGTAAGAAGGGGACCGGACCCGGTTTAAAAAGTAAGATTGGTCTTATCGGTATAGCTCGAAAGGTATTTATTTTTGCAATGGTAGCAGTATCCCATCTAATTGATGGAGTCTTAGGCGATTCGCACCTATTCCGGGATGCAGTCGCCTATTTTTATATGGCAAATGAACTGCTGTCGATAGTTGAGAATGGTGGCAGGCTTGGCGCGCCGGTCCCGTCGATCATTCGGCAGGCTGTTGAGGTGCTAAAGAGCAAAGGCGGTAACCAGGGAGGAGATAGTAAGAATGATAACACTGGAGCAGATAAAGAAAAAATCTGATAAGCGCTTGAGCGGGCTTCATCCGGTTTTTAAGATGACTCTTGAAAAACTGATAGACCGCTGTTACGCCCGTGGAGTCTGGTTGTTAATTACGCAAGGATTACGAACGTATGCGGAGCAGGATGCTTTATATGCTCAAGGGCGTACGAAGCCAGGGCAGGTGGTCACTAAAGCACGGGGTGGATGCAGCAATCATAATTTTGGTTTTGCGGCCGATTTCGCGCTGCTGTTGCGTGACGGTCGTACGGTATCCTGGGACACCTTAAAGGACGATGATAAGGATTCGCTTCCTGACTGGAGCGAAGTCGTTGATGAAGCTAAAAAGCTTGGCCTTGAATGGGGCGGCGATTGGCGTAGCTTTAAAGATATGCCTCACCTGCAGATGGTCTTTGGAATTACGACGGCTCAATTTCGGGCGGGCAAGCACCCAACTCAGGCCCAGCTTGATGCAGCTTTAATGAAGATTAATAAAACGGAGGATGAGGAAATGACAGCAGAAGAAAAGGCAGCGTTTAAGGAGCTGCAAGCAATCGTTCAAAAGCAGGCTGACCGTATCAAAACGCTGGAGACAGCAGCTAAACAGCCTAAAGTACCAGCGTGGGCAGAACAAGCCTGTATCAACGCCAAGGCCTCAGGTGCCCTGGATACCGCTAATGATGGATCTTATGACTTTTACCGCATGGTCACGCTACTTGATCGAACAGGTATTTTCAACGGGAAAGGGGATAAATAATTATGATTGAACAATACATTACAACCATTGCACTGTCCGTTATCTGCTTGATTACTATCGGAGCTTTGACATTAGGCACGGTAGTATATCGCAAGCTCAAACCAATTTATGAGGCTCGTTTCAGTATTGAGCAGCGCAACCGGATCGGGCAACTGGCAGGGGATGCATACGCTTGGGTAGAGCGTAATTATGCTGGAGCTGGCGCGAAAAAGTTTCACGAGGCTGTTAAGTACCTAACCGTCAAGCTGGACCAAATTGGCGTATCCATCAAACCGGAAGAAATAGAGGCAGCCGTTCAGAAGGCTTGGGAAGAATTTAACCCAAACAAAATTAAATCAGTTTAAGTATTTACAGAATCACCCAAACCGATTATACTTTCCATATAAATCCGAAAGCATCGGTGATACCCTGCTGGCATACGCTGGTGGGGTGTTTTTCTGTTTTATAGGGGGAGGAATACATATGTTTAAATGGATATTCACCGTACTAATTACAATCCTATTAGCTGGTTGTAGTGTGCAACAACAGGAAGCAGCCAGACCCAGCAAAACAGACCCTGTAGCCGTTCCGGTAACCCAAGTATCGGCGGACACGGTTAAGCTGGAATTTCCGTCAGATCGCTATCCTGAAACGGCCCAGCACATCAAGGAGGCCATTGCAGCAGGTAAGTCACCAGTATGCACCATAGACCGCGAGGGGGCAGACCATAACCGTGAGTTGTCATTGAAAGGTGTACCCACCAAGAAGGGCAAGGATCGCGACGAGTGGCCTATGGCGATGTGCTCCGAAGGTGGAGAAGGTGCAGACATTAAGTACATAAGTCCAAAGGATAATCGTGGGGCAGGTTCATGGGTAGGCCACAAGTTGGAAGAGTATAAAGATGGAACGAAAGTGGAATTTATTATTAAATAAAATTCTCTTCCAATGTCTTTTGACAAATTTTATAAATGGACTTATCATTGTAATGATGTCCGGCCAAAATATAAAAGCTCCTAAAAGCATGCAATATTGCGATAAAGGAGACTGGAAATGAATAAATATTTCTATAGACTATTTGTCTTACTAATTAGCGGAGTATTATTGATAACGCTGGTGGGAATCCTGGGGAATAGTCTTCTGTTCTATTTTTTTATGAAGAGTTAAAGTGAAAATAATGAATGGGTACAAAAAGTATAAGAAGCTGTGTTATCGAAATTAGTTAAAAGATATTAAAGATACGCGATTAGACTTTTAGGGGTGTTTTGGTCGGCTCCCTAAATGGGGGCTGATCATGGCACCTTATAAACAAATATAATTATCTAATCGATTAGATAGTTGCAAAAAGAACTCTACTGGCCTTAATAGGTCGTTAGAGTTCTTTTTGTTTAAGGAATTATCAAGTCAAACACCGAATAGCTAATTAAGGGGATCAGCATAATCTATATATAGTATTTACAGAATCACCCAAACCAATTTTACTGATAACAACACATACGGAAGCACCGTTGTGCAATCCGAAAGCATTGGTAACACCCGACTAGCTAAGCTAGTCGGGTGTTTTGTGTATTTCTACAATTAAATTCAATAAATAAAGTTCAAAAATATGTTAAAGTGTAAAAAAGAACATAATTGTATAATAATTCAAGTTGTATTATTATTGTAAATATTGGTTGGCCAACCATACTTGCTAAAAATAAAACATAGAGGTGCTAACTTGAAGAGAATAGCTAAGTATTTTGCCGCAATTTTATCCGTTATTTTATTATTTAATATTTTTGGTTTGACTGCAAGTTCAGCTGAAGAAATTACTCATCAGTCTGAAGAAGTTACTAAGGAATATGACAGACAATTGGATAAAGTGTATGAAGAATACAAGGAAAATCAGTCTGGCGTTCAATCTGAATTTGATCAAAATCACATTACTCCGTTTGCAGCTCAACCAGCATCAATTGGTCATATAATTAAGTTTACAATACAACAACTTTTCAAAAGAGGTAGTTCTGTTGCTGTTCAAACCACAACAAGAAATGTTATAACAAACTTAACTAAACATGCCATTGAAGAAGCTATTAAAGATGGAATTACTACTCTTATGATTGACAATCTGCTTGAAGGCAAAGCATCCGGTATGCGAGCAGTTGAAAAATATGTTGATATTCAAACAGGAGCTCGTGTTGTCTATGACCCTAATAATAAAATAATAGCCATTTTGGATAATAGCGCGAATGATGTAATCACAATTTATAGCGATAACGGTAAGGACACTATTAATTATCGAGTAAATGTGAAAAAACGTTGGTTTAAGTCTATGTGGAATTTTAAATAAAGAGGAGAGAACAATGGCTATTCTTAAAGACAAAAATGAAGAAGGGACATGTGTTGAATTTACATTCAAATATCATATCCCGGGTGAACGTGAAGGGTGTCAGCTCAATTTTAAATACTTCAAATCGGATAAAAAGATATATGATTTGGATTTTGGGTGGACAAATATCACTGTTAAGAATTATATTGAAGCCACTTCGCAATTCCCCGTAAAAAGTTTAAATGGATCGTATTCATCATTCGAGAAAGATCTTTATGAGTTAAACTGGGAAGAGGTTGACTCCGGCACCCTATACAAGCTGAATTTTTACGGTTCTCAACAAGATTTCTGTCTTTTTGCTACTAAAGAAGCAATAAGACAGTTCGGTGTCGATTTGCAGGCGGATTGGGATCAGGCTCCATTACATTAAACTTAAAATTAAGGCTCGCTAGGTAACTGCGAGTCTATTTTTGTCGTTGGAGGAATTACCACATTATTCATCGAATAAATGACCGAGGTGATCAGCATGAACCATACATATAAAGTGTTAAAGTCGGATATAGAATTATTTGCAGCTGCATTAAGCCAGGTGAGAGTATATGTTGTTCAGCCGCTGGGTGAGGGTTTGATAGATATCGTGGACTACGGCGGACCGGTCGAGAAATACACACCGGAGTCGATCAAGATTAACGGATCTTATTTCTTCCGTAAGCAATTTGAATTTAGAGTAGATGTGAAAAAGGACTCCGCTGGTATGTAACCAGTATGGAGTCTTAAAAATTACAGATGCTTTTATAAAATATTTTAACAATCAAAAATCGACACATATATACATAATATTACAATATTAAGCATATTGAACCGTTGTGAAATGGGTATTTATTCTTATTCAATTCTAGTATATTTTGATTATAATGATCCTTTATCCATAATATTCAATTTTGTGGGTGTAAAATAATGAATAAGAATAGGAGATAATACGTGAAAAAGAAATTGAAAAGTTTATCTTTGTTAGGTGTAATAGCTTTATTGTCATTAGGTTCTAGTTCAGTTTCTGCAGAAAGTGTTACTGAAGCAACTTATGAGAAAGCGATCGACCCTTCGGGAATAGTAATTTTTGCAGAGGCTAAATATCCCGGACCAGGGACTTATTATGAGCCCTATATGACAACGAGAGAAAAATCTACAGATTTTTCTATGGAAGTATCTAATACTGGAGCGGGCACAACTTCGGTAACGAGAACGGTAAGTATACGCAAATTTGCAGATGTCTCCATTGGTGGTGAGACTGAGCTGAATGTTATGGCCCAAAAAGTTAAAGCATCTCTTGAGGTAAAAGCCGGAGTAGATTCTACTAAATCAGTTAGCATTACATGGTCTATTCCAGCGAAAAGTGTTTATACTATTAAAGCTGGGAGTGTAGTGGTAAAAACAAGTGGCTATATCGAAAGAGCTAATAGTTCTGGTGTGGTAGTTAGCAGCACTTATAACTCTGGACATTGGACTACTTCCGAGTTTTCCGATAGTGTATTTGTAAGAAGTTTGTAATAATTTTATAGGAAACCAATATCCAATCTGGTTTCCTTTTTTTATACTTCAAGGGGGTGACAGAGATCATTTTAAGAAAAACTAGTTTATGGATTTTAGTATTTGTAATTATAACTCTGGTTGCCTGTAGCAGTAATAATAAAGAGATGGTTACAGATAATAAAAAACTTAATCCTAGCAATAATGTAAACAATGGGACAACTAAGAGCAAAAGTGAAGCAAGAAAGGAAGATCAGAACAATGAAAAGAGTGAGCCTTTTTTAACGGGGACTCATTTTGAAGACCCTAACGCCTTTCTTGTCTATGATTTTAAAATGTCACACGATTCCTCTGATAACTCAGTTTCCTTTCGTGTAACTTATAAATTTGGAGACACGCCTAGAAAATATATATTGGAGGGTAAACATCCATATTATTTTTATATAAGTGTTCCAGAAAGTTTAGCTAAATATTATACTTTGCCTGAAACTATACCAGTGAAGGGTGAAGAATTAATTTCAGATGACGATAATCTGAAATACCAAGTTGATATCAAAGCCTCGCTAAAAAAAGAGTTACCAAAAGATGTTATTAGTTCTATAATTAATAAACCACAAGGATATTCCATAACTGTATTTGAAAATCCGGATTACCCGGCTAAGCGTATAGTAGGTGTTTATGAGTTTGTGAGCACACTCCCTCCTAATACCTAAATTTAATCTCAGATAGGGCTTATATTAGTTTGTAATAATAACTGGTATGAGTCTTTTTAATTTTCTACAATACGCCCGACATACCTTTCAGTATAGGATTCAGAAGATTAACATATTTCGGAGGTGCCATATGGTAAAAGGATTTGTAAGAGGATTAATTGTGTTTTTATTGGCATCCATTTTTTCCGTTCAGGGCGTTTACGCTGAACCGGCGGTAATCAGCCAACAAGCAGCTGGGTATACGTTGGAGTTCCCAAGTTCACGTTACCCTGAAACCGGAGCACACATTAGGGATGCCATTGAAGCCGGACATTCTGCTGTATGTACAATTGATCGGGATGAAGCTGAGGAAAACAGGAAGGAGTCTCTAAAGGGCTATCCGACTAAAAAAGGATATGACCGCGATGAATGGCCAATGGCAATTTGTGCTGAAGGCGGTGCAGGTGCAGATATCCGATACATAACCCCTAGTGATAACCGGGGAGCAGGATCATGGGTAAGTCATCAGTTAGATAAGTATGCTGATGGAATAAAGGTAAGATTTATAGTGAAATAAAGAAGAGAGACTCTAACGGTTAGCGGCCAATAGAGTCTTTTTTATACCCATTAAAAAATAATTATGCAAATATTTAGATTATATTTATAGATTAGCAAGTTTATGTTTAGACACATTTCCTCAATTAAATTATTCTTAGTTCTATTAAACATATTGGAGGATTACCTTAATGAAAAAAGCATGTATAACAATTTTATTTTTAGTTCTTTTATCTCTTCCGGTGTCGAATGCTTTTGCAGCCGAGACAGAGTATTCAGAAAATTTAATTCCAAAAATGACATCTAACAATTTGCCATCTGGAGTGGCAAGTGCGAGCAACGAATTTTCATACGCATATAGATCTTTTGATGGGGATTTTGCTACTATCTCTAGTGCTTGGGGATCTAACGAAAACACTGCATGGTTAAGATATGACTTTCCTAAACCTGAAGTTATTGAACAATACGTTATATATCCACAGACAACGGCAACCGACCGGGCCCCTAAAGATTGGACTTTTGAAGGCTCAAATGATGGGGTTACTTGGAACGTGCTAGACACTCAGTCAAATATCACAGAATGGGTAGATAGCACTCCAAAAAAATTCACTTTTTCTAATTCTAATTCATACAAGGACTATAGAATTAATATTACAGCAAACAATGGAAGTCAGTATATAACTCTTGGCGAATTAGAGATGATGTCTAAGGTCTCAAGTTCCACTCCTAACCCAGGAACAGAGGAACCGACTCCGAACGGGGATCGTGCAATTCTAGTAGTCACCATGACAACAGGATTGGAAAAAGAATTCGACCTAAGCATGAAAGAGGTCAATGACTTTATCGCATGGTACGAAGGTAAACAGGCTGGTTCTGGATCAGCATCCTATGCCATCAATAAACATGACAACAATAAAGGCCCGTTTAGCAGCCGAAAGGATTACATGCTATATGATCGTATCCTTACATTTGAAGTAAGTGAATATTCTAAATAAAATTGAAAAGCTCTGCTAACCTTATGGTCGGCAGAGCTTTTTGTTTTATTAGACTATAAACTCCGTAAACACCGGACTCCGCAGTAGCCCCGCCTTAGTCCAGTTCCGTATTTTAACGCGTGCTTTAATCTTCGGCTCCACGTAAACATACTCGCGATCCTCACCAGTTATTAACTGCTTGCTAACGCCATAGAACGCTTTTTTATGCGTTGGTGTGGCTCCAAACTCAATGATACCGGATGGACGCATCTTTCCACCACTCGATGTCGGAACTCCTGCCAGCCATCCAAACTCAGCTTTCCGATAACCTGTTATGAATACGTCGGCATAGGACCAGTTAATAACCTTCTGCCACGCGGCTGAACGGCGACTGACGTACGTACTATCCTTCCGTTTAGCAACTACGCCTTCCATATTGCGCGCTTGTATCTGATCGAATAATGCTTCCCCAGCACCTTCGATATAAGGAACAATCCCGAAATTAGCGTTAGGAAGTGTCAGTTCGGCGAGTATAGCCTTGCGCTCCATTAGTGGTAGAGAGCGTAAGTCTTCGCCTTTATAGCTCAGAATATCGAATACAACGAATGTAACCGGCAGGGAAGCGGTTAGTTGCATGATCTTGTCCGTTTTCTTCGCCTGGAAGCGTGACATAACGGATTCAAAATCGGATATGCCAGCCATCGGATCAACGCAGGCAATTTCACCATCCAGTACGACATCATAGGGGAACAACGCGCTAGATATCTCAGGATACTGGCGCGTGCAATCGTTGTTATGGCGCGTGAATAAGCGTACAATGCCGTTCTGTTGCGAATATATTAAGCGGTGGCCGTCTATTTTCGGCTCAAAAATATAACGCGAATCTGAGAATGGACCCGCTGCTGTTTCAAGTAACATTGGAGAAATAAACAATTAGACCACCTCAAGTTAATTATAACGCTCATTTATGCAGTAGTAAGGCGGTAAGTATTGGAGAGAAAAAGCTCTGCTAACCTTAATTGGTCGGCAGAGCTTTGTGTTGAAGGGATTACCATACCGTTCATCGAATAAATTATTGAGGTGATCAGCATGAACCATACATATAAAGTGTTAGGGTCGGATATAGAGCCGTTTGCAGCAGCATTAAGCCAGGTAAGAGTATATGTGGTACAGCCGTTGGGTAAAGATTTGATAGATATTGTGGATTACGGTGGAGTAGTGGAGAAGATTACACCGGAGTCGATTAAAATTAACGGATCTTATTTCTTGTGTAAGCAGTTTGAATTTAGAGTAGATGTGAAAGGCTCAACCGGGTAACTGGTATGAGTCTTACTAATACCCAATAAAAAATAAATATGCAAAAATATAGATTATATTTATAGATCAGCAAGTTTATGTTTAGACAATATGAGAGTGTTAATCTATCTTTATGGATATAGAAGATATTCATAGGGGGCTAATAATCATGTCAAAGAAATTTTTGACTACCGTTCTAACTTTTTTTCTAATTAGCATCATGTTACTACCATCAGTTACACATGCAGCAACTAAAACAGTCGAGGGAATGCTTGGGTTTTCACCTCCAGATGGAACTACTGTAAAATCTAGCAGGAATTATACAACGGATTTCAATGCAGAAAAGGCAATTGATGGAAATATACAAACGCCTTGGAATGCCGGGACCTACAAAGGAAATATTGAATTAAATTTTCCAACTGCTATTGAGTTTAATTTTGTCCATATCACCACTAATGCATCACCACCAAGAGCAGTTTCATATACAATCTACGGACTAAAAGAGGGTAAATGGGTTCAAATAAGCGAAAGTATAACTCATACTTTGAAAGCTGCAAATACAACGCCACCCCCTATTAAGGTAAAGCAGGGCGCGTATAGTGGTATAAAAATTGATGGAGATGGTGGTTCGTCTTGGTTAGCAATTACCGAAATCACTCTGGGAACGTTTGAAACCATAGATCTTACAGGCCAACCACAGAATGCGTCTGCTAACTTGAACTGGAATACAATTAAAGAAGCTACGAACTACAAAATTAATTATGGAACCCAATCCAATAAATATTCTGACTCAATTTCTGTAGAAAAAGATTCAGAAGGTAACTATGTCATTCCAAATTTGACGAACGGGACGACTTACTATTTTCAAGTAGTAGCTATTTTTAATGGAGTCGAGACTGTTGTTTCTAATGAAGTTGCAGTTACACCAAATGAAGCTAAAACGACTGAGCCGACAACACCTGACAATCCTTCAACGGGGGAGCCAAGTAAACCAAGCGAACCTGGTACAACAAATCCTGGCGAACCATCGACTGGTGAGCCTACTAATCCTCAATCACCATCAGGTAACCGCGCTATTTTGGTAGTTACTATGACATCAGGATTGGAGAAGGAATTTGACTTAAGCATAAAAGAGGTCAATGACTTTATCTCCTGGTACGAAAGTAAGCAGGCTGGTTCTGGATCAGCATCCTATGCGATAAATAAGCATGACAATAATAAAGGTCCATTCAGCAGCCGTAAGGACTACATGCTATATGATCGTATCCTAACATTTGAAGTAAGTGAATACTCTAAATAAATTAAAAGCTCTGCTAACCTTAATTGGTCGGCAGAGCTTTTATCGTTTCTAACAGGTCTGTGTTAGGCTAGCATATATTTCGTTTTAGCTTCTTCATATAATTTGCCGAGGTTACGAAACTCTATTGTCGCCCTTTACCATGTTGAAAATATGTTTACTATTTAATATTTTTCGTATATATTAATATTTGGAAATTAGTTTTTCACAAATATTTCCTACAAAACTAGATTGAATTAACAGAGGAGATTATTTCAATGAGCATTTCATTAAGAATAGAACGCAAATCCGGTGGTGAACCAATCGAGTTTGTAAAAGGTGAAATCATTGGCTTTACTTATAAGAATAATAGTTCCATAAACCTTTCAGCTAAGTCTCCAAACTTGGCTCATTCGCTACATATTCGAAGCAAAATTCCGCTTCATTCGCTTCCTTCAGTTATAGACAATGCGGATAATTCCAACATGCTGTATACATGGGCAAACACAGAATATAAACCTGATAGTGAGGATTACTATCGCAAATGTAATATCCAAATCGTTAGAAATGAAAACACAATCCGAGATATTACGTTTACACACGCTTATGTAGATAAGTATCAAGAACAGATTGATACCAGCAAAGAGATCCTTGAGTTTGAACTTGTTTTAAAACAAAAAGAAGATCAATTGGGAAAAATTCAATACAGTCCTCAGTTAGAACCTAAGGAAACAAGAGAAAAGGATCAGTCTGATGTCTCGCCAAAAGTACTGGAAGGTGCATATAGTAAGAATATGTTAGTGTATGCAGGAAATAATACTTTTCCGTTTGAAAATCCTATGGTAGAACTAGAAAAGACTTGGGTACGAGGCGTAGAGAAGGTAAAAGATTCGACAGACACTGTAATACATTTTCCTGATCGTAAAGCATTTACATTAGTAGCTGTTCCTATAGCTCGAAAGAAGTACGGGGACATCACAGCCAATTTACTTCAACATTCCCTTGATTACAAACCAGGACATTTACACTTTAACGAGTGGTCGTATGAAGCGCAGCAAATTAAAAAATCCAAAGAACATAATATGTATGTAATTGATAAAGCAGTACAAAAAGCTAACGACAAAAAAGTTAAAAGTTTTTCAAGTGATGGGTCTATTGCAATTGAAAGTGACAGAGATTTGTATAACGCTTTTCACAAAATGAAGTACAAAATAGATGGAACATATGTAAAAGGACAATGGGAAATTACTACAATATATTATGATAAATATAATTTTGAATATAATTTTAAACAAATGTTTACTGGGGACAACAAACTCGGTTGGGCTGCGGCCAATCTAACAAATTTAATGGAATCATGGGGAACACTCAATGAGTATACATCTTATGTTACAGTAACTGATACAAAAAAGGCTTGGAAGTGAGGTGTGAATTGCAGATGAAACGCAGATACAAGATTTACATCTTGATCTCTCTACTAGTTATAACTACTACTATAATTTATCTGGCAAATTCTGGAGACGACACGATGAGGAAGTACCCTTATGGAAAAGATACGTTAGAGTTTTTTGGAGATGGGACTTTTCAGATTTACAGGGGGGAAGGAGCGGGTGAGCCTCCAATACTATACACTCATCAAATTGAAGCTCCTAATTCAGTGATTGATAACGTTCTGTCTTATAAAATAGAAAAAAATATCGTATATGTGGTTGGTGAAAATAGCTTCATTAAATTGGACTCAAGTACCAACACATATGAGAAAAAGAAACGGATTTCCGACTTTACTTCCAAAGATAGAGAGATATTTAATAAATTAACGGAAAAATAGAAGCTATCATAAACAAATGTGGTAGCAAGGGAGATTTAACTTGTTCACAAAGGTTAACTTAACATGCGCTTTAGTTGAGCTATTGTTATGTAAGTATTCTAAATTTATAAAGAATGGTTACCACCAGTGGTGATATTATGATTATTAAAATTGAAGGTTACTTTTTTCAGAATTTGATTACTGGTCCCCTATGCACACAAGAAGAACTATATCAAAAGTATATACAAGCAAAAATGCTGAGTCTTAATATTAGAGATTTACCTGATATATTTTGTCGACTTCATAATTTTGATCGATTACGTTTTGAAGATGACACAGAGGTTGGTTTCGTGATTGATACAGATACGGACAGGATATACAGACCGATATATTGATGTTTAAAGCGGTTTATCCAAAAGATATGTTCCTATCTCCTTTAATTACAAGTAATGAAGGACTCACATAACTAGCTAACGGAACAAAAAAATAGATACATAATAAGGAGAGGTCTTATAGCGGTGGGAAAATATACTTGTCCTTGCTGTGGTTACAAAACCTTAGACGATGAACCGCCTGGAACCTATGATATTTGTGAAATTTGTTTTTGGGAAGATGATGGTATTCAGTTTGCAGATCCTGATTATGATGGAGGGGCAAACATAGTATCTTTAAGACAGGGCCAGCAAATTATAAAGTATTTGGCGCTTGCGAAGAAAAATGCATAGAGTTTGTGAGAAAAGCCTTAGATAAAGATATACGCGACCCGAACTGGGAACCCTATAACTAACTGGAACGCTAGTTCAAAATTGAATTCTATTAATTAAACAAGCTCGGGACCTACCTGGGGCTTGGTTGTGGTATAATCTGGATTGTGCGACAAAACGGCTATAAAGGGCGGTCGGCTAATCTCCCGGAAGGGAGGTGACGCCATGGAAGTTAAAGACACGCTGATGTTGATGATTCAATTCGCAACGTTGGTGATTCTGATACTTTCTTTCCATAAACGGAAATAGACCGCCCTGGCGAGGATACGGTCTATTTCTGGATCAAACCTCAATTGCTGACCGCTCTTATAGCGGTAAGTCGTACAGGGGAGCGGTAGTAGCCGTTCCCTTTTTCTATTCTTATGTTATCATATTCATTTTATACAGGCAATGGAATTACCTCTGTTGACAATAGTCATAATGGTTATAGAAATATTAAAACCCCGGATTGCTCCGGGGCTCTTTGTGCATTACTTCTTCTTTTCAGTAATTTTAAGACCGACTTTCTCTTTTGCTTGCATTAGTTTAAGAACACCTTGCATTGTGTCCTGATCTGCTAATTTGATATTCTCTTCGAAGTCATTCATATAACTAGGTTTTTGTTCATCAAGATATGAGAGTACTGAATTAAATGCTTCACTTTTAGAGTAATAGGCAGTTGCCAAGTGTCTTTTGGATTGTTCAAGAAGATCTTTAACCTCAGAAGGCAAAGCATTTGGAACTTCAAGCTCATTATATTGTGACATTAACGATAAAGCTGTATCTTTTGCGTCCTTAGTTGATCCATATACCGTCAACACGTCAGTCTTACCTTTACCTAAGGAATCCATGTCTGATTTATATTTATTGAATACAGTTGCTCCACTGTTCTCAACACTAAAAAATGTGTTCTCAAAATTAATAACCAGTTGCTGCTTCATTTTTTTATCTGCTGCTTCTTTCTTAGGATCAGAAACAGCGACAGGCGTTTCAATTTTCTTTTCTGGTGTGGATTTCTGCGTGGCATCTACCGGAGTGGATTGTTTTGTACCCGTATCACTAGCGTTCTTATTCTCTTCTTTATCTTTACCCATATTACCTATTCCGCTAATCACAATAACAATAATGACCCAAAACCACCACTTCTTATAAACAGGTTTCTTCAAGCTTTTTTTCTCCCCCTAATGGATCAGTAATATATTCCATATATAGTCTATCAGACCTAGGAATATTTTTCTAGCAAAAAAGTTTTAGATACAGCATGCAAAAAGTCTTGTCTAGAACATATGTTCGGAATATAATTTCTACATAACACATCAGGAGGCTACATACATGTCGAAAAAATTAGAAGGTAACGGCTTATGGGAAAGCAGTCGGATTATCATACCAGAACACAAGGAAGCATACTTAAAACTCATGCAAGACCGCCAGCGGAGAGGCAAGCCGGAACTTGACGATCAGGAAGTCCGGTTGATCGAGCAAGCGCTTATAGAGTCCTACAACACACGTCAACCTGTAACACTGGTGGTTTTTAGCCCGTTCGATGACGAAGAACTCAAAGGTGTAATCACGTCTATAAATACTGCTCGCAGGGAAGTAAAACTGTTTCGTGGCGAAGATGATTATAGTTGGATCAAGTTGGAGGATATTATTTCAGCAAGTATCTAGCAGATAAATCTAGAGAATAGTAAAATATCCGTGCGATTTTTGTAATAAAAGTATATATATTGGAAAATGTTCATGGTATATTTATCCTAGAACTAAATACCTAGGGGGATATCATGAGAAGTAATGGAAAGGGAAAAATCATAGGAATTATCTTTGCAGTAATTGTAGCTGTTGCAATTATTAAGTATTTAGGATTGCTTATTATAGCAGGAGGGCTTGGCTACTGGGGGTATAAAAAATATCAGAATGCTAAGAGAGAAAATCAGAAGAGTAAACTAGCCATAGTTTTATTTTCACTTGCCGGGATTTTCTTTTTAGCGTTCATCGGGAATCTAACGAATGTTAAGCAGCAGGAATTAGTGAATAAAGCACCAGCTGTTCCAGCTAAAGTAGAACAAACTTCTGTGGTACCTACTACAACTAAATCTGAGCAAACTTCAAACATTGTTTCTACCTCAGCATCTAACGAAAAGGCGGATTCTGAACAACCAAAACGTATTCCTATAACTTTAATAGCGGGAACGGATGGAGATACATTTAAAGCATCAGTTCAAGGGAAAGAGGAAAAGATTCGACTACTCCTAGTAGATACGCCAGAAAGCGTAAAACAGGGTACACCAGTCCAACCGTTCGCAAAAGAAGCTTCGGCTTTTACGCTGAAGCAATTAAAGCAGGGTAATCTTTCCCTAGAGCTTGATGTTTCAAAACGAGATAAGTATGGTCGTCTACTTGGTTATGTATGGGTTGGAGATAAGATGTTGAATGCAATGTTAATCGAGAAAGGTTATGCTCGGGTGGCCTACATAAATCCTCCAAACGTTAAATATGTCGATCAATTCAAGGAGATTCAAGCTACTGCTCAAAAGAGTGGAACAGGCATCTGGAGTATTGAAAACTATGCGCAAGAAGATGGATTCAATCAGAAGGCAGCTCAAAAGGCAACTGCAAAGACTGAATCTAAAAGTAATGATTCAAGTGTAAAAGAATCTAAGCCTAAAGTAGTTACTCCTAAAAAGGAAGTCGTCCAAACTTATTCTGAACCAAGAGAATCATCAAGCAATGTATACTATAAAAACTGTTCTGCGGTTCGTGCTGCTGGTGCCGATCCAATTTATGAAGGTGAACCAGGTTATAGTAGGAAACTGGATCGTGATGGTGATGGAGTAGCTTGTGAAAGATAATCTTTGTTAAAAACTATTCCTCGGTGCATATCCGAGGAATTTTTATGATTTCATTAATTAATACTACACTCTACAAAAAGAGGGATGAGAATTTTGATTGAGATTAGTATAGATGAAAAGGAAGCGAAAAAACTTATATTGAAAAAAGTTTCGGAGTTGGTGGAAGTAGTTGATGCTGAATATATATTTTGGGATACAAAAGAATTGAAGAAGAGAACTTGTATGAGTTGGAATGCAATCCTCGATACCTTTTTTTACGATCCGAGATTTATCAAACGGAAAATAGGGAGGAAATGGTATTTTCCGGCTCGTGAAACGAGAGCCTTCTTAGAACAATGGCTTTTAGAACAATAGATATTTTAAGAGGCTTGTCTATAAGGTTATTTTTGCTTGAATTTTATATAACTTCACGTAAAAAAATTACCTTACATATGCACAATTTATACCAAATTACACTGCTAATTGGATTGCCACTCATTGGTAGCAAATGTAGTATTAAAAGTGTGCTTGTTACCAATTATGCGAAGGGGTTATGTGATATGTGGGAGCCTATAAGGTTCTTGCTTTTTTCAACTGTAGAAACTTTTGCAGCGTTCGTTTTAATGTTAACTATTTTCAGAGTTAGGGCATTAGACTATGTATGGCCTGCATTGTTTATTGGATTAATAATGAATTTGCAGAGCTTTATTTTGAGGGAAGAGACATCGTTATCTTTCTTTGCTCCAACCATAAACATTATATTGTTCACATTATTGATAACCACTGTTGTTAGAATGCCAATTATTTGGGCAGCTATAATATCCATTACAGGCACATTTCTATATACGTTATTCCAAGCGGTAATTATATTGATGCTCTTTGGTACATTAACAACTGAAATGCAGACTTCAGCAGAAGGATCATTGGCGCAAGCAGTAACTAGCGCATGGGTGTTAGCTGTTTCGTGGTTTCTGTATAAATTTAATATAGGCTTTACAGCAGATTATGAAAATCTCCGTTTTAGGTGGGAACATGTACTTGTTGTTATCTTAATAATCGGGGTACTAGCTGCTTGTACATTTATGTTTTACTTTAACAATTTCTTTCTGAGTATTTTATTCATAACCCTAGCATCTGTAATGTTTTTGTATTATGCATTAAAAACGGAGCGTGATTACCATAAAAAGTCTTGACTCCATCGCTCTAGATATAGCAACACACATCAAAACTGTTGTCCCCGATCATCCAGCACCCGTAAATGTTTTAAAACATGGGATAGCCGTTACGATCAACACAGTTTCAATTGTTTTGCTAACTATTGGTATTTCAGTTTTTACGGATAAGATACAAGAAGCTGTGCTGGCAATGATATCTTTTTCGATGCTACGTCAAACTGTAGGAGGCATACATTTAAAGAGCAATATAGCGTGTATTATTGTATCTACAGTTCTACTTACCGCTTTATCTTTTGCAAGTTTTAATTACAATTGGATCGTCATTACTTCGATAATAAGTATTGTACTTGTCTTGGTTTACGCACCATCACGGCTAGAGGGGAAGACACGCATATCAAAGCGACACTACCCATTGCTAAAATTTTCGGGAGTTGCAATTATTGCACTTAATTTGTGGTTGGCTTTACCGGTAGTAGGCGCTAGCTTTTTTGTTCAGAGTTTAACACTAATAGGAGGAGGTGTGAGAAATGAAGAAAAACAAACTGAGTAAAGTAAAGGCTGGTATGTATTACAATATTGCTGCAATGCTAACAACACTTGCTGTTGCGTCAGTTAGCACAGCAAGTCTTTCTTGGATTCATAGCCCCGAGCCACCGAAAGAATTGTTGAAATAAGCGAGGAATGACAAAATGCTAAGTTTAACAGTATCGGCAGACCCTGGAGGTATTGATCAAGGCGAAAACGTACAAGTGGATAAGGTTCTTTTTATATCTAAAGGGCGTAAGAGAGACCAGATTTTAGTTCACACAATTGAAAAGACTTACTACATGATTGGAACCCTTAGACATTGGGAAAACTTTTTGAACAGTAACGGATTCCGTTTTTTGAATGTGGACAGAAGTAACACTCTTAATGTAGAAAAAGTAAAAATCGTTAATGGTATTTTCAAAGATGCTTACTTTGAGTGTGATATAACAAAAACCTCAAAAAGGTGCCCTATTGCGTATCATCGGTTTGAAGAGGTTATAAAAGAGATGGGTTTCATTAATTCAGACATAATATTCACGGGAGTTGCTACTAGATAGCAACTCTTTTTTTTGTTGAAAATATTGTATTTAAATGTCGAAAAATGATACACATCCAGCGCCTGAATTTATGTTGCCAAAGAACCTAATAATGGGATTTAATATATGTTAGTGGATATAATTCTTAAACAAGGAATAAAGTAGAGGAATGATGAATGTTATTGCTCCGAATATAATATGGGAAAAGTGATTACTAATTACTACCCATTCGTATAGATCTTTCATCCTACAACCGAAGAATTGAGCAGCGTGTACATATCTTTTAGATTTTATTACCGTCATTTCTTAGAAGTGAGAAATAATGCGCTGTGGTCAGTAGATCTTCGCACATATTCCGTTGGGATCCAACTTTTCTGTTTTAGAAGGAAGTAAATAAGATTTTAGCTTGTCAGTAAACAACGATTTAATTATACGATTTAGGAGAGGTCTATTATGGTAATTTTATTAAATGAAGAAAACCAGATGAAAATCAAAGGAAATGATACTTTTACTTATTCTGTTGAAAACGGAGGTATTAAGGAAGTACAAGTACAGTCAATAGTGAATGAAGTTTGGAGATATGGCGGGAAAGAAATATCACACGAACAACTCATAAAAATACTAAATCACATAAAAGTTCTTGCATCACAAGGATAAAAAAATAGCTTTAGCATATGACCACTAAAGCTATTTTCTTGACCGCATTTTGACCGCGCTTTTTAAAGATTTAAGTGTATTTGAAAGTATATTGATAATCTGAACATAATATATTTTGCAGTATACTCAAGAGAGAAAATATGTTGAAACCCAAAGGAATACTGAGTGCTTTTGTATCGCACCCAAGTACATCAATGGGAACGCGATCAATATCTGACTCTTTACTAAAATGGGAAATCCCTTGGCGCTCTAAGCGTTGAGGGATTTTTTGTGTGTGGTAGGTAAAAAAATTTATTAAGTTGATTTATAATTGCCCCCTAATTGCCCCCCAAAATTTTTATTATCAGAATAAATTTTCAGTAACAGACTCATAGTTCTCCATGCTATTCATCTCTATTTTTTTGGAGATGTGTGCATAAACGTCGGCTGTTATTTGGATGCTACCATGTCCAAGCCACTCCTGTACATACTTCATTGTAGCCCTAGCTTCAAGTAGCAATACCGCATGATTTTATATATGCGTTTGCCCGAACAGAAAGCATAACGCCAATCGCTTTCAAGGGAAAAAATTTCAAACTAACGTTGAATGCAAAATATGTGTTGGATGTCTTGAAAGTCTTAGAAAACGAAGTGACTACACTCGGGTATACTGGCTCTTCTAAACCATTCACTCTCGAGAGTGACAGGAAGCTATGGATAAGAGACAGATTTCTGTTTTTGAAAATATGCTAAATGATATTTTAGGAGCTTCAGCTAAACAGCAAGTGTCTTTTGGATAAGGACATTTTGAGGATTGAAAACAGATAGTAGAACTTACAGGAATATAACCAAAAGTCCACATGTTAAAAAGAAGAACCCAAAGAGAATCGATACAGAGCCTCTAAATTTCATGTCATCAATGTAAGCATCACTTGGTTCTGAGTCCCCTTTGATCTTCCAGGCTTCGTTTGCACGCCATCCCCAAGTGGGATTTCGTTTACTTAAAATACCAAGCGAGAAAAAAATAATCGCAATAAGAATAAGCATGAATCCCATTGGATCAGCCCCTTTAAGTAAACTATACCAAAAAAGAACGATAGATGGAAAGTATCGTCCCTCAAGGAAAGATAGAAGAAAAATAAGAGGGCTTTGCCCTCCATGTGATGGTGCAATTTTAATCTGAGTAGGCAACAGCATTAAAACTCTCTATTCCTATTCGGGTAGCATCTGCTGTGCAAAATAGATATAAGGTATCCACCAATTTATTTGATGGTGGTAGAGGGACATTGTAATCGGAAGCATTTATGGTGACGACCTGTACAGCGTTTGGGTTTGCTTCGGAGACACTTACAGAGTAAAGGGCGTAAGCAACAAGCGAATCGAAATTGCCTCTAACAATGGAAAAAGAAATAACGGAGTCAAATGGTGGAGGGGTAGGAAATGCAAGCTCAGCTATCCCGGATAATTGTACACGCATGTTTTCCCCTGCGCCCGTTACATCTAAGCCAAGCTCAGCAATGGCAACGGGAGTATTGGCTGGCAAGGGAATAGAGATTGTATTACCGTAACTTGCGTTTTGAGATGTTCGAGCATCTAACAATCTAGTCATTATCTCATCTCCCTTTTTGGGTAAAGGATTTGCAAGCTGGAAATATAAAAATACAGACAGTGTAGGATTTGGACCGGTTAATTGAACTGGATATTAAGCTTCAGAAGGATGAGCTGTAATAATGCTAACACGATAGGGTCAGACCTATGCCTATTTTCCCGAAATGAAGTCAACAGCCCAATCTTTTTGGTTAATTGCACAATAAGCTACTTTGACTAGACTTTGGAGGTGACCATTAATTATGTTTCGACATTATTGTTGGCAGAAGAGTATGCATCGGAGAAAATTTAGAAGATGTGTAGTTAAAAAAGTCAAAGTGTTACCGAAAGTTATTGTTAAAGGGATCCGAGGACCTCAAGGACCTCAAGGACCTCAAGGACCTCAAGGACCTCAAGGACCTCAAGGACCTCAGGGACTGCCGGGTCCACAGGGAGTTCCAGGTGCTCAAGGCCAGCAAGGGCTACAAGGTTTTCAAGGAATTCCCGGACCAACAGGACCAGCAGGAGCAGTAGGGCCAGCAGGACCAGTGGGACCGGCAGGAGCAGTAGGGCCAGCAGGAGCGGTAGGACCAGCAGGAGCAACGGGGGCAGCGGGACCTGCAGGCGCCGGTATAACAGACTTCTTAAGTGTTTTCCGAGCAGATCCTGGCACGGGAACTGACACAGTTCCGGGTAACTCACCAATTACCTTTACTGGAGTTTTAGCTAATGTTGGTGGTGCATTTACTTTCACTCCTCCATCTACAACGATAACAATCAACGAAACGGGGAGCTATCTAATAAATTTTACAATTCATAACCAAGGTGATGCTGACTTTAACCTTACCGTAAATGGAATCCCTGTTACCCCTGTTCCCTTCACGGGTAACGGTGGCGGACCAATTTCGGCAGAAGTCATTATTACTGTAGGGGTCGTTCCTACAACTATTCAATTGGTAAATGCAAATGCAACCCCAGCCCAACTTCATAACTTTACCAATACCACTCTTACTATATTAAAGTTGACTGTTTAAGCCATTCTTAATGATATATAGAACATCATATGTAGCCGCCTTAGAAAAGACTGTACGATTTCCATCGTCAGTTTGTCTAATTCCACTCATATTAAGCAGACGCAATTGTGTAGCATGGCAAGAGAATGTAGTGGCAGTAATAAGATCCATTAAACACTACCACTACTCCAAAGCCTATTTTCAAAGTTGAACTGGATAACATTGTAAAAATTATATTATTCAGACATAGAAATATGAATGCTAAGAAGGTAAGGAAACTTTTCCTACCTTCTTTTTTATTGTGACAAATCGGAACTATTGCTTTGATCCGTCAGGTACGACAACTCATGAGCGGCAATCAATATAAATTTTCTTTTTTGTTTAGTCGCGAAAAATGGGAAGCTACAGAAGAACGGGCCGAGGTCGATTGGCCTAAAGTTGAGCATTGCATAAGGAAGCCTTTAACCTTGTGTGGGTAGAAGGACTGACGGAGGAAGTATACGAGAATGTAGACAAAGAGGGCATTAAGGAGTTGGATGGCCTCTTAGAACGATTTCTATAAGGAGTTGTTTCCACCTGATGAAGATTATGAGCCTACGACGAAGAAGAGCAAGAGGTTCCTGAGGATGATCGGAAAATAGACTGGATAGAACTTTGGGCTTTATGCGTGAGTAATGGTATTTCTGATTCAGAACGGCCTAATATGACCATTCCAACGATTAGAGCGCTCATGAAGGCCAAGAACAGAAACCGGGAATTCGAAATCATTCTCCACGGTGGTAAGTTGGAAAATAAAAAACCGAAGAAGGCCAAGTCACTATCTGATCTAAGTAAATTAAGAAGCATCCACAATCATGAAGTGACCCCTGTCAAGTAGACAGCTATCAAAAAGCAATAATTAAGCAGCCTGAAAAGGAGTCAGGTTGTTTAGTTTCTCTTGAAAGCGTTCATGGTTGTAGAAATGGATATACTTTTGAACAGCATGCTCCACCTGTTGAGCTGAATGGAAGGAATGGAGATAGAAACACTCGGTTTTAAAATTGCTGAAGAAGTTCTCTATACATGCCTTGTCCCAGCAGTTCCCTTTTCGGGACACCTGTATTCCGTATCGCTTGAGCAGGTTGGTATATTGGCGAGAGGTTGAAATCCTTGGTCGCTATGTAGTATAACACCTCGAGCATCTTGTCGCTTCCTTGCCTTTTTCACCGTAACTAACACCAGGCTCAAATCGTTTCTGCGGCTGATCTGTTAGGCAACAATTACGTTGTTAAAAAGATGCTGAATCGCGGAAGGGTAGAGTCTCAGTCCATTGAACATTAGGTAAGTGATGTCTATTACCTACTTCTTATTCGGCTGGTCAGCCTTAAACTCCTAGTTCAGATGATTGCCAGGAATGACGTAGGGTTCTTTCTTGCAATAATAGGGTTTTTTCCTACGAATGATCGCATTGATCCCCAGTTCACCATAAGTACGTGGCTTATGATTCATATGTATGCTGTAGATTTAATTCAATTAAACCTTTACCCTGCGGTAACCGTATATTCCCTTCAGTTCCTCGTCACATGCCATGATTTTTAGCTTCATAGCTTCATCTTCCCGCTGTTTGGGTGAAACAAACATCTTTCATGTTATCCACTTATAAAAACCACTTTTGAACACTCGGGCCAGTTTATATAGTAGTACTATGCTATGTCCCTAACTAAGCAATTCTTGGATCACCGCAAACTTTGTACTCTTGGGTACAGCCTCCATTCCTCCGTTGACATCTGCAAGAGCTTTTTTAGCATTTCATTTTCTGCTTCGAGGCGTTTCAGCTTGACCTCCGGATCTTCGGGGCGTGTTCGAGGTCTGCCGATGCCTGGCCCTTTTGCTATGTCTCGTTTTCCTCTAGATCTTTCATTCCCTCGGCTTTAAAGTGTCTCGCCCATCGGCGAACCAGCGAAGCGTCAATCTCCATTTCTCGTGCCACGTTTTTATATCCGATTCCCTTTTTGAGGTACAGATCCACTGTCTTTATCTTGAAGCTCACATCGTAAGTTTTTCTTATTTCTCCTATAAAAAAATCCCCTCCATAATAGACAGATTAGATGGCTTGCTCTTTTCTGTCTACTATGAGAGGAACATATCACACTTGGAGAGGTTTTTACTTTTGTACGAATGAAAGGAGCCAATTGGGGGCCAGTGCAAGCCTAATATATGTATATCTCAGATTGCGAAAACATGAGAAAAGGAAATAATATGATGAAGCGAATCGGAGTTTTTTTATTGATATCACTGCTGCCAGCACTCGCTATTTTATTCGTATGTGGTTTCCATATAAGCGGATTGATTTTACTTTTTTCATTGATCTTACTGGCATACATGTATGTGCTTATAAATGAACAGATTCATTTTGCTCAATACGCAAAGTCCTCTATGGAAAGATTTAATCGTGACGTAGAATAATTTTCTTCTTGTAACTATAATAAGTGGTTTCAACAATGTTCCTAACTACCTCGGCTTGTTTAGAAATTACAATTTTCTCCGGGATATATACCTCCACCAGGGCCTAATAGTTTTGTCTGGCAGTTGGAATCATTTTACAGGTAAGACAGGTCGAAGAATTAAGGTTGATTCATTCGGACTTGTGGCTTATGCCTTAACAGGACAAGAGACCATTTCTTTAGGTCGAAGAGGTTCGGGTGGTAGCTTAATGCTCTTGGGTCGTAGAAGTCCTGTAGGTGGGGGTAGCAGTTCATGTTCAACATAATTGTTTACGACAATATCTTCCAATGGTAATATGAGAACGAATAAACCGTTAGCGGAGGCATTTAGATGAATAAAAAGATGTATATGTTTATAGGTGCTTTACTTGGAGTACTGCTAGTTACTTCTGGTGGAGCTGCGGCAGATCAAGTAAAATCACTAGTTGGGAAGACTGTTGCAGGGGAATACAATGTGAGAGTAAATGGAACAACATTGTCTGAAAACGCTATTGCCGTCGATGGTACAGCGTATGTACCTTTGCGTTCGATCTCAGAATCTCTGGGGGCGAACTTAGCGGTGAAGAGGAAAACTATTGAAATTGCAACAGGAACTCCTTCTTCTAATGTGGTTGTTAAAGAGCAGTCACAAGCAATAGCTTTGAAAGATAACCCATATACCAATTGGTCCAAGGAACTAATTGTAAAGCACATTGGAACTGTGGAAGAATTGATCGAAATACTTAATAATAATATTAAAAAATATGAAAAGTCATTGACTGACATCGATAGAAAAATAGGTGCGGCGGGCGACGATCAAAGACTTATTGAGCGCATTGAAAAAAGCGCCACTAAGACAAAAAAGGAATTACAAGAATCCAAAGACAGTTTATTAGAGCATAAAAAAGAGCTAGAACAACTTAAAGCAGCATTAGCTACTAAATAAATAAGTAGTAATCTAGTAGCAAACAAAAATTATATACTGTATACACAAAAGCCCTCTTAAACAGAGGGCTTTTACTTTTATAAAAGAGGATAGTATTAGACTGCTTTCAATAATAGAAACAACCTATATCTTAATACGTCTATTGAATCGGAACGCAAATTTCGCAATAATGATTATTAATAAGTTCAACTGTATATCGCTCCAAGATAGGTCTGGTTTCATCTAAGCTGAACCTTTGATTATCCAACTCCAGGAATATTTCAATCCAAGCCTTTTGAACAGCTTCTGCTGTATGATTTATTTTAAAACAGCGTATCTTCCTCCACTAATGTTGCTTAGACTTACTTCATCAGTATTAACACAGTAATCATCAGAAAGAACCAAACATGCATCGTAGCGACAATTTTCTGGCTTCACAAATGCAGGATTATCTTGGGCAATACCAAGGATAATAGACGTATTATTAAATAAATTATTCGATTTAACCCAACCTTTAAATTTCTCCATTATTTGTGAATTTGCAATTCCATAAGGACCAATCTGTCTCATGTATGCAATTCTACAAGACGGTATTTTTTCAATTTCAGCCTTCATATTTTCTTCTCTTTCTTTTTAAAGTACATCGATGTCTGAAACCATCTTATAATGCTTTAAAATGATAAACAACTCAATTTAAAAATAGTCAAATTAGCGCCTAATACCCAAAGAGAAGACATATGCGCCTTCTCAACAATGTGTGAATGATAGTGGAGATATTTCTTTAATAATAAATTGGTTACTGTATGACGATTAAATAGAAGAGAGCTGCTAAGACAAAACGGTATAGGGCAAACCATTCCAATCCGAGTCGCTTAATTAGTTTGATGAACGTCACTACTGCAATCATCGCCACAAGAAAGGATGTCGTAAAGCCAATTAACATTAGATAGATATCGTCAGAATTTAGCAACTCGCGACTATCGTACAAATCCAACAAGCTTGCACCAAACATAACAGGTACGGAAATAAGGAACGTAAAGTCTGCGGCGGCTTTTTGGCTAGTGCCAAGTAAAAGGCCACCTGAAATCGTCGAACCCGATCTCGAAAATCCCGGCCACAAAGCCAAACATTGGAACAGGCCAATCCCGAAAGCCTGTTTATAATTAATCCCATCAATCGTATCAGTGGTTTTAGTTCTCCTACTCCGTGCTGCGATAATCATCAACAAGCCACCGGCAACTAAACCGATCAAGACGGGAGTTGGGCCGAATAATTGGCTTTTTATTGTGTCCTTGAAGAGAAGATATACGATTAATGCTGGTAACATAGCCAAAATCATATGAATTACATTTAATCCTTTACTTTGGGAAAAATCCATTCTAATCAGATTAGCCCCAATCTCCAAATATCTTTTCCAATAAAGAATTAGAACTGCCATCACTGCACCTAACTGTATAACAATTTTAAAAGTTATTGCAGCGTCACCATCAAAGCTAAGCAAATTGCCTGCTAAAATAAGATGTCCAGTAGACGATACCGGTAAAAATTCAGTTAAGCCCTCTATTATGCCAAGTATTATTGCTTTGATTACATCAGTCATCAGTGGCTATCCCCCTTCAAAAATAACAATTCCCAGTATAAGGGGGACATTTACATATTCCCATCGATCAACATAACAATATTCTATTCAGAGTGACATAATTGTCACATTTCTCATTTATAAGTCTTTTTAGAGTTAACCTGCCTTTTAGCCTAATGACGTATATTCAGTCTAATGCTCTATTTCCACGAACAATACTTCTCTAAAATCCGCAGCGTTATAGTAACAAAACCAATTTAAGATATAAGTATAAAAGCCTCTGATAACTCAGGGGCTTATTTTGCGTACAAAGAAAGGTGAGATCGTAATGGATATACTTACAATTCACGGAGTAAGAGGATTTATTGATGGAAACGGCACGCCGCAATTGAATTTGGAGGATGTGGCTCGAGGATTAGGATTTACAGACAAATCAAATGTACAGAGTATGTCAAATAGGATAGAGTGAGGCAGTATTTATCGGATTTGAAGTTTTCGACAGAAGTGTCGAAAGATACTTTTATTCCCGAAAACATCTTTTATCGACTGGCAATGAAGGCAAGAAACGAAGTAGCCGAGGCATTTCAGGCCAAGGTAGCTGATGAAATACTGCCGTCGATCAGGAAGCATGGAATATATGCTACGGATACTGTGATTGATAATATCCTCAATAATCCTGACTTTGGAATTGAACTGCTGACTAAGCTCAAGGAAGAACGTGCTGCCAGAGTACAGGCGGAAAGAACAAATGCAATCCTAATGCATGTTAACAAAACCTATACTGCCACAGAGATTGCCAAAGAACTCGGATTTAAGTCAGCAATTGCTCTTAACCATGATTTAGGCAATCGAATGATTCAATTCAGGCAGAATGACACATGGTTGTTGTATAGCAGATTTACGGATTGCGGCTATGTTGAAATCAAACAAGAAGTTCTTGATAACGGAAAAGTGATCTATCACCATAGATTTACACAGTTAGGTCGTGAATAGCTTGTGAAAATTTATAATAAGGAGCAATTAAAGGCATCTGCAAACTAAAGGTGTCTTTTTTTGTGTCTGAGGGAGGTGATGAACCCGTGGCAAAAATAAAATCTACATTGGATATACAACTGGATCTAACAAGGCCAATTGAAGAATTGACTGAGGTCATTTCTGCTGTGATAGCTTCGCAACCAGCGCGCCGGAAAGAAATACTTAAAGGTTTGGATATAGCAATAGGAGATGCATTAGCCGAGATACAGGCGCAAGAAGATCAGAAAACAGACAATGATAGCTCAGGAAAAGTTTCCTGAACGGAGAGACGGAGGAAAGAAGGTTGGATAAGTGGGAGATTTTTAAGTTCAGCGCAGCTTTAGGTAGTAGCGCTGTGACGTATTTTTACGGTGGGTGGTCGGGAGTATTGGGGTGTTACTTGCGCTGGTCATTATTGATTATGTGACCGGATTATTTGCTGCTGGCGCAGAAGGTAAGAAGGGAACTGGACCAGGTTTAAAAAGCAAGATTGGTCTTATCGGTATCGCTCGAAAGGTATTTATCTTTGCAATGGTAGCAGTATCCCATCTAATTGATGGAGTCTTAGGCGATTCGCACCTTTTCCGGGATGCGGTCGCCTATTTTTATATGGCAAATGAGCCGCTGTCCATTTTGGAGAATGGCGGCAGACTCGGCGCCCCTATCCCGCCTGTGATCCGACAGGCCGTAGAAGTTTTGAAAAGTAAAAGTGGTAAGGAAGGAGAGAAAGAGGATGCAACAACGAAACAGCTGTAATGCTCAAGGGATTGACGTATCCCGTTATCAAGGAAAGATTGATTGGAAGGCAGTGAAGGAAGACGGTTTATCGTTTGCCTTCATCAAAGCCAGTCAAGGGAAGTCAAGGGAAGTCATACCGGGACAAAACATTCATCGGTAATGCACAGGCTGCACGAGCTGTAGGAGTCCTGGTTGGAGCTTATCACTATGTAGACGACTCTGCGAAAACGCCGGAGGATGCCCGAAAGGAAGCTGCAAACTTTGTGAGCGCCATTAATTCAGCCGGAGGCATCGCGTCTTTCGATCTGCCACCAGTAATGGATTATGAGTCCAACAAGTCCGGCTTAAGCAAAGCGGCGCTTACAGCCGTAGCCAGGACATTTCTGGCGGAAGTTGAGCGGCTTACTGGAGTACGACCAATCGTGTACACATATCCTTCGTTCATCGGTAATTTCAGCGGCTTATCCGATTACCCATTGTGGATTGCCCGGTACAGCGCCACACAGGTTCCGCCTGGCGCATCTGGTTGGTCACGCTGGGATTTCTGGCAGTATAGCAATGGCTCGGCTGGTGGCACATTGCCGTCCGGCACACGTAAGGTGGCTGGCATAGCGGGTCCAGTCGATTTGAATGAATTTGACGGTACGGCAGATGAGCTTCGGACACGGTTTAGGAAGAAGACATCCGTACCCAAAGAAGAACCTGCGATTGTTGCGGATGGATCATTCCAGATCAACGGAGAGAATGTGGGTAAAGCTCTGCTGTTTGATGGAAAGAATCACGTTCCGTTGCGCGTGCTGGCGAATGCTCTTGGTATTCCTTTACGTTGGGACAATGCTAAAAAGGTCGCATATCTGAACAATCGCAAATTGCAATCAGTTAAATTGGTTGAGGGAACTGCTTATGTACAATTACAGCCCATTGCTGAATCTTACGGAGCCGAGATTTCATGGGATGCTAAAAATAAAATTGCTGTTCTGAAAACGAAAGGGGATGAGTAATCATGCAAACATTAATTGAAGGTGTACAACCATACGTGACCACTATTGCTACAGCTGCCGTAGGAGTACTTACGACATTCGTTTTGGCTGGACTGAACACAGTTAAAGGTAAAGCAAACGCATGGCTTGAGGCGCGTACTACGGCGGCACAGAGAGAAGTAATCCATAAGATTGCTGGAGAGGGCTTTGCCTTTGCTCAAACAGCTTTCAAGCAGGCTGACGGTGAACGAAAGCTTCAGGAGGCTTTGCAGTATGTTTCACTTACTCTTTCTAGTCAAGGTATCGTAGTATCCCAAGTAGAGCTAAGGTCCGCGATTGAAAAGGCATATCTAGAGTATAAGGCTAAGACAAAAACAATGTTTGCTACCGAAGCACAGCCGAGTGAAGAAGCTACTCAAGCGGCTGCTAAGGAAGCTGTATCTTCTTTGGCAGCTAAGGTAACGGAGATACTTATACAGGCTACAGGACCAGAAGCGACGGAAAGCGCGGTGCCTAAGTCGTTGCAAGAAACCGCTCCAGCAGAACGGGCAACTGTAGCGGGTTTAGCAGTGGAATAAATGACTAGATTTATATAGGTATATTATATATAATAATATATAGGGAACATACGTTCTACAGAAGAACATTTGTTCCAATTGCCAAACGTTCCATAATCAGGGATCATAGAACTATGAAAATAGTATAAATTTCCTAGGTTACAGGACGGAGGCAATTGAAGATGGCAAGAAAGTTTCATTATTATAATGTCGTAATAACACTAAACGGAACCGCAACTACTTTATATTTTTCTGATTTTCTTGAAGCAGTTATGAATATTGATTGGCATAATCGTCTTAGAAAGATTAAATTTCACCCTACTGCCTTGTTTCATGTTAAGATGCCACATCACGATTTGGATCAGACCTGCAGAGTAGCTTGCATTGGAAAGTATAGACAGTCAATTAAACCATATGCTGGTGATATTAATTCTGATCAAGCGAGTATGATTGACAAAGATATCATTGAGATGGTTACTTTGGTTACGGTACCAATGGTAAGGACTGTATTAGTAGAGTTTAATTATTTTGGAGTAAAAGTACAGGATATTGAAGATTATCTTAATTCATTTTTCCCTATGGATAATCCAAGGAAACAATGGGCGGTTAGTTTCCTGCCAGTTGACTCTGAACTTAGTTTAGCTGACATTAGAAGATCTAATGACATCAAAAGCGTAACTTTAAAAATGAATGCTGAAGATGAAGATTTTGCTGCGACGTTACTTCGCTCTCAAAATCCATCACAAAGTAGCTCTGTGTTCGGTGGATTAATGAATCTAGCTGGTACAATTAATGAGGAAACTGACGCGCCCATAGTGGAGCTTAGTTTTGGAAAGGGCCGTAAAAGAAAAGTTGATCTAGATAGTGTGGAGATTTTAAGGCTCATTGATCTACTGCAAATCAATGAGAACGATTCAATCTTATCTTGTAAAGTAAAGTATAAAACTCCGCAAAGCAAAAAAACTCAAGAACTGGAACTGAAAAATATAGGCGTGAAAAGCGATTCAGTTCTCGAAGGAGACAAAGCTAATCATGGCTGGGAATTCATAGGAGATAAAATTTTAGAGCGTTATATTGAAAAGGGTAGACAGGGCTCTATCGCAATCCGAAGAATGCCTTATGATGAAGAAGCAAATATGCCTGCTTTGGTGCCTTTGCCAGGGGAAAAATATTTTGTACCAATTCAGCAAGGTCAAAGAGATGAAGATGAACAGTCAGCTTAATAATTAGTTATGAAGCTATGAGAGTGAAGTGATTTTAATGAGAACATCTCGTTGGGCCGATCGAATTGGATGGTTTCTTGAAAAAGGGCTAATCTGGATAGTGTGCTCTCTTTTTGTTTTGATATTTCTAGGTAACAAGCTATTAATTCTTTTTAATATGAGTTATGGGCTTTATTCACTGGAAAAATTTCTTTATCATAGTTATGACTTGATTATAGAACCTAATATCGGAACGATTACAACGATTGCTTCAATCTTTGTGGGCATCTATATTACGGTTTTATCTGTACTTGGTAGTATTAAAGCTAATTCAGTTATGGCGTTACTGAGTGATAATCTTTTGAAAAAGATTATTAAATATATTATTACTGGATTGATCGCTTCTTTTGTTGTTGTTTTTTACTCCTTTTTCGCCATTTTGATTACTAATGAGTTTATAAAATCGTTTTTTTTCTTCTTATTTGTTTTTTACATGCTTCTTACATCTTTAAGGCTCGGTATTAACTTATCTGTAATTTATAGCGTTGATTTGCACAAAATTTCTGAGAATATTGAAAAAGAGAAAGATGAAGCAGAAAAGTATAAACGTGTGATGTCTAGACTGGAAAAATATTTAGATGATCGAGAGGCAGAACGGTTTAGACAAAGGTAGCTTAAAAGGATGTGACACCCTACTGGCTAAGCTGGTGGGGTGTTTTCAAGTGTGTGAAAGCAATATTGTATGTTTAATATTAATATGCGTAAGGGTGATTGTATTGAGTATTAGAAGAGAAGTAGCGGAGGGTATTAAAGATTACAAAACTGCGGGTTTAGCAGAAATATTTGTTCTATGCGAAATCCTGATGGTGTCTGTAGTCGCTGGTAGATGGGCTAATAGAACTTGGTGGCCAGAGGGAGAATGGTGGGTTGGTGCTTGGGTTTTTATCGTGTGCCTACTTCTTCTTTTTGTTCCTGTAACATGTCTAATTATGACTGTTGTATTTGGTCTAGCTTGTGGTGTAGCGGGCTGGATGATAGGTGACTATTTATTTGAGAATTTAGGTGCTTCTGTTGTGATTGCAATCATATCTGGAGTATTAGGGCTAATGATAAATATTGTAGGCTGTCCTAGATTTACTTCAAAGCGTTTAGCCCAAGAGTTTATTGATAAACTTTAAAATATTTAGAGGGAGCGAAATTTATTCTATAGAATGACCATAAAGTATAGGTGATACTCTACTGGCCACGCTGGTTGGGTGTTTTTTTACGTTATGGGGAGGAATACATATGTTTAAATGGATATTCACCGTACTAATTACAATCCTATTAGCTGGCTGCAGCGTACAACAAGATGTTGTAAAGCCTACTAAGAGCGACCCTGCAGCCGTTCCAATATCACAGGTATCGGCAGACACGGTTAAGCTGGAATTTCCGTAAGACCGTTATCACGAAACGGCACAGCATATTAAGGAAGCCATTCAGGCGGGAAAATCACCAGTATGCACCATAGACCGTGATGGAGCCGACCATAATCGTGAGTTGTCCCTAAAGGGCGCGCCCACCAAGAAGGGCAAGGATAGGGATGAATGGCCTATGGCGATGTGTTCCGAAGGTGGAGAGGGTGCAGACATTAAGTACATAAGTCCAAAGGATAATCGTGGAGCTGGATCGTGGGTTGGTCACAAGTTGGATGACTACGAAGATGGTACCCGAGTGGAATTTATCATAAAATAGCAAACGCCCCTCTTACCGTATAGGTAGGACGGAGCATATTACTAAAATTTTCTGGTAAATCCTATAAATAATAGAACTACAGAATCATTTTTATGTCGAAATACCAGTTTATTTGTCCAATAGAAAACCAATAATGGAATAAGGTGTATAATATAAACTGTAAATACAAATACAAAAAGTGGAGGCAAGTTATCATGAAAAAAATTATTGGACTAGGATTGGCTGCAACTCTTTTTTTATCTTTAAGCCCAATAACTTCTGCGGCAAGTTTTGACAATGAACCAGAGGTGGTAACAGGAGTTGGTGAATTGGAGGCAAATCCAGGAGACACACACTCAATTATCACACCCTTCAGCTCGGTTCCTATACAATACACAAACTTTCGCGGTTATGATGATTATCAAACTACATTTGAACTAGTCCCTTCAAATGGTGAATCGTTTAATATAAATGTAGTGAATAATGGTTCGACAGATATTATACTTACATTATCTGGTGGTCTTAGTACAACTCAAAAAATACCAGCCGGGGAGCAAAGAACTATATCGGGTTATAGCACTAGACAAACTAAATACACGGTAGTAGTCAGTAACACGTACGGAGCATATATGAATTTTATTATACAGGCAAGACAGTTTGATGCCTAAGTTATCTACTGGAATAGTAGTTACTAATTAAACGGGAAACCACAATTTTGTCTAACGTACAATCTAAAAGCTCTGCTAACCTAATTGGTTGGCAGAGCTTATTTCGTTGAAGGGATTACCATACCTTTGACCGAATAAATTATTGAGGTGATCAGCATGAACCATACATATAGAGTGTTAAAGTCGGATATAGAACTATTTGCAGCTGCATTAAGCCAGGTAAAGGTGTACGTTGTTCAGTCGTTGGGCGAGGATTGGGTATCGGTTATAGACTATGGAGGATCCGTAGAAGTTTTCTCCCGATACGATTAAGATTGCCGGAGTGTATAATATGCGGAATCAGTTTGAATTTAGAGTATACAAAAAGCCCTGCTAACCTTAATTGGACGGCTGGGCTTTTGTTAGACACTGAGTAAGGCAACATTGAATACATAAAGCGCCTTGGATTTAACTCCAAGACGCTCCCCTGCTTGTAGTAACGGTTAGTTAATGTCTCCTGGGTACTGACCAGTAGTACCCCAAGCTTCGCCTTCAACTTTGTTACCGTTGGCTCTGAATTGAATTACGTATTCCCCTGAAGGCATCCCATTAGGGAATGAATTAAGACTAGTCCACGTTAATGTGTCTTCTTTGCCAACAGTTTTATAGACATATTCTCTCCCGTTACCCTGCAAGCTCCAAGTGAGATTTGATGTTCCTTCATTCCGAACTTTAATCTTTACATGTCCATAACCTTTTTTAACAGTTGTTGAATTTATCGTTAAATAACGGAAAAAGATTCTATCTGCCAAAGTTTGATAGAATCTTTTTTTGCAGGACAAATTCCCCCTAACTTCGACACTAATGGAATGACAACAGGATTGGAGAAAGAATTCGATCTGAGCATGAAAGAGGTCAATGAATTTATCACATGCTACGAAAGCAAGCAGGCTGGATCTGGATCGGCTTCATATGCCATCAATAAGCACGATAACAATAAAGGACCATTCAGCAACCGCAAGGATTACATGCTATACGATCGTATTCTGACGTTTGAAGTTTAAATAAATCGAAAAACTCTGCTAACCTTAATTGGTCGGCAGAGCTTTTAACTGTTCACGGCTTTTAGAATATATCCAGGTATTCTTTCTGGAATTTGATGAAATCTTGCACACTGTCGTGATAGGTAAATCTACCGCCATTTTTATCAATAATCCAGTTGATCTTCTCGTCATTTAACAAGATTCCATACATGCAGTGATTAAGCAGTTCAATTTGCTTTTCATCCCTAATTCGGATCAAATGTTTTTCTTGTTCGACAATGAGGTACCATTTCGTTTCTGTTTCATCTACATCCGCATCCGCATCCGCATCTACATACAGTATTGATACCGACAAGGGGAATGGCCAGTCAAACCAATGTCCTCGCTTGTCTTCTCTATAACCTTCAAATGCCATGGTTATTTCCCCCTACTTGGATAATTTCCTGATTAGTTTAAATGTATCTAACGTGCTGCGATTGTACGCTTAATTGGAAACTGTTTTACGGAAGTGGCAGCTATCCTCAGCCTTTGGCATCTTGGCACCAATCTGGTGAATGACCAGCTGTTTGAGGCTGGTACTAGCTGGGATACGTCTGTTTAGGCTGGGTTAACGGAGTTGTGAACTCCGAATTTTATTGTAAATTTCTCATTTGCTCAGGTTTTTAAAGACAATGCTGGTTCAAGGAAACATTTGCGGCAGCCCTTTTTAACATTGGATGACACAGGCTTTTAGGAATACACACATTAAGTTTATTGCTAGTTCTTGTCTTATCCTACTGGCTCAGGAATATCGCCCCCATATCCTTTCCATGGCTTCACGTACACCATCGTAAACTTCTGCAAAAGTTCAGTGTCGCTTTGGCAACCGTCTAATCCGCTATTGTTGCACAATAGTTGTATCCTCTTTTATCGTTCATTGTTCTGACCTGTATAGTATACGGAAAACGACAGGTAACAAAGAAGTTGAGCGTTTTGTTACCCGATATCAAAACGCTACTACCAATACTCTACAGTTATTCTACTGAGCAATGACGTGGGCCCAACATGAAGGAACTGGAGTTGAAAACAGGTAGCAGTGTAGTGGACATAAAGGCGCGTCTGCTGGCTTTGGAAGAGGGGGACAACAAGAGCGATATACGCTCTATATTGTAATCATAGAGGGCTGGAATGGTGACCCAAAGATCATTACATTTTCTCGTATGGAAATAGGCGCTGTATTAAGCCTCCAATGATATGGAGCTTATTTTTTGTACTCGGAATATAATTTGCGCATAACACATCAGGAGGCTACACTCATGTCTTGAATGTACCTTATTTCTGGAGGGTCAAAAGTGAAAACCCCTTATTCACAGTCCGTTTTACGCCATAACCAAATTTTAATATGGCGTTGTGTTCTTTCGTTTTTTAGTGTGTTAAATGAAATGGTTCTTAATATCTTTTTACCTGATATTGCTGGTGAATTCAATAAAACACCAGCCTTTACAAATTGGGTAAATACTGCCTTTATGCTAAGTTTTTCTATAGGAACAGCTGTATACGGAAAGCTATCTGATCAGTTAGGTATTAAAAGGTTGCTTCTGTTTGGAATCATAGTGAATTGCATAGGATCATTAATTGGCTTTATGGGACATACTTTTTTTCCAACACTTATCTTGGGTCGGTTTATACAAGGGATTGGTGCAGCTGCATTTCCTTCACTTGTGATGGTCGTAGTTGCTCGCTATATCCCAAAAGAAACAGGGGTAAGATATGGCCTCCATCGGATCTATTGTAGCAATGGCTGAAGGGTTAGGATCGGCTATTGGTGGGATGATTGCTCATTATATTCATTGGTCTTATTTACTGTTTCTTCCTGTTCTAACGTTTGTCACTGTTCCCTTCCTGATAAAATTATTGAAAAAGGAAGTCATATTAAAGGGTTCACTTGACATTGCAGGAATCGTGCTTATATCTCTAGGCATTGTAATGTTTATGTTGTATACAACGTCTTACAGAATTCTTTTCTGGTGATAAGTATTCTTTTTTTCTTGATCTTTTTAAAACATATCAGACAAGTAACCAATCCTTTTATTGATCCTTCATTGGGGAAAAATCCTGCATTTATGATAGGAATCCTTTGTGGCGGACTTATGTTTGGTACCGTAGCTGGATTTGTTTCTATGGTCCCTTATATGATGAAAGGTGTTCATCACTTAAGTACCGCAATGATTGGCAGTGGAATTATTTTTCTTGGAACGATGAGTGTTATTTTCTTTGGTTTCCTTGGAGGAGCACTTGTTGATAAGAAAGGTTTATTCATCAAAAATTTATACCAATCATTAATTTTCCATCTGCTTATTTATATAGCAATATGTATTGATTTTTACAGTGGTCATTATAATTAGCGGGATTTTAACTGTTATTGTATATAAACGTTCAGTTTCAGATTCCTTATAAGAGCAGAAGAGGATTACATGCTGAAATTGATTGCATCCTCACGTTTGAAGTAAGTGAATACTCTAAATAAATCAAAAGCTCTGTAACCTTAATTGGTCGGCAAAGCTTTGTTACAGAAGGATAGGCTAATTTGAATGCATAAACTTATAATACCAAAAAATCGCTTTTTCATGGGCAGTAGAAAAGTTAGAATATAGCATAGTATCAACTCCGCCGATTACAAAGTTATTTTTAGCATAGAATCGACAAGCTAAAACATTCACATCCTGTGTTTCAAGCATAAGACCAACAAGGTTATTCTGCTTAGCCCACTCGGTTGCTTTACTCAATAAGGCTGCTCCGATTCCCTTGTGTCTCCAGTCTTTAGCGACGGCAATATCCTCAATTAGAGCATAGCCATTCCAATTAGTACAAAGTTTAATTTGCCCAACACAGTCGTTCTCATCATAATATAAAAAAATAGATTTTCCTTGTTCATCAATATAACTGATGTCAACGTCATCATCCTCATACTGTTTAAAATATGGTTCGGGAAAACTTTCTTCTATATAAGTCCAATTATCGTTCTCGTATTTAGGTATAATCCTTCCTGACACAATAAAGCCGTTATTCTCATTTGACTTCTTAAAATCTCCCATATTAGAAAGTGACATTTTAATTATCATGGCTTGTCTCCTCCTGGTTTAATTTCTCTATGCACACTATTCTAAAAGAGAACCACGTTTTCCTGTCTGTTAGATTTATAAAAAGAGCAAAACTGTAACGACTGTTCAACTATGTGTGATATTCTACGATCTCGTCCGCTTGCTTAAACGATTCATAGCAGTAGTTAGGTTTGCTGTTTAACACAAAAAAAGCAGGAAGAATCCTTCCTGCTTTTGCTTGAAAACGATTATTAACGTCTGCGTTGTCTATCATTTACGCTAAACAGATTAACAGCCAGTGCGTTACCTCTTGCACGCGCAACGGCTCTTTGATTCGAACGGATGTTTGATCTTCTTCTTCTCAAATCACGTCTGCAATGTCTTCTGCTCATATGATCACCTCCCTTCAAGGAAATGAAGGTACGGATGAATCTTAGTGGTGTTTATGCTTACGCTTGGAAATTTTGATATTCAAGGCATTGGTTGCTAGTGCATTTCCGCTTCCTGTTTTAGCAGCTGCGGCTTGAAAGACTTTAACGACCAGATATCTGTTTTTCCCGATGCGATGCTTATACGTTTTAACTCTATTTCTGATCATCTGCATATCTCCTTTGCTTAGGTCTGCTATATACATATGTCAATTGTGATAGTAATGTATCAGCATAAATCTATTAAAAGCCAAAAGAAGCTGGTACCTATATTCCTAATGGTTAACAAAAAAACCTCATGCGAGCCTGTCTTCGCCATTTCAACTTTACGTTGCAGGAGAAGGTTACAGGCAGGTCGGCATGAGTCTAATAGTGTAGATAAATAATATGCAGTTTAGTTTGAAAATTATTTACTATTAAGAGTATTAATTTTTTTCTCGTAGTACGCCTCTTGAGCAAGAATATGATTCAGTTGTTCAGAGAGCTGTTTATATTCTTGGCTGTCTTCTGGATAATTGTTTCTTTCGGAAATTACAGCTTCAAGTTGCTTTTCTAAATACCTGAAATGGATAAGTATTTGTATGTACTGAATACGATCGTAGGTTGTTATGTGTGAGTTCTCTTTTGCATACAAATGATCCATTGTTGGAACTACACAGCTTATGGCGATAAATATCACAGCAAACACTGAAATTATAATTTTTTTCATTTAATTCCTCCTACAGAGCTATGAGTAATTAATATACCATATTTATCCAAATCAAAGAAAGATCTATTAGTTTTGCCCATGACAGTATAGTTGCTCAAGATCAGTGGGGGATTATTTGAGATGGGGAGGCTGATTTTATAGTAGAAAAAATAGGAATAGGTTGCTGAAATGAAAAAATAGTTGTGAGATACATAATAAACATAATAGCAATACAAAACCGGCTTGCCCTAGGCAGCCGGTTTTGTATTAGTGGATAGAATAACGGGGAAGAAAGAACGAGAAATCAGTGGAAGTCCCGGAAGAGTCCTACAACCTTGCCCAAAATGCTGACGTGTGTCAGGCGAAGCGGTTCAAAGGCTGGATTTTCAGGTTGAAGCCGGATATGATCTTTTTCTTTGTAGAAGGTTTTAACTGTAGCTTCGTCTTCATCTGTCATAGCTACAACAATATCACCATTATCAGCGGTCTGCTGCTGACGTACGATTACATAGTCTCCGTTAGCAATCCCAGCCTCAATCATGCTTTCGCCTACAACAGATAACATGAATATTTTATCCTCACCAACAAAGTGTTGGGGAAGAGGAAAGTAATCTTCAATATTTTCTGTCGCCGTAATAGGAAGGCCAGCAGTTACTTTGCCGACGACGGGGACACGACTAATGGAGTAATTAATCAAGTTGCTGTTATCCGATTCGTCTTGACCGAGTAACTCAATAGCCCGTGGTTTTGTAGGATCGCGGCGAATGAGTCCTTTTTTCTCTAAACGATCCAAATGACCATGAACCGTAGAACTGGAGGCTAATCCGACAGCCTCGCCTATTTCGCGTACAGAAGGGGGGTACCCCTTTAGACGCACTTCATTGCGGATAAATTCAAGAATGGCCTGCTGGCGGCTCGAAATCTTAGACATACCGTATCAACCCCATTTAGTAACGTTTGGGAAAATTATAGCATAGAACCTCCGTTCGTACAAACATAAGTTCTAAATAATCCCTGAAAATAATTGCGAACTTTTGTTCTCTTTTCTATTGAACAAAACAAATGTTCGTGTTATATTGTGAAAACATAAGAACAAACGTTTGGAGGACACAGCCAATGATGAAATATAGCACTTATCAAAGTATTTTCCCGATGAATTTAGAAAATTTACAGGAGACCCGAAAAGAGGGTAGGGCGCGTTTTATGCAGATTATTACCAATACTCTTTTACTTAAGCTTCTTATTATAGTGATTGTTGCTTGGATTGCAGGGGCAGGTGTACTTACGGTTTTCGCGGCACCTTCAGCTTCCAAGGAAGAAGTGACTAAACTGACCGTACAACCCGGGGATACGTTGTGGGAGATTGCCGCAAATCATAAACCGGAACGAATGGATACACGGGTATATATAGAAGGAATTGTGCGGATTAACGGTTTGGAGGATCGGGGAGTGCAGGCAGGTCAGGTACTCAAGCTTCCTAACTTCTGATCTATAGACTATTAGAGCTTGTCAGGGAGCGTAATACGGGAGCCTTGACAAGCTCTTTTCTACATGTCAAAGTGTATTATATCTTTGCTTTTATGGAGGGGACACAATTTGGATATAGACAGCTTGGTACAGCGCATTAATGAATTAGCGCGCAAAGCAAAATCCGAGGGTTTGACGGAAGAGGAAGCCACAGAGCGCGCCAATCTTCGGGAAATTTATTTAGGTAACATTCGCCGTAATTTTCGGCAGCAGCTTGAGACGATTGAATTTGTGGACGATGATACATCGAAGGGAAATGACGGGCTGAAGCATTAATGTTGTTAAAGCGCCCAAGCCTACAATTTGCCTTTTGTTTTAGGTACCTTTCATGGTATCTATATAGATCAGCTTTGAGGCAATTGTTTTATTGTAATATATCTGGGAAGGAATTGAGAGATGGCCCGATCATTTGAAAGAAAAGTACGCAAAAACACAGCGCATTTAAATAAATCGCGCAAAAAGCAAGGCATTCAAACCATTAACGGCGCAGGTTCTGCAATGGATATTTTCCGTGGCCGTAACATTACTGTGCCAATTATGCTGGCAGGTCTTTCTGTATTGTACATGCTTATGAGTTACTTTTTGACTAAGACTGGCATGCGAGGGATGGATTGGCTTGTATTCGGCCTTTACTTGATGCTGGCTGTTATCTTTTTCATCCGTCGTCCTTATCTGAAAGTGGGAAAGGATACTCTCTATATGCTGAAAGGTGGTAGAGAACGTCCAATGACGGCAGGGGACATGAAAGCCATCAAGATTGAAAAGGGTTACGTAACCGTTGAAAGAAAAGGTAAGGGCGGTAATTTCATTTTTACTAAATCATTAGGTCGCTATGACACGGATGCCATTGCAGAGCGACTTGAGAAGTTTGCGCTATCCAATCAGATACAGGTGGACAAGAAATAACTGATTTAGCCTGTAGCTCTTTAACAAAGGCCGTATGATGTTATTTCATATAACATGCTGCGGCCGCTTGCTTAATATGGGCACACATAACGATTCAAATACTTAACCGAGCAAATAGGTGTACATATACTGTGGAAAGAGAGTGGATAATTCAGATGACGATTCAGGCGGTAATGTTTGATCTTGATGATACCCTTTTATGGGATGAACGTAGTGTAGAAGAGGCATTTGATGCAGCGTGCCAAACAGGCTCCCGTGAAGCAGGCGTTAATCCGAAAACTCTGGAGGAAGCCGTACGTAAGGAAGCACGTGCTTTGTATGAATCCTATGAAACCTTTAGTTTTACTCAAATGATCGGCATTAATCCGTTTGAAGGATTGTGGGCGAATTTTACAGTAGGTGAGCAACCTGAATTCCGCCAATTGGAACAGTTGGCCCCTGTTTATCGAAAGGAATCATGGCGCAGAGGACTTCAGCAACTAGGGATAGATAATGAGAAGTTGGCGGAAAAGCTGGCTACCCAATTTGCTTCGGAAAGACGCGCGCGTCCACATGTATATGAAGAAACGTTTGAGATTCTAGAACAATTGAAGGGACATTACAAACTGTTATTGCTGACAAACGGCTCCCCTGATCTACAACAGGAGAAACTGGATGGAGTTCCTCAATTAGCTCCTTTCTTTGATCATGTTGTCATTTCAGGTTCATTTGGTCGAGGCAAGCCTGATCCGTCTATATTCCAGCATGCTTTGGGGCTTCTTGGTATTGAGCCTGAACATGCTTTAATGGTAGGAGATAAGCTGACGACTGATATTCAAGGAGCGTTGGCAGCAGGTGTACACTCGGTGTGGGTGAACCGAAATGCTAAAACCAACACCACAGAGATCAAGCCCAAGTTCGAAATCAAGCATCTGTCTGAATTGGACGGAATTATTCAATCGTTAAAGTAAGAAATCCATAGTCTTTAGAAACGAGTATTAAGAAAACTCCCTTCGCTCGATTGTTACAGAGCAGAGGGAGTTTTTTTATTCACACAAGGATAATTTCGTAATTATGCTTTAATGAAGGTTGGATCTTCATACGGTTCGGCAATCCAGCCATTTTCTTCGATGAACAAGCGGATTGCGACGATCTTTTGATTCTCCATTAAAGTGAAGAAGTGAGGTATATTTTCAGGTACGGAGATAACGTCCCCCGGTGAAAGCTCTACGTTAAAATAGCCGATCTCTTCAGGGCCTTTAATGATGAAGATGCCTTGACCAGCGACAATGGCACGGATTTCATCCTCGGTGTGGGTGTGAATTTGCTCAAACTTGGCCAGCAGCTCGTCCAAATTCGGTGTTGCTTCAGATAAAGTGATAACGTCCCATATTTTATATCCGCGACGTGCGGCTAAATCCTTGATTTCGGGTTCAAATGTTTTGAGAACAGCGGCCTTTTGATCATCAGTTAAGGTAAAGTTCTCTTGCAGCTCCCCGGACAATTTGGAAGCATCCCAATGTTCATACAATATCTCGTGACTCTCCAGAAATTCACGTACTTGCTCTTCATCGCTAATTCGTTCGTTCGTGTTACGTATTAAGATTTCGGCCATATATTTATTCCCTCTTTTCCACTTGGATTAATGTTGTATAAAGAATACCATGTCTTGAAACGTTGTACAATACAGGATTTCAACATTTTATAATGCAAATGACTATAGCTAAAGGGTCAGGGTTCAGTACGTTCTGTAATGCTACAAACTATAAAAATGGATTAGAGAAGTCGTTTTTACAAAGAACAACCTGTATAAAACGTATGTTTTTACTTCAATCTATCTAAATGATACGGTTTCTGCTAAACTAGGATTTAACGTTTTGCGGGGGTGAAGAAATTTGGATAAAGTTAGCTTGCAGGATGCATTACAACGAAGAATACTCCTTCTTGATGGGGCCATGGGCACCATGATTCAACAGGAAGACCTTTCCCCCGATGATTTTGGTGGGGAAGAGCTGGAGGGCTGTAATGAAATGCTGGTCTTAACGAGACCGGATGTCATTCAAGGGATTCATGAAGCCTACTTGAAGGCCGGAGCAGACCTAATTGAAACGAATACATTTGGAGCAACATCCGTCGTTTTGGCGGATTACGATATACCAGAACGTGCCCGTGAAATTAATCTGGTGGCGGCCAAACTGGCGCGTAACGCGGTGGATAAATACAGCACTGCGGACAAGCCCCGTTTTGTAGTAGGAGCTATGGGCCCAACCACGAAAACCTTGTCTGTCACAGGTGGTGTTACATTTGCTGAGCTGATTGACAGCTATCAAGAGCAGGCCTTGGCGCTTATTGAAGGCGGCGTGGATGTACTCCTTTTGGAGACCTCACAGGATACGCTTAACGTCAAGGCTGGAAGCATCGGAATTCGGCAGGCTTTTGAGCAGACAGGTATCGAGCTTCCGCTAATGATTTCAGGCACGATTGAGCCTATGGGAACGACGTTGGCCGGACAAAATATCGAATCCTTTTGCATATCACTTGAACACTTACATCCAATTTCGATTGGATTGAATTGTGCTACAGGTCCAGAGTTTATGCGTGATCATATTCGCTCTCTGTCTGAAATGTCCTCTGCAGCTATTAGCTGTTATCCAAATGCGGGCTTGCCCGATGAAAATGGCCAATACCATGAATCGCCTGATTCATTAGCACGTAAAATGGCTGCTTTCGCTGAAAAAGGCTGGCTGAATATTGCTGGGGGTTGTTGTGGTACCACGCCTGAGCATATTCGAGTTATGAGTGAAAGTATGGCGCAGTTTGAGCCGCGTCCGCTGGTAGGTCATCATCCTCCTGCCGTATCAGGCATTGAGCCTGTATATATTGAACAGGACAATCGTCCGTATATGGTTGGTGAGCGAACGAATGTTCTGGGCTCCCGCAAATTCAAGCGTTTGATCGTGGAAGGCAAATATGAAGAGGCATCTGAAATTGCCCGCGCTCAGGTAAAAAGCGGAGCGCATGTCATTGATATTTGTGTGCAGGACCCGGATCGCGATGAAATGACGGATATGGAAGCGTTTTTGAAACTGGTTGTAAACAAGGTAAAAGTACCTTTGGTGATTGATACCACGGATATTAAAGTCATTGATAAAGCACTTCAATATTCGCAAGGTAAGGCGATTATTAACTCCATTAATTTGGAGGATGGTGAAGAGAAATTTGAGAAAATGGCTCCTCTTATTCATAAGTACGGCGCCGCTGTTGTTGTTGGAACAATTGATGAACGCGGACAGGCTATTTCACGTGAGGATAAGCTTGAGGTAGCTAAACGTTCTTATGATCTGTTGGTGAACCGTTACGGTTTGGCAGCGGAGGATCTAATTTTTGATACGCTCGTATTTCCAGTGGGAACAGGTGATGAGCAATATATCGGTTCAGCTAAGGAAACGATTGAGGGCATTCGCATTATTAAAGAAGCGCTTCCCGGGGTGCATACCATCCTGGGCATCAGTAACGTATCTTTTGGTTTGCCGGAAGCGGGTCGTGAAGTGCTCAATTCTGTCTATTTATATGAATGCACCAAAGCAGGCCTGGACTATGCGATTGTAAACACTGAAAAGCTTGAACGTTATGCATCCATTCCAGAGCATGAGCGGAAACTTGCGGAAGACTTGATCTATAAAACAAATGACGATACTTTATCTGCTTTTGTAGCAGCTTTTCGGAACAAGAAAGTGGAGAAAAAAGAAAAGATATCAAACCTTTCGCTCGAAGAACGACTGGCTTCCTATGTAGTCGAGGGAAGTAAGGAGGGACTCATTCCGGATCTGGAGCAAGCGCTCGTGAAATATTCTTCGCTGGAGATTATTAACGGCCCGCTGATGAAAGGGATGGAGGAAGTAGGACGACTGTTTAACAATAACGAACTGATTGTTGCGGAGGTGCTGCAAAGCGCTGAAGTGATGAAGGCGTCCGTAGCCTATTTAGAGCCGTTCATGGAGAAGAATGAATCCTCAGTAAAAGGTAAGATTTTGTTGGCTACAGTCAAAGGTGATGTGCATGACATTGGTAAGAATCTGGTGGAGATTATTCTATCCAACAATGGTTACCATATCGTGAATCTGGGTATAAAAGTACCACCAGAACGCATTATTGAGGCTTACCGTGAAGAAAAGGCCGACATGATCGGCTTATCCGGACTGCTTGTTAAATCGGCACAACAAATGGTGCTAACAGCACAGGATTTGAAAAATGCGAATATTGATATTCCAATAATGGTTGGTGGAGCTGCTTTAACACGTAAGTTCACTAAAAATCGTATCCGTCCTGAGTATGATGGTCTGGTTGCCTATGCAAAGGATGCTATGGATGGTCTGGATATTGCCAACAAGCTAATGAATCCTGAGTCCCGTAAAAAAATGGCTGAGGACATGGAGGCTGAGCGGGAAGCTGAAGCGGCAATCGTCGTGGAAGCCAAGCCGCTCCCTAAGCTCACTCGAGCTGTGCGCTCTAACATTGCTCAGGATTTGCCCGTCTATATTCCACCAGATACGGATCGCCATGTACTGCGCAACTATCCACTGAATTATATTTTGCCTTACGTGAATATGCAGATGCTAATGGGGCATCATCTTGGTTTAAAAGGCAATGTTGAACAGCTGCTGGCTTCGGAAGATCCGAAAGCGATTCAGTTGAAGGAAACCGTGGACAGCATCATGTTTGAAGCTGTGACAGACGGAATCATCCAGGCACATGCTATGTATCGGTTCTTTCCAGCGCAGTCCCAAGGAGATCAAATTCTGATCTATGATCCGTCGGATGTGAGCAAGGTACTGCACACATTTACATTCCCGCGCCAGCAGGTAGAGCCTTATCTATGTCTGGCTGATTTCTTGAAATCAGTGGAATCCGGGGTTATGGACTATGTAGGTTTCATGGTCGTTACAGCTGGTCATGGGATTCAGCAGATATCTACCCAGTGGAAAGATAAAGGAGATTATCTGCGCTCGCATGCACTTCAAGCGGTTGCGCTCGAAGTAGCAGAAGGGTTAGCGGAACGGCTTCACCATATTATCAGGGATAGCTGGGGTTTCCCGGATCCTGCCGATATGACAATGAAACAGAGACACGGTGCCAGATATCAAGGCATACGGGTATCCTTTGGCTATCCGGCATGTCCAGATCTGGAGGATCAGGGGCCGTTGTTCCAGTTGTTAAAACCTGAGGATATTGGCGTTGAGCTGACGGAAGGGTTTATGATGGAACCGGAGGCTTCTGTATCAGCCATGGTGTTCAGCCATCCTCAGGCGCAGTATTTTAACGTCGAAAAGGTTTAACACCTTTATCAGATGGGATAGCAAATACCCTCCGAGCTTCGGAGGTTTTTTGCTGGTCAGCAGGAAGAAGGTTAATGTTATGGAATTTTATTTTCTCGGTACAAATGCAGGGGTGCCTACGATTCAACGAAATGTAACGTCCATCGCTCTTCGTTTGCTGGAAGAACGAAGAAGCATGTGGCTGTTCGACTGCGGCGAAGGCACTCAACAAGAGGTATTGCGTTCGCCGCTCAAACTAAGCAGACTTGAAAAAATATTTATCACCCATTTGCATGGGGATCATCTTTTTGGTCTGCCGGGACTGCTGTCGAGCAGAGCGTATCAAGGGGGAACGACACCACTGACCGTATATGGACCGCCTGGAATCCAGCAATATATCGAGCTATCTTTAGGGATCAGCCAATCGCGTATCAATTACCAACTACATATTGTGGAGCATACGGGCGGGGTTCTGTTTGATGACGGTCAATTCCGGGTAGAGTCAGCTTTGCTGGATCATCGGATCGACAGCTATGGCTACCGAGTTGTAGAGATGGATAAGCCCGGTAAGCTCAACCAAGAGCTGTTGGAGCGATATGGAATCAAGCCCGGCCCGGTGTACGGTAAGTTAAAGCGTGGGGAAAGCGTGGAGGTAGAGGGTGGAGTTATTTTGCATCCTCAAGATGTATTGGGTTCGCCGAAAAAAGGGCGTATCATCACGATTTTAGGGGATACAAGACCTTGTCCGAATACGGTAGTGCTGGCTCAAGATGCAACTGTCGTCGTTCATGAAGCCACTTTTCTGCATGAACTGGCAGATACAGCTTACGAGTATCATCATAGTACAGCGCTTCAGGCAGCGGAAGCTGCAAAAGCCGCAGGTGCGGGTCAGTTAATCATGACGCATTTTAGTTCTAGGTATAAAGATCAGGAGCAGCTTCAGCCATTGCTGGAGGAAGCGCAAAGCATATTTCCTAATTCATTGCTTGCGGAGCAGCATGTGTTGTTACCGGTACCCGATATCGGTTAATAAACGATTGGAGAAGATATGTGCATGGGTACCGGGGCTTGCCTCGGTGCCTTTGTTTTTCACCGAAATTATTTTCCGGGAAAGCGCAGGATGCGACAAGAGATGAGAACCCGTGCAGGGTGGTGGGGGAGGAATTTGTTCTACCACATATGGAGGCGTGTCATATTCGAGTTTCTATATATCGAATTTAAAGGGTTTTATTTCTTGAGCATGACCAGGAAATACAGGAGATTTACCATTGACGAAATAGCGCCTTCGATGGATTTCGACGAAGAAGTGAACTTATGTCATGTGAAAGCGACGGCTTTTAGCGAGGAATGGCGCTATTTTGGACGGTTTACCAGCAATTCATGGACTTCATAAGCATTTTTGACTTAAGATAGATGAGATGAATAGAGACGGCCGATTATTTTATGACCTGAATAATTAAGGTGGTTAAATAAGAAGGAGAACATCGTTCATGGGATGAATTATAATTTTCAATGCTATGATGTGAATGGATTTGAAGTGGGGGAGGGGATTGCGATAAAATCGTTACTAATTGATCTGGATGGAACACTTTATCATGGAAATCGGATGATCAAGGGTGCGGATCTGTTCATATCCCGATTGCGTACAGACCAGATACCTTATGCTTATGTTACAAACAATGCCTCACGTACACCCGAATCGGTGGCTGAGCATTTGGTTGGTATGGGAATTGAAGCGGCCAGCCATGAAGTATATACTTCGGCGTTAGCAGCTGCACAATATGTTGCACAGCAAAGTCCTGGAGCTCGTGTATATTGTATTGGTGAAACGGGATTACGCGATGCACTCACAGGAGCCGGTTTGCAGCTTGTTGAGAACTATCCTGATTATGTGGTGCAGGGGATAGATCGTCAATTTACATATGATGCGCTGGCCGCTGCCATGCGCTGGATTCGGGAAGGAGCAACTTTTATTTTGACAAACCCGGATCTCCAATTGCCTTCACATGATGGGCTAACACCAGGTGCAGGTACGATTGGAGCTGCAATTGAAGCGGCTTCACAGGTAAAGCCTATTGTCATCGGCAAGCCTTCAAGCGTATTGATGAACTATGCGCTGAACCGCTTAAACATTAGGGCGGATGAAGCTCTGGTTGTGGGCGATAATATGCTTACAGATATTGCGGCAGGTGCAGCAGCAGGTTGTAAAACAGCTCTGATCCTGTCGGGCGTGACGACCCGCGCTAATATGGATGAACATGTGCGTACCGTTGGAGTGAAACCTGACCTGATGTTTGAAAATCTCGCTGAACTGCAGGACTGGATGAAAGAAGAGCTGAAATAATAGAAAGTATATGTCTTACAAAACTTGCGAGAATTAAAAGCTATGTAGCTACGAAAGGAAAGATGTTGTTATGCCGGAACTTCCTGAAATGGAAAACTACAGAATCTTATTATCAAAACAAATTTTGGACATTCCGATTACTGGAGTGACGGTTAGTCGTGAAAAGTCCATTAATACTGAAGTGGAAACGTTTGAGAAGCAATTGCTGGGAACGACCGTTGTATATTTAGAGCGTCGAGGCAAGCATTTGATTTTTCATTTAAACACGGGCGGGCGGCTCGTACTTCATCTGATGCTCGGAGGACTGTTATATCTGGGAACGGAGGAGCAGCGTCCAGAACGTACAGTTCAGATCGAATTAGATTTTAGTGGAGTAAAGCTTTATTTTATCGGACTACGCTTAGGTTATCTGCACCTGCTAACGGCTAAAGAAACAGAAGAAGCTTTGTCAGACCTGGGACCTGATCCGTTAGACCGTCGCATGACGTTGGAAAAGTTTACAGCACGGCTGAAGGGACGCCGGGGGATTTTGAAAACAACGCTGGTGAATCAGCAGATTTTTTCGGGTATTGGCAATTGTTATTCAGACGAAATTGCTTATATCGCCGGATTTACACCGGGTTCCAAAGTACAGAACATCGTGCAGTCGCCAGAAAAAGTGGAAAAGCTATATCATGCCACTCAATCCGTACTACGTGAAGCTACAGCGGAAGGCGGGTACATGGAAATGCCTTTAATGGAGGGGGACACGCTAACAGGTGGATTTGATCATCAGTGTCGAGTATATGACCGCGAAGGAGAAGAATCTCCAAGTGGCGGGAAAATTGTAAGGGTTGAACTGGCGGGGAAAAAAGCATTTTATTGCCCGGTACAGCAGCATGATGCCTAAATTGCTCATCGGCTCCCATGTGAGTACGCGTGGTGGCTTTTCCAAAGCCGCTATGCGTGCGCGAGAGCAGGGGGGACGTTCATTTCAATATTTCCCGAAAAATCCTCGTAGTCTTAGGCTGAAGGAATGGAGTGCTACTGATGCTGCTGCTTGCAACGCTTACTGTTTTGAGCACCAGCTTCAATCCATTGCTCATTCACCATATCCCGTTAATCCGGCTCATGGGTCCGAGCGTGGTCAGGAACTTTATAAGCTGACGATTGCTTCATTACGCAATGATCTGGATATTGCTGAAGCCTGTGGGTCAAAAGGGATTGTCGTTCATTTTGGTCATATGCATTCGCTAGACCCTCTAGAGGGCTACCGTAACATCATTAACTGTTTTAATAATGTGCTGGAAGGCTGGCAGGGAAATGCTAAAATATTGATTGAAAATCAGGCGGGAGATCATGGACCCATGGGAACCACGCTTGAGGAAATGGTGCAGATCCGTCAGTTGTGCCGGTATCCTGACAGTATCGGCTTTTGCTTGGACACTTGTCATGCATATGCAGCGGGATTGTGGAACGGTGGAATGGACGAGGCTTTGATCGAAAAAGGGGATCGTCTCGGCTATTGGTCAGCTCTTTGTGGAGTTCATTTGAACGATTCTAAATACCCATATGGCTCTAAAAAAGACAGACATGCCCGTGTGGGACAAGGCTACATTGGTACTCAAGGAATGCGTTGGATGACAGATCAGGAGGCTTTAAGAGGTATTCCTATCGTTTTGGAGAGTGAGACGGGACCTGATGGGACACATCAGGAGGATATTCAAATGATTCTAAGCTGGGAGTAAATCGGTCTGATTGATAATAACTATCTTTGAGGCTTGTGAGCTTGCATATATGGGAAAAGGAGGAGAAGTTGGTGTATTTGTTTATGGACGATTATCGGCCTTGTCCTCCGGGCTTTAAGCTGGCAAGAGATGCGGATGAGTGTCTGCTGCTGCTTCATGAATACCCTATTTCGATACTATCGCTAGATTATGATTTGGGTCCAGGTCAGCCTACGGGAAAGGATGTGGCTGCTGTTATCGCAGGGAAACGGTTATATCCACGTGAAATTTACTTGCATTCCTCCAGTCCAGAGGGGCGGCGAGTCATGTATGAGCTACTCTATGCGAATAAGCCAGAGGGAGTCACCGTGCATAACGGGCCCATACCCGAGGAGCGTATGCGAGAGATCAGAAAAGGGTCTGAACGATGAAAGAGATCGGACAAAAAGAGGTGCGCCGTGCCATATGGGAGGGATGCAAGCTGGCTTTGTTTGTGTACACTCCCATGTGCGGAACATGCGCGGCTGCCCGTAAAATGCTGGAGGTAGCAGAGCATTTGCTCCCTGAAGAAGCAGTGGTGCAGAGCAACATTAACTATATTCCTGAACTGGTACAGGAGTACCGGATATCTAGCGTTCCCGCCCTTCTTATATATAATGGTGAAAACAAAAATCCTGAAATCATCTACAAAATGGAATCTGTAGAACACTTGCTGAGCAAAATAAGGAGCGTGATGGAATGATATCCATGAAGAGCATTACGTTGCAGCGGGAAGAAAGACGGATTTTGGACGGTGTAAGCCTGGAAATACGAGAAGGTGAACATTGGGCTATTCTGGGTCGCAATGGTTCCGGTAAAACAACATTGCTGGAAATGATGACAGGATATATGTTTCCAAGTCATGGAACGGTTGAAGTGCTTGGGCAAATGTATGGTCAATGTGATGTGCGGGAAGTTCGCAAACAGATCGGATATATCAGCCAGACCTTGCTGGAAAAGCTGACGCTAAAAGATCCCGTTTGGGAAGTGGTCGCTACAGGTGCGTATGCTTTTTTGCGCTTTTATCAGGAAATTCCGACAGAGGCAAAAGAAAAGGCCATATCTTTGCTGGAGGGTATGAATTTAGGCGACTTGATTCATCACCCGCTGGGGACGCTATCTCAAGGAGAACGTAAAAAGGTGATGCTGGCCCGCTCACTGATGGCAGAACCTCGTCTGCTAATTATGGACGAGCCTTGTGCCGGGTTGGATCTATTTGAGCGGGAAAAAATGCTGGTCGAGATTGATCGGCTCCGCAAGCGAGACTTATCAGTGGTTTATGTGACTCATCACATTGAGGAGATTGTCCCCCTCTTTACGCATGTTGCATTGATTCGTGATGGTAAGGTCGCAGCAGCTGGACCGAAAAAAGAAGTTCTAACGAAAGAATTGATTATGCACACATATGAAGTTCCGGTTGAGCTGGATTGGGATGGAGAACGCCCCTGGATTCGGGTGTGCACTGGAGGGTAATGTTATTTTGGAGGAACTATATATGAGTACAGATGAACAAAGTGAATCTACTTTGTCATCATCAAGATTTGTTTGTACGGCCAATCACGGTTTTGCACCCTATGCTCAAGAGGAGCTTAGAAGAATATTTGGCTCTGTTAAAAGCACGATGCTTTTACCTGGTGAAATTTTTCTGGCTACATTACCTGCGGAAGAAATTGAGGCAGTGAGGACAATTACAGGTCAGCCGCCGATGTTTTTACGTCACTTATTTCCTGTTCATTTTCAAGAAGAAGGAACGGACCTGGTTCAGGTACAGGAGCGTCTGGTTGCATTCATGCGTAACCGCAAGGAACTGATTGATCAACGTGTTTCTTTACAAGTACGCAAAGGATCTAATAGCAGTTGGACTGAAAGCGCAGGTGCGCTCAAGCAGGCTTTGAGTGAACAATTAAGTGATCTACCTATGGAGCAGACAGTACAAGGCGCCGATGTTATTGTGTCCGTTTTTGCAGATACAGATACGTGGTATGCAGGTGTATCGCGTCCTGAGGACAATCTATCGGATTGGAGCGGAGGAGCGGTTCGTTTTCAAAAAGAAGATGGACAAATTTCTCGTGCCAAATTCAAGCTATTGGAAGCAGAAGCAACGTTCGGCATAAATTTTGGCGCTTTCCATCAGGGACTGGATATTGGGGCAGCACCGGGTGGATGGACTTCCTTCTTACTGGAGCGAGGACTGAAAGTTACAGCGGTTGATCCGGCAAAGATGGAGCCATCACTGATGAAGTACGCCAATCTGACTTTTTTGCGTAAAAATGCAAGTGAAGTCAAATTTAAAGAGAATTCGTTCGATCTGCTGGTTTGTGATATGAGCTGGAGTCCTAAGCAAATGGCAAGGCTCGTTACTGATTTACTATATAGTTTGCGAAGTGGTGGTACTGCTATCGTCACGGTCAAGCTAATGCATAAAAAGCCCTTGGCGCTCATTCATGATGTAATTGCTTCATTTGAAGAGTCCGGCATGCAGATTCAGCGAGCTAAGCAGCTATTCCATAACCGAGATGAGATTACCCTGTACATGATCAAGTATGGAAAATAATACTTTACAATAGACACAGGTGTGCTATATAATAAATCCAAATTGTTCCTTAAAAATAATAATCATGTTTAAATCAAGGGAAAGCATCCCGCGAAAACGGTTTTCATGGCGACATGGAAATTTGATTTTGCGGTAGCTTTCCCTTTTTTGCGTTGTCTGCTTAAGAAAGGAGGTAGGAGAAAATGAAGCAACCAACACAGTTGGAATTCGGATCAATTGTCGGTGAGCGTTACCGTATTGTTCGCACATTGGGTTCGGGAGGAATGAGCCGCGTGTTCATGGCAGAGGATTTAAAACTGCCAGGCAAGCAATGGGCGGTGAAGGAGTCGGTTGCCGGGCCACAAGAGATGAAGCTTATACGTATGGAGGCAGAGATGCTGATTTCGCTAAGTCATCCACGTTTACCGAGAATTGTTGATTTTTTTGAGCATCCTCCATCTGGTGCGGTATACCTGGTCATGGATTACATCGAAGGAATTACGCTGGAAGCATACATGAAGGGCTACCAAGGCTATATTCCACAGGAGCAAATCGTCCCATTCGCTTTGCAGGTACTGGATGTGTTGGATTATTTGCATACCCGTCAACCGCCAGTCATTTACCGGGATCTGAAACCAACGAATATTATGCTGACACCGGAAATGGAATTTATACTGATTGATTTTGGAATAGCGAGGAGCTATAAGGCTGAACTGGATCAAGATACGGTAAAGCTGGGCACAGTGGGCTTCGCTGCTCCGGAGCAATATGGAGCTGGTCAGACGGATGCTCGTTCAGACTTATACAGTTTGGGAGCGCTGCTATTGTATCTCTGTACAGGAGGCAAATATAGCGAGTGGACTGCGGGAGTAGAAGGGTATATACGGGGGGAATTGCCTCGCCATTTGATTCCGGTGATTCGAAAACTGCTGCGTCAGCATCCTGAGGAACGATTTCAATCTGCCGGGGAGGTCATTGGAGAACTGCGGCGCAGTGCTGATTTTCAGCCTGCTCAACAAGGAATATCCGTTAATGATGCCTCGATAGATTATGCAGGTACAAGGGTAGTGGCTGTACTGGGTGTATCTGCCGGCTCCGGTGCTACTCATACAGCAATTGCGGTGAGCCACTATCTGGCTCGAAGGTCCCGCTCCGTAGCTTTGGTTGAGCTGCACAGCACAGCCAAAGCATTTGCCCGACTTCAAGAAGTCGTAGAAGGCACATCCGTTGGACAATCGAGTTCAAGTCGGCGTTTTGAAGTTGATGGAGTACACTACTGGCGGCAAACATCTCGTGCGGATGTCATTTCTTTGTTGGGTGGTTCCTATAGATTTATCGTACTGGACCTGGGGAGTGGGCAGGACAATGAACGACTGGAAGAATTCTTGAGAGCCGATTATCCGCTTGTCGTTGGCTCAGGGGCCGAATGGAGAGTTCAGGATATAGCAGGGCTAGCCCGATCTCTTCAGCGCCACCCACAGCATAAATGGAATTACTGCTTGCCATTGGCAACCTCGGAGGCGGTTCGCAGGCTTCGTAAGGAGCTGGATCACGATAAAGTATTTGCTTTACCGTTCCACTCAGACCCCTTCGAACGAGATGATGAGGTGGATCAGGTGCTGGACGAGCTGTTTCGCGGAGTCATTCCAGATACCCGGAAAAAACGCTTCGGATTCCTTAAACGACAGCGCTAAATAGAACGGTATATATCAAAAAGAGGCAGGGGAGAAGTTGTGTGTCCAAGCTAAGAAAAAGCAGTAAGCAAAAGCTATACGCCGGTTGTATTGGCGCAGGGATTGTTGGCATTATCTTTGCTGGATATCTTGTGGTTAATATCCATCAAATGGATGAGGTCAGGAAACAGGCTGAAGTAGAGGCAGAGCAGAAATGGAAAGTGTATGAGCAGGAGCAACGAACCGCGAAAAAAGGTTGGGCGGTTGTCCGTGACATTTCTCCAGGCGAACAGATTGCATCTAATGATTTGAAGGGAATTAAAGTTCCCGGTTCTCAGGCCCCATCAAATTTGCTGACAGATAAAAGTGAGGTTTCCGGTACCACAGCCAAGATTGAACTAAAAAAGGGATCTGTGCTTACATCGGCCATGATTACTGCTGATGAGCCCACACCTAAAGATTTACGCAACCGTGAGCTAAAGGTGGTAGTATTGCCCAACAACCTCAAGTCGGGTGACGAAGTGGATATCCGCATTCAATTTCCAACAGGGCAGGATTACATTCTATTATCTAAGAAGAAGATTTCTCGACTGGAAGGTCCAATTGTCTGGGTCACTTTGAATGAGCAGGAAATATTATCGCTTTCGAGTGCGATTGTTGATGCTTATCTGCATAAAGCATCTATCTATGCCCTAACATATGTCGATCCCCAATTTCAGCCCAAGGCAATCCCGACCTATCCGCCTAATGCCCAGGTGTTAGCGTTAATGAATAGTGATCCGAATTTGATACGCGTGGCTGAACAAAAGCTGTCCAAGCAGCTGCGGGATTCGCTTGAAAATGCAATTAATTCGTCAAACAATGTGATTTCAACACCCGTGGAAAGAAGTCTGAGTGAGGAAATTGCAGCTCAGCATGCGGGTGCTACTATAGAAAACTCAGCAAGCGGGATTGATGCTACAAGAAATGAATATGAGAACGAGCAGGATCATCAAGAACAAACAAAGATTCTGACGCAGGGCGGAAGCTCTGATCCGTATGCCAAATAAATGAGAGAAAAGGAACGGAAGTATGAAAACATGGATATTTGCCGGGCTTTGTGACAAAAGCGATACCTTGTTATATATCAGCAGCATATTAGCAGCTTCCGGCCAACAGGTACTGCTTGTGGATGCTACGCTGCGGGGACAGTATCGGTATAGCATAGGGATGCTCGACAAACCACTTCCCATTACGCAGTTTAGTGGTTTTGATGTAGCAATTGGATTTACAGCATGGGAAGACCTGCATACCGTTATGATGACTGATCAAAAGGCGGAGCAGGCTTATGACATTGTTATTTTGGATGTAGAGTTACCTGATTTTTGTCCAATTTCTGTTTGGAAAGGGGCAGAACTGCGAGTTTGGGTCAGTGATTATAGCCGTATGCTAATGCACAACGGACAGAATTGGCTTGAGCATTTATTCAGTCAACCCGAATTCCCCAAAGATCTTGTATTTCACAAGCTATTTTTACAGGCTGTGGATTGTGGTGTGGAGGAGCCGTATCTGTGGGAATACATGAACCATTTCCCGGCTTCTTGGCAGCAAGAGCCATATGTTCTGCCATGGGATGAGGGGCTGCTTGCTCTGAAACTGGAAAATGAGCATAAAAAACAGCTACTACTAAAACCGCTATCCAGAATGTATAAGAAAGAATTAGGCCGTTGTATTGGGGAATGGATGAGTTGGGAATTAAAAGTGAGTCGTCGTGCGCTAAAGCGTGCGGAAAGGAGTAGAGCATGAGTACCATTTTGTTTTGGAGCCCCATTAAGGGGGCTAGTGGAAGTAGCTCTTTAGCGGCAGCAATAGCAATTACCATAGGAAATCTATATAGAGGAAGACTATTATTGACTCATTTAGGTCGTAGATATACCGGTATTGAATCAGGATTACCTATACAGGAGTATGGTATGGACGATCCAACCCTACAGCTTCAGGAAGGGGGCTGGGATGCTGCCGCACGTTTAGTTCTGCGAGGGACACTGTCTAAAGAAAATATTCGTAATTATACGACACCTGTACTTGAACATACTTTGGATGTACTTGAGGGAACCTCCAGCTTTGGAGCTGCACCGCCGTTACTATCTCCAGGGCTTGTACGGGCAGTAATAGATACAGCGAATCAATATTATGATTTAACGCTGATTGATGCAGGTAGTGGAGCAGGGTGGGGGGCTGTACAGCATGAAGCATGTGTACGAGCCAAACTGGCCGTTCTTTCACTCACTCAGAATATGCGAGAATTAGATGCTTATTTTGAATCCGTGTCTCCGTTATCTACCTACTCATCATTGCCCTTATTAATAGTACTTGGGAAATATGATGTGCATTCTCAAGTGAATGAAACGAATATTCGCAGGAGATATGGCTACAAAGGTGCTTTGTATACAGTCCCTTATAGCACCGGATTTATGGACGCATGGAACCGCAGGGATGTGATCGGCCATGTGCAACGTGAGGTACGAAGTGGAAAAGAGCAGCACCGCAAGCTTTTTATGCCCGTAGGATGGGCGCAGAGTATACGGCATATCAGCAAAGCTATTCTGGAGGCGGCAGAGTCCGATCTTCGGCTCAAGGCTTTGGAGAGGGGCGCTTAAATGCTGTCCGCTCAAATGATCAACGGATTGATTCTTACCTGCATAGTAATGATGTGCATCGTACTGATTATTGTTAAATATCGAGGGAATCTTCACTCGCGACATTCAACCCTTCGGATAGAAAAAAAGAACGAAGATGCCACATTCGAAACATTAATAGAGTATATCAAAAATGCACTTCATGAACTGAGTCATAGCCAGATGGCGGATGCCGGATTGCATGAAGAGGAATATAGACGGCGTATCCATCAAAGGGCGGAACTACGCAGGGCGTTAAAGGACTGTGCCAATGGCAGCATTGGAGATAAACGTTTTGTTAAAAATCTGATGGCTGAGCTTCTGATTAACGGTTACGGCTTGAACGAGAAAATCGTCGATACTGTTATGCCATTCTCCAGACCTGAGTTGTTTAGCATACAGGATCAATTCGAAATTATATTTTACCAATACCAGCAGAAGTTTGGCGCTGATGCACTATCACGTTTATTGGATACTTATGACTTGGCCGAAATGAGGTATTCACAGCAAGGTGAAGAAGATGGAAGTTATCTCGTTACCGCAGAGGATATTCGTTATATCTATGACTGTGAGTACCGCCCTCTTTCCTTTTTGGAGAAAGTGGATATTATTGTCCAGCGCATTTATCAGCATTATAAAGGCTTTTCCGTCATTGATGATATTCGTGACCAGCGGATCGACGGTGTAAGTGGGGGCGTCAGTGGTATGCCGGAAGGTGGGATTCCTGCATCATCAGACTGGCCTTCGGATGGGTATGTATTTGAACAAACATCTGCGCCTACTGCCAATGGTTATGAGAGCGTATGGATTTTTTATAAAGGTAAAACGATCCATCTTTCGTTCCTTTCCTTCGGATCTGAGCGTGAACTTAAAAGGGTGTGCCAAAATATTTACAAATACAATTACCCGGGACAGCTTTCCGAAGCGAATGGTTATAAGGTCAACGAAATGAAGGATGGGTCACGGGTAGTGGTGGTGCGTCCTCCTTTCTCAGAATCGTGGGCTTTCTTTGTTCGTAAATTCGATATTCAAAGCGCATCACTGGAACAGTTAATTAAGGGACAAAATGCTGATTTTCCAATCCAGTTACTTTCTTATTTAATGAAAGGTAGCCGGATTACTGCTATTACAGGCGCGCAGGGTTCAGGTAAGACGACGTTGTTAATGGCGATGGTCAAGCATATTTATGCTTCGTATACGCTTCGTGTTCAGGAAATGGCCTTTGAACTGCATCTACGCAGCATTTACAGTCGCCGTAACATTCTTACCTTTCGAGAAACGGACCATATTTCAGGACAACAAGGACTTGACTTGCAGAAAAAAACAGATGGAACCGTCAATATACTAGGCGAAGTAGCAAGTGATGAAGTAGCTGCTTGGATGATACAAATGTCGCAGGTTGCCAGTCTGTTCACCATTTTTACTCATCATGCCAAAACATTTCGTGATCTCGTGTTTTCACTTCGTAATTCATTGCTCAAAACAGGAGTATTTCAGCATGAAGGCATCGCTGAGGAACAGGTAGTTCATGTCATTAACTTTGATGTGCATCTCAAACGTGATGCGGAGGGGCGACGCTACATCGAACGGATCACAGAATGTGTGCCGCGTGACCTGGATCATACGGATGCAGGCTCCAATGCTTCATCGAGCTACAGTTATCGCCACGTTATGGAATATCGGAACGGAAGCTATATACCGATGGAGCCCTTAACAGCCAAAAGTGCAAAAGAAATGTGTGAGCAGATGAATGTAAAGGATGCCAGAGATTTCCGCAGTTTTTTGACCCGCTATTGGGAGGAAGACTATGAGTCTTAAAGAAATTTTATTATGGATTTTACTTATATCAGGTGGGGGCTTTGCGCTTCTATATATAGTTTTGTGGGGGTTGCGTAAGCGCAGTAGTCATGCAGTTCGCAGAGGACGAATTTATTCTGTGCAGGAAGGACGCAAGGGAAAAGCGGTACTGCAACGTGAACTGCAAGCCTTACTGCATAAGTTGTACGCGCTATGTATAAAGGTCCCTTTCTTATCCGGATACATCACGAGTGTACGTAAGCGACTAGCTGGTCAGCATGCCTACGATGAGTACAAGCTTCGCCTACAGACTATGAAGATGACACTGTTCATCTGGGGGGCTTTTGCTTGCAGTGGCGTTGTGCTGGTCATGATGAAGCCAGGAATAGAGTTTGCTATATTGGCCGTTTTATGCGGAGTGGTAATCAACAGTCTTATTTTGGATATGGCCATTAGCCGGATGGAAAAAAGGCTACTTGCACAGATGATCGAATTCTTCGCCAATGTACGTCATTATTACCATCAGCACGGTATGGTAGAGGAAGCCATATCCGAAGCGGCCGATTTGGCGGAGGCAGAGGCTGGGAGACACGCACGACTCATCCATGAGGCGCTAACAGATGTTGATCCGCACGAAGCATTGGAAAGATACTATGAGTCGGCTCCTAATCGATTTTTAAAAGCTTTTGCCGGTATCTCGTATATGGTAATGGAGTTTGGTGACCGGGTTGAGGAAGGGGGCTCCATTTATTTGAAGGGGCTCGGCAGTCTCGCACGCGAAATCCAGTTGGAGTTGCTGCGAAGAAATAAACTGGACTATCTATTAAAAAGTCTAAACGTGATCGCACTGGCACCTGTTTTCTTTACGACCCCAATCGAGACATGGGCGAGATCAAGCTTTCCATCCATGGATGAGTTTTATCAGGGAAAATTGGGTTATATCACGAAATTGTCCGTTTATATTGTGATAATCGTATCTTATTTCCTGTTACAAAAACTGCAACAGACCGATGAGACAGGATATCGTGCGGGTAGAGGCCGGAGGGTTTGGGAGCAGAAGCTATACCGTTTTCCCATCATTCGTAATGTGGTGGATTCTTTAATTCCGCGTCAGCATATGTCTTCTTATTTCCAAATAACCCGTCTATTAAAGGAAAGTGGTGCGGAGGTTAAGCTGGAGTGGCTCTACATACGCAGAATGGCTCTTTTTATCGTAGGAGTGGTGCTCAGTATCAGTACGATATTTTTTTTACATGAAGCTGAGAAAACGCATATCCTTCACGCCCCGGTACAATCAGGTCAAATGTTTGGACGTTTAAGTCCGCTGGAGCAAAAAGAAGCTTTGAAGCAGAGTGAGATTGATCGCAAAATCATGCATTCGCTGAACATGAGGGTGAACAGCACATACGAACAAACGTACGTTGTTTTAGAGCAAAATGCTAATGGAACTGCTACTCCTGAACAGCTATCCACAAATACTCGGCGTATCCTCCAAAAGCTGAAAGATTGGAATGATGAATACATCAAGTGGTGGGAAGTGCTAATTAGTTTGATTGTTGGGTATGTAGCCTATCAAATGCCTATGCTTTTATTATATTTGCAACGAAAAATGCGTCGGTTGGACATGAGGCACGAGGTGTATCAATTTCAAACAGTTATTTCCATTTTACGGGTTATGGAACGAATGTCTGTCGAAGAAATATTGGAGTGGCTGAACAGATTTTCAGTTATATTCAAAAGACCTCTGCAAAAATGTTTGCTTCATTATGAACACGGGCCAGAGGCAGCTCTCGACTTGCTAAAAGAAGAGGCACCTTTGCCGGAGTTTCAACGTCTAGTGGACAAGCTCCAGTTGTCTTTGGGTAAAATTACGATTCGAGAGGCCTTCGATGATTTGGAATCCCATATGTCCTACTATTTCGAACAAAGAAAACAGGAGTATGAAAAAATAATAGACAGCAAGGCTATCTGGGGAAGGATGATTGGTTTTGCCCCGATGTATGGTCTTATCTTTTTATATTTGGTGATTCCGTTGATCGGCATGAGCTTTGTTCAAATGGATAACTATTATGAGCAAATACAAAAAATTCAGTAAGAAAGTTCTATTATGACTAATACAAAATAACAAGCTGAGGAGAGAAAAATAATGAATAACGCATCAACAGCTTTAAAGGTAGCCGCGGGGATATTTTTGACCATCGCTCTAATTACGATTGTAGTTATACTGTTTATTTCCGCCCAGGAGGCGACTAAAACGGCACAAAACAATTTTGCTGATATCCAGACCGAATTGTCTCAAGCCTCTTTTACGGTATATGACGGCACAACGATTAGTGGTTCCCAGGTGACCAATGCGCTACGGAAGTTTCAGGGGAAGGACCAATTCGGCATTCAGATTAAAACCGGTAAAAATATGGCAGGCCAGTGGTACGGTAATGCTCTGAACATTAGCCCAGACAGTGAACAGTATGGCGCTGTGAATGGTGGCAGTGATAAGACTGGGAAAATCACGAATACGCTTAATGAGAAAGAGAATGAATACGTAAATCCAAGTGGCAAATTCAAGGCTGAAATCGTCAAGGACAAATCGAACGTTGTCCGTGGGTTGTTGTTTACCCAGTCCTAAGCACTACAGCAAAGATAATAATCATAAGGGGGATGAGAGTATGTCTGATCACGCTGCAAGTATGCTGCTGCTTGGTGTGTCAGTTATTCTGTTCATAACCGCATGTGTAACGGCAGCAGACTTGTCCAGCCAGCTGGATGGTGCACTGGAATTAAGATCACAGCAAGAGGAGCATTCTGAAGGGCGAATAGCCCGTACTGTTGGGGTGGGATTGCCGGAACGGATTAAAGGAACTCAGGTCATACAGGCAATTCGCATGAACTTACAGGAGGGGATTTCGATTCAAGTCGACGGGACAGAGTACGATGTGTATTCTGAACCGTTTGAGCATGATGTATCTACCCTGGATGCTTCCTCTTTATATTCCATGTACCCACAGCGTAATGGGAATGGGGACATAACATCTGTACGTTTTGAGAAATTGGGGGAAGACTGAAGTGGTTCAAACAATATCCAAGTTGTTGGGGGCGCTGCTCGCTGTATTGCTTTTGTACATCGTACCCGCAGCTCAAGCTGCTGAACGGCAGGATGATATATCCGGGTTAAATACATATCATTCAACTGTACGTTTTGTTGATATGGTAAGAACCAAAGGTTACATTACACCGACGATGTATAACGATTTTATGCGTGATCTGGAACTGACAGGCAATACGTACGAAGTTGACTTGGAGCATATGCACAAAAAGTATGTACCGGACTATGCAGATGCCGCGAAGCCAGACAGTTTTCTGGGCAACTATGAAACTGTATATGATGGGTACTATAATCCGCAAATCTTGCCTGTACTGTTTCCTGGCAATCAGCAGCCAAAATCAGATCAGACACGTCGGTATACCTTGATGGCCGGGGATTATTTTACGGTCCGGTTACATAATACGAATCGGACTCCTGCGGACTTGTACAAATCATGGCTTCTCGGTGGGGCAAATAGCGGCAAGCCGGCAGTTACAGCTACTTACGGGGGCATGGTTCTGAATGAAGATTACTGATTTTGCAGTCATATTTATACTTTTGTTCTTGCCCTTTGGTGTAGTTAGTGACTTACGGGTGCAGAATCAGCATGAAGTGCAGCAGCTAGAAATGAAATATACGTCGGCTCTTCGTACCGCAGTTCAGGATGCAGGGGTCGTGCTCTCACAGAATGAACGTCAGGAACGCGAGGCCGGATACGGATCGGATAAGTTTTTTCGTGTAGATAAAGAAGCAGCGCTGAACACGTTCCTGCACACCCTTTTTCTTAATGTAGGCATTGATGAGGATATAGTAGCACAGCGTGCATTATTGGATTACATACCAGCCATTGTAATTCTGGACTATGACGGTTATTATGCGTTCACTTCAGAAGCCTATACAGACGAGCATGGACAAGCTGCTATTGGCCACAAATGGAGCGAAAAAAAGCCATATGCCTATGTTGATTCAGTAGGCAACAGTGTGGGGTTCACCTTGGATAATTATGTGCACGCATACGATGCGCGGAATCACAGGTGGGTGGAGGGCTTTCAAAAGGAACTTCAGGATCAGACTCCTATATCTTTACTGAATAATTCAGAAACTTTTGAGCAAATACGTCGTTCCACCATTGTTGGCAGCGTCCAAGAGGACCTGGCACGAATTATTAATGTCCATAACGAAAAAGCTGCACGTAACGGCATATCCTATACATTCACACTACCGATCATTCCGCAAGAGGAGTGGTACAACACGGTAGATGATGTGGGTCTGATCGCGTTTATCCAAGGCATTCCGGTCGGAGACAGGTATTACAATAACTATGGATTTGGTGGTGGGAGAGTCGTCAGAAAGCAAGACATTATCGGTGGCATAGAACTAGATACTGGAATGAAATATTTTTATAGAGATTCATGTCCAGCTCCCTTTAAAGCTAGTGAACGTTTTACGGATGAGAAGTCTGCAGCAGCTGCGGGATACTTTGAGTACAAATGTTATAACGGCTTAAAATAATCACCCTCATGGGTGGTTTTTGTTTTTTTAGGCAGATCCATACCAAAAAACCTTAAAATTCACTGTTTTCAATATTCCGATATGGTTGCAGAATGTGCTACAATAAAGCTTTGAAAGAAACGAAATGCATATGAAATAAGAACAGTCGGCAACGCCGATGACAATAAGGAGCCAAAAACAGCTTATGAGTTTATTGACTGTAGAAAATGTATCCCACAACTTTGGGGACCGCGCATTATTTAAAAATGTTTCCTTTCGATTACTTGCGGGGGAACGTGTAGGTTTGGTAGGAGCTAACGGTGTTGGTAAATCGACACTCATGAACATTCTGACTGGAAAATTGCTTAAGGATGAGGGTAAAGTGGAATGGACTCCACGTGTACGTTACGGCTATCTGGATCAGCACACCAAGCTGACACCGGGCAAAACGGTACGTGATGTATTGAAAGACGCCTTTCTTCCTTTATTGGAATTGGAAAAGGAAATGATGCAGATTACTGACAAAATGGGGGATGCTTCTCCTGAAGAGTTGGAAGTGTTGCTGGAACAGATGGGTGAAATTCAGGAGCAACTGGATATGGGGGATTTTTACCTCATTGATGTGAAGGTTGAAGAAATGGCGAATGGACTAGGTCTGTCGGCCATAGGACTGGATCGGGATGTATCTGCACTTAGCGGCGGGCAACGAACAAAAGTGCTTCTTGCCAAGTTGCTGTTGGAAAAGCCGAATGTCCTGCTGTTGGATGAGCCTACCAACTATTTGGATGTAGAGCATATTGAATGGCTTACGCGCTATTTGAAGGATTATCCCTATGCTTTTATTCTTATTTCACATGATACTGAATTTATGAATCAGGTCGTTAATGTTATTTACCATCTTGAGTTTGCCAAGATGACTCGTTATTCAGCTAACTATGAAAAGTTTCTTGAAATGGCAGATTTGAACAAGGCTCAGCATATTGATGCTTATGAGAAGCAACAGGATTTTATTAAGAAACAGGAAGATTTTATTCAGCGTAATAAAGCGCGTGCCTCTACATCAGGCCGAGCAAAGAGCCGTGAAAAGCAGCTTGATCGGATTGAACGTATTGATAAGCCTGAAGAAGCCGCAAAACCAACCTTTCAATTCAAAGAAGCACGTGCAAGCGGAAAGACGGTATTTGAGGGTATTGATTTTGAGATTGGTTATACGCATGCCCTTTTGCCTAAAATGTCCATGACGATTGAACGTGGCGAAAAGATTGCAATTGTTGGCTACAACGGTGTCGGTAAATCAACATTGCTCAAAACCATATTGGGAAAAATTCCGCCAATCAGTGGAAAAACCTATCAAGGTGATTTTTTGCAACCCGCTTATTTTGAGCAGGAAGTAAAGGCGGAGAAAATTACACCGATTGACGATGTGTGGAATGAATTCCCGCATTTGAACCAACATGAAGTACGGGCGCATTTGGCGCGTTGCGGTTTGAAGAATGAGCATATCACGCGTCCGCTATCTGCGCTCAGTGGTGGAGAACAGGCTAAAGTCCGTCTTTGCAAACTGTTAATGCGTGAAAGCAACTGGGTACTGTTCGATGAGCCTACCAATCACTTGGATGTTAAAGCAAAGGATGAGCTGAAACGTGCCTTGAAGGAATACAAAGGGACCGTATTGCTTGTATCTCACGAACCGGACTTTTACGAGGATTGGGTAACCAAAACGTGGAATGTGGAAGAGTGGTCAAGTAAAGTTAACTAAAATCAACTAAATCCAGTTCTGCATATTTCACACGAAGTGGGGTTTGCAGAATTAGGAAAATATGCTAAGCTATCTTTAGCTTATACAATAAAATAGTCACACTAGGGGAGTCGCCCATGCGGCTGAGACGGAATAAATGGATTTCGGACCCTTTGCACCTGATCTGGGTTATGCCAGCGTAGGGAAGTGAGCGCCGTGCAAACAAGGCAACACCATCTTTATTTTGTTTGTGCGTGGGACGATACACGTATACGGATATCATGGTCCGTTCGATTATTGGACGTTCGTTAAACCACTTCCTTGGGGAAGTGGTTTTTTTGCGTTTCGTTCACTTTAAGTTGTTCGAGCTTCCGTAGACGGATTCACATACAATCCCCTTTCATTACTGCTGGTAGACGTGGCTGGTAAGCTTAGATCCTTTAATCCAATGTGAGGTGAAGACAAAATCGAATTACACGCAATTTCGATGGAAAAGGGCACTTTTGCACAAGCAGCCCAAGTGGCTGCTGTGATTTGTCCGTATGTTCATTATGTACACGCACGTTTAAAACATAATGGTGCCTCTGCATTGCTTTCTTTGACTCGCAGCATGGTGGAGCAGGAAGTTCCTTTGCAACAAATTGTAGTAAATGATCGTGTGGATGTAGCTTTACTTACTTTGGTTGGAGCCGTCCAGCTACCAGCTAATGGATTACCTGTTGTGGATGTGAAAAGCCTACTTTCAAAGGGTACACGCTGTGGAGTGTCTGTGCATTCCTTGGAGGAGGCGCAGAATGCCGAGCGGGCAGGTGCGGACTATGTACTTTATGGTCACGTATATGAGACCCATTGTAAGCCCGGTATTGTACCACGGGGTTTAGCTCAGCTTGAACATATTTGCAGGCTGTCGAACATTCCGGTGATTGCGCTGGGCGGCATACAACCGCACCATATCCCGGAGCTTTATAGGGCCGGAGCAAGCGGAATTGCGGTGATGTCTGGTATATGGGAGGCTGAGTCGCCCGTTGCAGCTGCGATGGAATATAGGCGAATGGCAGATCTTGTAGTTCACAGCCTGTAGCGAGAAAACGAGAGTAGAGGCAAGCTAAAAGCAGAATGGTTTATGGAGAGGAGATACGGAACAAATGCTAAAGATACACACAGAGGCAAGAGCGATAGGACATGCTGAATGCTTGGTCATAGGTGGAGGTGTTATCGGCAGTTCCATTGCTTATCATGTGGCCAAGGAGGGAAGAAGTACGATCATGCTGGAACGATTGATCCCGGGTGAGGGAGCCTCAGGAGCAGCGGTTGGAATGCTGGCAGCGGAAAGTGAAGAGTTCACCGACTCTGAGCTGGCACGATTTGCTCGCAGAAGTCGAGATGCATTCCCTGAGCTTGTCTGTGATCTGGAGCGTTTGTCGGGTATTTCGGTGGAATTCCGTACAGAAGGATTTGTGACCCCTTTCCGTACGGAAACTGAGGGCCAAAAACGTTGGAAAGCTGCTAAAACGCGAGAGGATGATTGTCCTATCTGGTGGGATGCGAGGGAATTGGCCCGACGAATTCCAGGTTTGGATGAACAAGCGATCGGGGCAATATATCGCTCAAAGGAGACACAAGTGGCTCCTGTCCAGCTTTGCCGTGCTTATGCAGGTGCTGCTGCGGTGCTGGGAGCAACGGTATGGTCTGGTACACAGGCAGAGCAACTGGTCATACAGGATGGTCGAGTTTGCGGTGTTCGAACAGATAGTGGCTTTTTTTCCTGCGATCAGGTCATTATTGCTGGAGGCTTGGATAGCATGAAATTGCTAGCGCAGGTTGGGTTTGAATATCCACTTTATCCGGTCAAGGGCGAAGCGGTAGCGGTCTCCTTGAAAGATCGCCCGTTAGAATACACCATTTATGCTGATGATATTTACCTCGTGCCTAAACAGAATAACGAGCTTTGGATTGGGGCAACGAGCCTTCCGCATCAATATGACGAAGAAGTGACCGTAGGAGGCTTGGAGGGGTTGCTGGCACGTGCCTCTGCCTGGCTGCCGCGCGTCCGTGAAGCTTCTTTTATACGCACTTGGGCGGGCTTACGTCCACAGGCTGCATCAGGTCACCCTTTTATAGGCGCTGTTCCTGGGGTCGAGGGCGTATATGCTGCAGTCGGGCATTATCGCAACGGTGTCCTGCTGAGTGATGCTACCGGGCGTGCGATGGCAGCTATGCTTAATGGGGCTGGTGCGGCTGAACTTGGGATAAGTAGATTTTCTTCTGAGCTCCTCAAGGAGGAAAGCTTATGAAGCTGACGATTAACGGCCAGAGCATGGCCTTTTCTAATCGGATCACTCATGTGAATCAATTGCTACATGAGCTTGATGTAAAGGTGAAAACCGTAGTGGTGGAGCTGAATCGGCATATATTGACCCGTGAAGATCATGATGAAGCAGTACTAAAAGATGGAGATTGCCTAGAAATTGTACATTTTGTGGGAGGCGGTTGATTATGTTAACCATTGGAAAAGCATCTTTTACCTCGAGGTTGTTGTTGGGAACAGGAAAATTCTCTGATCTGGATATCCAATCCCAAGCCGTAGAGGCTGCTGAGACGGAAATATTGACGTTTGCTGTACGGAGATTGAACTTGGAGGAACGGGATAAGCAGCATTTTCTCGATATGCTGGATTTGAGCCGGTATACACTTCTTCCCAACACAGCAGGGGCTACAACAGCAGAGGAGGCGATTCGTATTGCCCAATTGGCAAAAGCCTCCGGCCTGTGCGATATGATAAAGGTGGAAGTCATTGGGGATAGCAAGACACTGCTACCTGACCCTTTTGAAACGTTGAAAGCTAGTGAAAAGCTGTTAGAAGAAGGCTTTATCGTGCTGCCCTACATATCGGACGATGTGATTCTTGCGAAGAGGTTACAAGAGCTTGGAGTACACGCCGTTATGCCTGGAGCTTCGCCGATTGGTACAGGACATGGTTTGCTCAATCCGTTCTCATTAGAGCTAATTATTGAACAAGCGGAGGTTCCGGTTATTGTCGATGCGGGTATTCGCTCACCCGGTGACGCGGCAATGGCGATGCAGTTGGGGGCAGATGCTGTTTTGTTGAACACAGCCGTATCAGGAGCGAAGGACCCAGTAAAAATGGCTGAGGCCATGAAACTGGCTGTTCGTGCTGGAAGATATGGTTTTGAGGCGGGGATGATTCCTGTAAAACGTTATGCTTCAGCAAGCAGTCCGACAGAAGGCATGGTTCAGGCATGAAGGTAACTGACAAATCTGGTGCAGGAGGAACACATCCAAGTGACCGTTATTCCAGACAGGAAAGATTCGCGCCCTTTGGACCGACAGGACAACGCCGGCTTGCTTCTTCCCACGTACTAATCATAGGTGCCGGAGCGTTAGGTACAGGTATTGCGGAAACGCTCGTTCGCGGGGGTGTAGGTACAGTGAGCCTCGTAGACCGGGATTATGTGGAATGGAGCAATTTGCAGCGCCAGCAGCTTTTTCAGGAACGTGATGCTGCGCAAAGATGTCCCAAAGCAGTAGCTGCTCAGCGAAGATTAAAGGATATTAATTCGGAAACGGTTATACATGCACATGTACTGGATGTTAGGGTGGAAGAGCTGGAAGAGTTGATCCAGGGGGTAGATCTCATGATGGATGCAACCGATAATTTCGATACCCGACTTCTTATGAACGACATGGCACTCAAGCATCGGATACCTTGGATTTATGGGGGATGTGTGGGCAGCTATGGTGTAACCTATACCATTTTACCGGGTCAAACGCCTTGTCTTCACTGTCTGCTGGGAACTGTACCGTTTGGTGGGGAAACCTGTGATACCGCCGGGATTATTCCGCAGGCCGTACAGATGGTCACGGCTAACCAAACTACGGAAGCTTTCAAACTTCTTGGTGGATATCCAGAAGATTTGAGAGGAAAGCTGCTTTCGTTTGATTTGTGGAAAAATGAGTATGTAGCGATAGCAGTAGATAGCGTTAAAAAGGAGAACTGTCCTTCTTGCGGCAGCCAACCGACGTATCCCTATTTGTCGGCCTCTCATCGGCAGAAGACAGATGTTTTGTGCGGTAGGGATACCGTTCAAATTAGACCAGCAAACCCGATACATTTGAATCTTGCAGAAACGGCAGATAGATTTGCTTCTTTGGGAGAAGGAAAAGTAGAGCGGAATCCGTTTTTGGTTTCCTATAGTACAGGCGAGCATCGTTTGGTTGTTTTTGCAGATGGCAGAGCGTTGATTCATGGGACTAAGGACGTGGCAAAAGCAAGAAGTCTGTATCATCGCTATTTGGGTTAAACCATGAAAGCAGAAAGCCATTCTTTTGGAGAATGATTTTCTGCTTTTTTGTTACAATAATATTAATATGCTTTAATGGCTTATAACAAACTTGTTCGTATCCAATATGTAATGCTATGTCCAAACCAGGTGGGTGAAAAGATGAGCCCGTTAATTTTACTTGTGGATGTAAATGAAGCGTCTCCCGTATTTGTTCATCCATTGGAACAGGCAGGTTATCAGGTGGTTCATGTTAGCAATACGACAGATGCAAGCTCTTATGTAGCCCATAATCCTGTGGATTTGCTACTGCTCAATATAGAAGATGAACCGACGGATTCACATGGTTTGCTTCGCACATTGCAGCAATACCATCCTCATGTCCCGCTATTTGCAATGACTTCATCAGATGAGGAGGACCATATTGTTTCCTGCTTTGAACAAGGAGCACATGATGTGATAGTTTTGCCCTTTTATCCTAGAGTTTTTCAGGCTAGGGTGGCTAATTTATTGCGGATTTTTGGTATTGAACGTGATGTGAAAAGGGCAATCGAGGCGGGTGATTTACATATAGATAATGCAAGCAGAATGGTGAGCAGAGGGGGGCAAAAGCTGGAATTAACTCCGAAAGAATTCGATCTTTTGCTTCATCTGGCGATACATCTTAACCAAGTTTGTAGCAGACAGCAAATTCTGAAGGATGTTTGGAAACATGATTATATCGTTGATACGAACGTAGTAGACGTCTATATCAGACATTTGAGGGTTAAAGTAGATAAGGGGTATAAGTTTAAAATGATCCGTACAGAACGAGGTATTGGCTATTCACTCAGAACACCAACCGTACCAGAATAGTATTAGGTATATAAAAAAAGCCGGAACTTTTCGTCCCGGCTAGCATATTTCAAAATGAGTTTCATACTACAGCACGCGGCGTGCTTTAATGTATGTTCTTTTCCAGTTGCTAGAGTTCAAATCGGAGATGGTCACGCCAGGTCCGCCGTAAGTGTGCAAAATTTTACCCCCGCCCATATAGACTGCTACGTGGGTAATGTTGCGACCCGTCGCACGGCTACCGCTTGAAAAGAACACTAAGTCCCCTTTTTTCAAATTGGACTTGGATACGGCATGTCCAACTTTGGACTGTTGGACGGAAGTACGCGGCAAATTCACTCCGTATTTCTTGAATATGTGCTTCATGAAAGAAGAACAGTCAAAATTGCGCGTCGTGCTTGTGGAAGCTCCAAACTTATAGGGAGTTCCCATATATTTTTCGCCGTAGTTAATTACTTTTTGGCCAACAGAAGTAGTAGTGGCAGCCTGTGCCGTATTTGTTCCCTCAATTGCAAAAGTACCAAAGCCGATAGTGGCTGCGACCCCTGCGATAATTACCTTTTTTATGATTTTTTGCATATTCATGTTGTAAGTACCTCCAGAAATTGATTTGTGCAATATTTTGCTGAGTTGCTAACTAACTGACAGCGTTGAGTATAACAGTTTTGAAGCCGCCTAATAGTTGGAAAATAACTCTCAAATGCTTGAGGGACAAGACTTACACAGCGATTATTAAAAAACGATTAAAAATTACAATTTGTAAAAAGTATATCGATTTATAGATCTCTACAAACGGAAAAACCCTTGCTAATCAAGGGTTTTGAGTGAAAAACAATTTATACAATGGTTACAACAATGTCATAATTAATCCTTGCTTTGAATAACGAGTAGTAGACCGCTTTTGATGGAAATCGTACCTTTTGGAGCCGTTAGCTTATTACTGACAGCACGTGATTGTCCCATTTTGAGGGTGGCATTATGTAGCGGATACATAAATCCTTCCAGTTGTATGCCTGTTACTTCGGCAGTCATAGGAAGCAGCGATGTATATGTATAACCCATAGGCTGGATCTCAAGCGTTGATCCGGTGAGCTCAATATAATTATGTGCGTCCATAATAGCGCAGCTAATATGATGTTGCATTGCGCGTACCAATATTTGAACATTAGCCAAGGTGTGGTCCATCCGGGTGCCAGTCACACCAAGCAGCAGTACATGATCTGCCTGTTCGTCCATAGCGATTTCCAAAGCAAGTTCAGTATCTGTTAAGTCTTTAAGTACTGGATCGCACGCAATCATACGTTGGCTTGCTGATTCTACCTTTTCTTTTTCCTCTGGCGTGATCGAATCAAAATCTCCTACAGAGATATGTGGTGTAATACCGTGCTCGATCAGGAAAAGAGCACCTTTATCTGCACCTATAATAAAATCATCGGGTTGTATTTGATGTAAATCTTCTTCATTAAGACGACCGCCTGAAAATACAATCGCTCGTTTTTTTGTCATAATCAACATCCTTTCTTTCTGATACGATCCTATATATATCATCGTTTTTAAGTATACCGCGTTAAATATGGCTTGCACAATTTTGGAGGACATGGCTACAATGAAACAGAAAAAAAGGAAGTGTAATGTGTAATAGGAAGGAGAACGAAATGATTAACGTTTTGTTTGTGTGTTTGGGCAATATTTGCCGCTCTCCGATGGGGGAGGCAATACTGAGACATAAAGCGCAGGAACGGGGATTGGGCGCAGAAATCGGGGTGGACTCGGCCGGGACAGGCGACTGGCACATCGGAAATCCCCCGCATGAGGGAACACTAAAGCAACTTAAACTGCATGGAATCAGCGAACAAGGCATACAGGCGCGGCAAATAACGGGCCGTGATTTTGACGCGTTTGATTATATTGTGTGCATGGATGACTCTAATGAACGAAACATGCGAAAGATTGCAGGTGGAGCGGAGGCCGATATTCTAAAATTTATGGATTTGCTTCCTCAAGAAAAATTAAGAGAAGTACCCGACCCATATTTTACAGGGAATTTTGAAGAGACCTATCGATTAATGGACGCAGGGTGCGACGCCTTGCTGGACAAGATCGTAGAAGAAAAGCTATAATGTGAACGACAGATGACGGCAATAATTGCCGTTTTTCGTTATACATTTTTGAAAGCGTAACCAAATTATGAAAAAGAGGAAGGAGCTTTATGACCTAGTAGGTCAATGCTCCATTCCCCTTAGTTACCTGGAAGAATATTTACTCAGGCGCGATCCAAAAAATATATTAGCGCGTCAGGCAACTCGTTTTGCCAAAAGCCCCACAAATGTTTGCCATCCTTTTCACGGTAAGAAACTTCAGCGTTCCGTTCGCGCAGCAAATCTGCACATTGACGGTTAAGCTCTACAAAGTTGTAAATGCCAGTATCACTCTCAAATGCATCTTCCTGAAGGCCAACCGTCATCCACACCCGCAAATGAGATAGATCTTTCTCACGGGCGATGATTTCCTGCGAAGCTTCATAGTAAGCACCTGAGAGGCTGATAATGCGGTTGAACAGCTGAGGATACATCAAAGCCAAATGCAGAGACACACTGCCTCCCAGTGAATCCCCCGCCAAAATGCGGGACGCTGCATCTTTTCTTATAGGATACTTTTGCTCCACATAGGGAATAATCTCTTCTGCAAAACAGGCGGTATACGCCTCAAAACGATTGCCAAAGGGAGCGTACTCCTGAGTTCTGATTTTGGTATTCACTTCCACACCTACAATAATGAAGGGTTCGACGCCCTCATCTAGAATGAGGCGGTTGGCGTGAGTTGCAATGCGGCCAAAATTGAAAAATTCTTCTCCGTCCTGACAGTATACGACCGGGTAGCTCAATATTTCATTATAGCCGGGCGGCAAATATATCCGGAGAGTTCTGGTCTCGCCAAGAAAGCGGCTGTCTACTTCGTCTTTAAGGATGGTTCGTTTTAAATACCGAGAATCCGTCATTTTTCGTCACCTTTCTTGGGTATTATTTTGCATTCGGGATCACAATAAGTTAAGATTACCCTGATTGCAATAGATGTTTAAAATTTCAATCATGTACTAAGCTGTTATAGTAAAAAACATACCCTGTTACACACACAAAAATGTGGCAAACTCAAAAAAAATAACTAAATCTTTGACGCGAGCGATATAACAGGTGTATAATAATCCTATAACAGCGGAACTTGATATTCAAATTTTTTTGTTGAGGTGAAGAAAATGAGCAAGGTTCCTTATGAAGTTTACACAGAGGAAGTTGAGGCGTTGTCCGTACTTTCTCCGGATGGTGAAATTATCAATAAAGATATGTTGCCTAAACTTACAGATGATCAATTGAAAGAAATTATGTATCGAATGGTATTTACACGTACTTGGGATGACCGTGCCGTTAACTTAGGCCGTCAAGGACGTCTCGGTTTCTACGCTCCGGTATCCGGACAAGAAGCAACCATGATTGGTAGCGAATATGCGCTCCAAAAAGAAGACTTTATTGCTCCAGGCTACCGCGATATTCCGCAAATCGTTTGGCATGGCCTGCCATTATACCAAGCTTTCTTGTATTCCCGTGGTCATCAACACGGCGGCCAAGTGCCGGACGGTGTTAATGTACTGATGCCGCAAATCATCATTGGCGCGCAAATTTTGCATGCTATGGGTATTGCTATGGGTTACAAACTGAAAAAGCAAAAACAAGTCGCCATTACATATACAGGTGACGGCGGTTCTTCCGAAGGTGATTTCTACGAAGGCCTGAACTATGCTGGTGTATACAAGTTGCCAGTTATTTTCTTTGTGCAAAACAATGGTTACGCGATCACGACTCCATTTTCTAAACAAACAGCTGCTCTTTCGATCGCTCATAAAGCAGTAGCTGCTGGTATTAAAGGCGTGAAAATTGACGGCATGGACGTGCTTGCAGTTATTAAAGCCGTTCAAGAAGCTGCAGAGCGTGGACGTAATGGCGAAGGTGCTACATTGATTGAAGCCGTAACGTACCGTTTCCGTCCGCATTCCCTTTCTGATGATGCAACAAAATATCGTTCTAAAGAAGAAGAAGGCGAATGGAATGCGAAAGATCCAATTGCCCGCTTTGCGAAATACCTTGAGAAAAAAGGTCTTTGGACTGAAGAAGATACAGCTCGCGTAAAAGAAGAAGCTAAGGCAAAAGTGAACGAAGAGATCAAAAAAGCCGAGAAAACAGAAAAAATGACAATTCCTGGCCTGATCGATAGCATGTTCGAAACAACGCCTAAGCACTTGGAAGAACAAAAAGCTGATTTTAAATAATTGAACTTGAAAGAGACCGGGCGCTAACCCGATCCGGTCTGCTTTTCGATTGACCTGAACTGAAATTGATCTGTCAATGTTTAAGGAGGAAATGAAGCAAATGGCACAAATGAACATGAAAGAAGCGATTCGTGACGCACTGCGCGTAGAGTTGAAACGCGACCCTAACGTCCTGCTTTTCGGTGAAGATGTAGGTCATGTAGGTGGCGTATTCCGCGCTACAGAAGGTCTGCAAAAAGAATTTGGCGAAGAACGTGTATTCGATACTCCGCTGGCGGAATCCGCAATCGGGGGTCTTGCTGTGGGTCTGGGTATTCAAGGCTTCCGCCCTGTAGCTGAAATCCAGTTCGTAGGCTTTATCTTTGAAGCTCTCGATCAAATGGCAATTCAAGCATCCCGTATGCGTTACCGTTCCGGTGGACGTTACAATTCTCCAATCGTATTCCGTACACCTTTTGGTGGCGGTGTTAAGGCAGCCGAGCTGCATACAGATTCCTTGGAAGGTCTTCTGGCTCAAACACCTGGTATCAAGGTTGTTGTTCCTTCCAACCCTTACGATGCAAAAGGTCTTATGATTGCGTCTATTCGCGACAACGATCCAGTATTTTTCATGGAACATTTGAACCTGTATCATGCATTCCGCGCTGAAGTTCCTGAGAATGATTACACAGTTGAACTGGGCAAAGCTAACGTAGTTCGTGAAGGTTCCGACGTGACGATCATTACTTACGGTATGATGGTGCACACTTCGGTTAAAGCTGCTGATGAACTGGAAAAAACAAAAGGTATCAAAGTGGAAATCATTGATTTGCGTACCATTAGCCCGATTGACATTGATACCGTTGTTGCTTCTATTCAAAAAACCAATCGTGCTATCGTTGTTCAAGAAGCGCAAAAGAGCTCCGGTGTAGCTGCTGAAGTTATTGCACAAATTAACGAAAAAGCAATCCTGCATCTGGAAGCACCTGTTCTGCGTGTAGCAGGCCCGGATACCGTTTATCCTTTTGCTCAAATTGAAGATACTTGGTTGCCAACGCCAACACGTATCATTGATGCGGTTAATAAAGTATTGGAATTTTAATTAAAGCACACCGTAAATTTGGGAGGTTTTAAACGTGGCTAAATTTGAATATAAATTCCCGGAGCTAGGTGAAGGTCTTCACGAAGGCGAAATCATCAAGATGCACATCAAGCCCGGCGACAAAGTAACAGATGAAGATATCATCATGGAAGTACAAAACGATAAGGCTGTAGTTGAAGTTCCTTGTCCGGTTAATGGTACAGTACAAGAAGTATTTGCCAAAGACGGCGACATCTTTAACGTAGGTCAAGTCGTAGCTGTAATTGATGCAGAAGGTGAACTTCCTGAACAAGAAGATGCACCAGAAGCACCAGCTGCTAGCCCTGAGCCAAGTGCTGCTGCACAAAGCGGAGCTGCAGGTGCAGCTAGATTTGAATATAAATTCCCAGAGCTGGGTGAAGGTCTTCACGAAGGCGAAATCATCAAGATGCACATCAAGCCCGGCGACAAAGTAACAGATGAAGATATCATCATGGAAGTACAAAACGATAAGGCTGTAGTTGAAGTTCCTTGTCCGGTCAATGGTACAGTACAAGAAGTATTTGCCAAAGACGGCGACATCTTTAACGTAGGTCAAGTCGTAGCTGTAATCGCTGCAGAGGGTGAACTTCCTGAACAAGAAGAAGCACCAGCTGCTGCTAAACAAGAACAGGATGCTGCACAAGGCGGAGCTAACACTAAACCAGCTGCAACTCCAGCTGCTTCTAACAAAGACGTACTGGCTACACCTAGCGTCCGCAAATTTGCTCGTGAGCAAGGTGTAAACATCGCTCAAGTGAGTGGCTCCGGCAAAAATGGTAAAATCACCAAAGAAGATGTAGAAGCTTTCAAAAATGGTGGAGGTCAAGCGGCTGCACCAGTAGCGAAAGAAGCTGCAAAAGCACAAGAGCCTGCTAAGAAAGAAGCGAAAGCTGCAGCACCATCTGCGCCAGCAGCAGATCCACGTGCTGAGGAAGAGCGCGTACCATTTAAAGGTATCCGCAAAGCTATTTCCAATGCTATGGTTAAATCGGCTTATACGGCTCCGCACGTTACGATTATGGATGAAGTAGATGTAACTGAATTGGTTGCTTTCCGTACTCGTATCAAACCAATTGCTGAGAAGAAAGGCACAAAAGTAACATACCTGCCATTCATCGTAAAAGCTTTGGTTGCTGCTTCCCGTCAATTCCCGGCTCTGAATGCCACAATCGACGAAGAAGCAAACGAAATTGTCTACAAAAAATACTACAACATCGGTATCGCTACAGATACAGACAACGGCTTGATCGTTCCTGTTATCAAAGATGCTGATCGTAAGAGTATCTGGATGATTGCTGATTCCATTCGTGATCTGGCTGTGCGCGGTCGTGATGGAAAATTGGCTGCGAACGAAATGAGAGGAAGCACAATTTCCATCACTAACATCGGTTCTGCAGGCGGTATGTTCTTTACTCCAATCATTAACTTCCCTGAAGTTGCGATTTTGGGTACTGGCCGCATTAGTGAAAAAGCAGTCGTGAAAAACGGTGAAATTGTTGCCGCTCCAGTAATGGCTCTTTCCCTGAGCTTTGACCACCGTATTATTGATGGTGCAACTGCTCAAAACTTCATGAACTATATCAAACAGCTGCTCGCTAACCCTGAGTTGCTTGTTATGGAGGTGTAATCAATGGTAGTAGGAGACGCTTCTCTGGATATTGACACATTGGTTATCGGTGCGGGTCCTGGCGGCTATGTAGCTGCCATCCGTGCCGCGCAATTGGGACAAAGCGTATTGATCGTTGACAAATCTGAGCTGGGCGGTGTCTGTCTGAACCGTGGATGTATTCCATCCAAAGCTTTGATCTCTGCAGCTCATCAATACGAAGCAGCTAAACATGGCGAGTCTTTCGGTATTTCGGCTGAAAATGTAAAAGTGGACTTCGCTAAAACACAAGAATTCAAAAACGGCGTTGTTAAGAAAATGACAGGCGGCGTAAGTGGCTTGCTCAAAGGCAACAAAGTTGAAGTTTTCAATGGTGAGTGCATGTTCATCAACGAAAACGAAGCGCGTGTATTCAACGAACATGAATCACCACGTTACCGTTTTAAAAATGCAATTATCGCAACAGGTTCCCGTCCAATCGAACTGAAACCATTCCCATTTGGCGGACGCATTCTGTCTTCTACAGAAGCATTGAACCTGCCTGAAATTCCAAAGAGCCTGATCGTAATCGGTGGTGGATACATTGGTGCAGAGCTTGGACAAATGTACTCTAAATTCGGTTCCAAAGTAACGATCATTGAAGGTATGGATACAGTGCTTCCTGGTTTCGACAAAGATATGACTTCGATCGTTGCGAAAAGCATGAAGAAAACTGGCATCGAAATCTTCACTGGCGCTAAAGCTGAAAGTGCAGAGCAAACAGATAAAGACGTAACGGTGAAATTCTCCGTTAACGGCGAAAGCAAAGAAGTAACTGCTGAATATCTGCTTGTAACTGTTGGACGTCGTCCAAACACAGACGGTGAACTGGGTCTGGATCTGATCGGCGTAGAACTGGATGAGCGCGGAATGGTGAAAGTTGATCACCAAGGACGTACTAGCATTCCTCACATCTTTGCAATCGGCGATATCGTAGCTGGTCTTGCTCTGGCACACAAAGCTTCTTACGAAGGTAAAGTGGCTGCTGAAGCAATCGCAGGCGAGCCGTCTGTAGTAGATTACAAATGTATGCCAGCTGTCGTTTTCACAGATCCAGAATGCTCCAGCGTAGGCTACACAGAGACACAAGCCAAAGAAAAAGGATACAATGTCAAAGTTGGCAAGTTCTCTTATGGAGCAAACGGTCGCGCGGTTTCCCTGAACGCTGTTGAAGGTTTTGTGAAAATCGTAGCTGACGCTGACACAGGTCTGGTACTGGGTACGCAAATCGTAGGTCTGGAAGCTTCCAACCTTATTGCTGAACTGGGTCTGGCGATTGAAATGGGTGCTACACTCGAAGATATCTCCTTGACTATTCATGCTCACCCTACATTGGGCGAAATCGTTATGGAAGCAGCGGAAGTCGTGCTGGGTCATCCGATCCATGCATTGGCACCACGTCGCTAATACCATTTTTCATTATCTCGTTTTTGGTTTTCATACATGACAAAGAGAGGCAAGGAGCGCTATATTTGCGCTCTTTGTCTCTTTTTTTTCAAGCTTTAGGATTTTCAGGACTACCATGAAAATTCACACAGTACATGGTCAACGAAGCACCGTGCATGATAAACTAAATATAGATATTGGTGCAGAAAAAGAATTTTAAAGATTAGAATCTGGCGATGCCAGTTTTTATTCATGCTCAAAGGAGAGGAATAACGTGCGTAACTATTTGGAACTGCTGGAGGATATTTTAGAGAATGGAGTAAAAAAAGAGGATCGTACAGGAACGGGTACACTATCTGTTTTCGGAAGACAACTCCGTTTTGATCTGGCCAAGGGCTTCCCCTTGGTGACCACCAAAAGAGTACATTTGAAATCCGTTATTCATGAGTTGTTATGGTTTTTGCGGGGAGATACCAACATTTCTTATCTCAAGGAGAACGGAGTTACCATTTGGGATGAGTGGGCGGACGAGCAGGGGAATCTGGGTCCTGTATATGGATCGCAATGGCGCTCGTGGGAAACAACAGACGGGCAACATATTGACCAAATTGCGAATGTCATTGAGGCTATTAAAAATAATCCAGATTCACGACGACACATCGTCAGTGCTTGGAATGTGGCAGAAATCGAATCCATGAAGTTGCCGCCATGTCACTTTGTATTTCAGTTCTATGTAGCTGGAGGGAAGCTTTCCTGTATGCTAACAATGCGTTCTGTGGATACCTTTCTAGGGCTGCCGTTCAACATCGCGAGTTATGCATTGCTTACGCATATGGTTGCACAGCAGTGTGGTTTGGAGCCCGGCGAATTTATTTGGTCAGGCGGCGATGTGCATATTTATTCAAATCATATGCAACAAGTGCATACACAGCTGGAACGTGATCCTTATCCGTTGCCTCAGTTAAAAATTCTGCGCAAACCGGATTCGATTTTTGATTATACCTATGACGATTTTGCTTTTGAAAATTACGAGTATCATCCAGGGATTAAGGCGCCTGTCGCCATCTGATTAGAGGAGGTGGAAAAATGGGCATTTCAATGATATGGGCTATGGCACAAAATGGTGTGATCGGCCGAGATAACAAACTTCCCTGGCGCCTCCCTAGAGACATGGCCTTTTTCAAAGAACAGACGATTAATAAAACGGTACTCATGGGACGCAAGACGTGGGAATCCTTTGGAGGAAAAAGCCTGCCAAACCGACGTAACATCGTCTTGACTCGAGATCAGCGCTATCAGGTGGAAGGTGCGGAAGTGATTCATTCACTGGAAGAAGGGCTCCAATTAGCAAAGCAGGAGGAGCTAATGGTCATTGGAGGAGCAGAGATCTATGCACTGTTTTGGCCACATGCCGATCGGCTGATTGTGACTCGGATTGAGGAGACTTTTGAAGGCGATACAACGTTCCCTGAGCTGGATTGGAACGGTTGGAATATAGTTAGTGAGACTCCGGGTATCAAGGATGACAGAAATCCATATGAGTACCGTTTTGTTGTTTACGAGAGAACGGAATAAGAATAGACTGTATCCGACCCCACTCATTTGAAAAATTAATAAACCATATAAAAAATCCTTTTGGTGTTGATGCAAAAAGTTGCATAAGTTTTCATTACTTTTACGCTGTATTGTGATACAATAAATCAAATTCAACGAGAACAGACCCTTTCATGATACAAACAGACAAATTCGAATTTGACTTAAATTCTGAATGGATGATCGGGGTTCATAAGCGAAGAGATGGGGGAACGTAACATGTCTACACCAACTGGATTTATGGAATACACACGACAGCTTCCTACAGACCGGGACCCGGCAGAGCGTATAAAGGATTGGGAAGAATTCCATAAGCATATGTCTGAAGAAGAGCTGCGTACCCAAGGGGCGCGTTGTATGGACTGTGGAACTCCTTATTGTCATACGGGGATGGATATCATGGGAGCAACTCTAGGCTGCCCGGTTCATAATCTCATTCCGGAATGGAACAATCTCGTATATCGTGGTTTGTGGAAGGAAGCGCTAGAGCGGTTGCACAAAACGAATAACTTCCCGGAATTCACAGGTCGTGTCTGTCCTGCGCCATGTGAAGGTTCGTGTACAGTCGGCCTGATCGGACAGTCTGTTACAATTAAAACCATTGAGGAAGCTATTATCGAAAAGGGTTTTGAGGAAGGCTGGGTCGTTCCTAATCCGCCAGAAAAGCGTACAGGCAAACGAGTGGCTATTGTTGGTTCGGGTCCAGCAGGTTTGGCTGCAGCTGCTCAGCTTAACAAAGCAGGGCACAGCGTGACTGTGTACGAGCGTGCAGATCGTGTGGGTGGATTATTGATGTATGGCATACCGTCCATGAAATTGGATAAGAAGGTTGTTCAGCGGCGTGTGGATTTGCTGGAGGCTGAAGGTATTCAATTCATCACAAATACGGAAATCGGCAAAGATATCCCTACCGATCAGTTGATTGCTGAATATGATGCGGTTGTCCTATGCGGTGGTTCTACGAAGCCAAGAGAATTCAACATTGAAGGTAGCGATTTGAAGGGTGTTCATTATGCGATGGATTATCTGAATGGTACCATCAAAAGCTACTTGGATTCCAATCTGGAAGATGGCAACTATTTGTCTTCCCAAGGTAAAGACGTTATTGTAATCGGTGGCGGTGATACGGGTTCGGACTGTGTAGCTACTTCTTTGCGTCATGGTTGTCGGAGTGTCACTCAATTTGGCACACACACCAAAGCGCCTATGGAGCGTGACCCGATTGCTAACCCTTGGCCACAATTTCCAAACGTGTATTCTCTCGATTATGCACAGGAAGAAGCGAAGGCGTTGTTCGGAGAAGATCCACGTGAGTTCTCCATCATGACGACCAAATTTGTAGGTGATGAGAACGGTAATCTGAAAGAGCTGCACACCATTCAAATTCAACGGATTGTTGATGAAACAGGGCGCAAAATCTATCAACCGATTCCAGGTACGGAGCGCGTATTCCCTGCACAAATTGCTCTGATTGCCATTGGATTTGATGGTCCTGAGCAAACGATTGTAGAGCAAATTGGTTTGGAGACGGATCGTCGCTCCAACGTTAAAGCACGTTATGGAAAATATGTTACCAATGTGGATAAGGTTTTTGCTGCAGGCGATATGCGTCGCGGACAAAGTCTTGTCGTGTGGGCTATTAATGAAGGTCGCGAAGCTGCACGAGAGGTTGATAAATACCTCATGGGCGCTACCGTTTTGGTATAATTATAAATTTTATGTTACGGATCAGTCTAAGCTCCATCTTTGGATGGGGCTTTATTGTATTTCAAGCTGAGTCTGTCAGAAGCGAAAATGAATAAATGATTATTGAGCTGTGAAACATTGTGAAATTCATGTTATATAATATAACTTAAATTTAATCTTATCACCATATATTTCTTATCTAAATTGATCATAACATAAAAAGGGGTGTTTAGTGTAGCTTTTTTATAGAAAAAGAAATATTTCATAAGAAAATTAGATAAAAGCCGATACTTATGTTATATAAGTTAACGTATATATAACTTTCGTTGACTGTATAAAATCATGACCTGAGAGAACCATGGTATCTATGGTATAATACACGTATATTGTTGAAGCGTTTGACTAAATGAATTTACAAAGGAGCTTTCGTCGGGAGAAGGCTCCTTTTGCATGAGGCCGGGATACCTGTGTTTTCATTAACATTCCATGTATATGTATGATTCATGGAGGAGAAACAGAAGGCCGTTAGGAAGGAATGGAGTATGAATGAAGACGTTGATTATTGCCGAGAAACCAGATATGGGACGGACGATTGCCGCTGTTATGGAGCCGCGGGCTAAAAATAACCGTACCTATTTGGAAGGGGAGAAATACATTGTAACCTGGGCGATCGGACATTTGCTGGGTTTGGCTGAGCCGGATGCATACGATGCTAAGTACAAACGATGGAATATTAAGGATCTTCCTATTATCCCTGAGCAGTTCAAAATTGTACCGAATCCGAAAACAAAAGATCAGCTGAAAATGATTGGTGAACTGGCTAAACGCTGCAATGCCATCGTAAATGCTTGTGATGCTGGACGGGAAGGGCAATATATTTTTGCGTTGATTCAACAGCAATTGAAGTTGCATCAGCCAGTTAAACGACTGTGGATTTCAGATTTGACAGCGGAAAGTATTGCGACAGGCTTTGAACGATTACGTGATGCTTCGGAGTTTGAATTTCTGACTCAAGCGGCGAGGGCACGAAGTGAAGCGGACTGGCTGATCGGAATGAATGCTTCCAGAGCGTTCACAACACGACATAACACACTGCTGTCGGTAGGACGGGTGCAGACTCCCGTGCTGGCACTGATTCATGACCGGGAAAAGGAAATTGAGGCATTTCAGTCTCAAACCTTCTATGATGTGTGGGCTGAATTTAAGCAAGATCAAATCAAGTACAAAGGTGCGTGGCAGGGGGATCGGCTGACGAAGCCAGAGGAAGCTGAAGCTATCGCTGCGGCCGTTCGTGGAAAAACAGGTAAAATCACCAAATATGACACGAAGCAGACAAAAGAGTATCCTTTTAAATTGTACGATTTAACGCTGCTTCAACGCGAGGCGAATGCCAAGTATGGTTATTCGGCCAAAAAAACACTGGATGTGGCACAAGCGCTTTATGAGCGACACAAGGTCATTTCCTATCCGCGTACCAATTCTAACTATGTAACAGAGCAAAATATAGACGGTATGCACAAGGCACTACGGATGCTGGGAACAGGTCCTTATGCTGATCTGGTACAACAAGCCAACCCCAACTTGGTCCATAAACAGAATAAATCGGTCTGCAATCCATCTCGTGTTGAGGATCACCATGCTATTCTGCCGACGTTAAAAAGACAAGGTACGCTAAGTAAGGAAGAGCAAAACGTATATGACCTGGTTATTCGCAGGTTTTTATCACATTTTTTCCCGCCTGCTGAATATAAAATGCATACCGTAATGACGCAGGTGGACAAGCATCTGTTCAAAACAAATATCAAAGAGCTTCTTTCCTTGGGATGGAAAGTGGTTTTAAGTAAGGTTGACCAGGATAAAGGTAAAAAGAGCAAATCATCGAAAAAAGAGGATGAAGAGGAAACGGACGAGTGGACGGACAAGAAGTTTGAGATTGATGCGGGGCGTCCGGTGGAGTGTGTTCGCGCTGAGATGAAAGAAAAGGCGACTCAGCCCCCCAAAAGCTACACGGAGGGTACATTGCTTAAGGCGATGGAAAGCGCGGGCAAACAGATGGAGAATGAGGAATTACGTGAGGTCATGAAGGATGCCGGCTTAGGTACACCTGCCACACGGGCCGCCACAATTGAACGATTGAAAAAGGTTGGCTATATTGAAATGAAGGGCAAAAAGATTCTTATTACGGAAAAGGGAAAGATGGCTATTGACCTGATCCGTCATGCCGGGGTTGATCTATTAGCCTCGCCGGAGATGACAGGTCAATGGGAACGTCGTCTGCATCAAATTTCCAAGGGTGAGGCGGCTCAGGAGAAGTTTATGGATAACGTTAAAAGATTTACGTTGTCCATCATTGACAAGGTGAGGCAGCAGCCACCGGCTCCGGCAAATGCCTTTGGCGAGGAAGCAAGGGGGAAGCGTGCGGCTGGAAAAGAAGGCGCACGTAGTGCACGTGCGAGTGGACGCACCGGCGCCAAAGGGGTGGGGCGTGCTACATCAGGACGCGGTGGCAGTGCTGGAAGCGCAACGCTGGAGCAAGCAGCGCCACCAGCAAGTCGTGCTGCGGGAACAGCAGGTTCCGTTGCACGCAGCTCTTCCGACGGAGCCTCAGGCATTTCAGTGAGCCAAAGGCAAGCTTTGGGTAGCTGCCCAATCTCTAATTGTGGCGGAAGCATTATAGAAGGCCGCAAAGGGTATGGGTGCAGCCACTACAAGCAGGGGTGTGGCTTTGTCGTCTGGAAGGAATATGCTGGAAAGCAGATTACCGAAACGATGCTCAAGTCTCTGTTGACGAAGGGACAGACGCAATTGTTGTCTTTTAAGCGTAAAGATGGATCGACCGTCAAAGCGCGAATTGTTCTAAATGAACCAGGTACAGGGCAACTTAGCGTTCGAGAGGAATCCTGAGACAGGGTTTAAACCACTATTTTGGCTGAATCAAAGGTTAAATAACATTTTAAATACGAAAAAAGGACCCTATCCGAGGGTCCTTTTTTGTTGATGCAATTGTATGCTTTCGTGGATAACCCGTGGTACTTCCGTTAGCTTCTGTATCGTATACATCACGGAGTTCACATTTTTTTGCAATTCAACCATATTGTAAATCCATTCCTTAGGCTGCTTGAGATATACAGCATGAATACCTGCGGCAAGGGCTGGAGATACATCAGTGCGCAGAGAATTCCCGATCATCCAGGTGATGCTTCGGTCCAAACGATTCATCTGGATGATTTCTTCTAGGGCTTCGACATTTTTATGCTGACGAATGTAGATGCGGTCATCAAAGTAGGTAGCCAGTTTCATTTGTTCAATCTTTCTTTCTTGAATGATCTGCTCACCGCCAGTATAAAGATGAAGAGAATGCCCTGCTTTTTGGAGGGAGTTCAGCGTTTCGACCATGCCAGGATACGGTTCGATTTCCTGTTCGTATACACTTCGGCCAAGAGAGCGAAGCTCCTGCTCTTCCCGAGAATCGAGACGGCGTCCGAATTGTTCCGAGAAAAATTGGTACGTATCTATCAGAGATTGCGGAAAATGCTCGCTGGCAAAGCCCACTTGATGAACTCCAGCCACATCAATTTCGATTTGTTTTTCACGAATCGTATTTTTCGTTAGGTTATGAGTTGCAAACCATTCCTGAAGCAAATCGAAAAAGTGGTTGAGGATAAGGTCAAAATACTTGTTGCAGTGGACTAAGGTGTCATCAAGATCAAATAAAATGTGCTGCTTAGGATACGACATGATGCATACTCCTTCCAAGCCAAAGCTTTAACGCTGCTTCGATTATAACTAAAAGTACAATTCAAATTACAATCCAATATAGGATTCCAAAAATACCTGTAAATCAGCCGCGCCATCGGGACGGATGCTGAATTTTTCCTTATGATAACGTCCGATGTGAATACGGAGCAGACCAGCCACTCGTAAAATCATCATATCAGACATGAGTGTATCTTCCAAACGGCTCAAATCGTGGCGCATATCTTCGAGAGACTTAGGACCTTGAGCTACATAACGTAGAATTCGCAGCCGCTGCGGATCATTGACCGCACGAGTGAGCCGTAGCAGAAGCGTAGGCGGTTCTTCCTCGCTCTCCTCGGGGATATCTACCGGATACTGGATCAGCAGTGTGCGGGTATAAAAACAGTATGAATTAATCGGGCGATTATGGACAACCGGAAATAGGACTACTGTATCCAGGTCTTCCACGTGTGGCACGACTAGTCCAGCTGTCGCATATTCAACCAGTGCTTCCGGTTCCATCTTACTCAGCAGCATGCGTTTTTCCGCAGCGTCTTCTTCTGCCAACACACGTAGTTCGCCTTCCAAGGCCCGAAAATAATCACGATCCCACAATCTGAGGAGTGGTGCGTATACCTTACGAATGCGTAAAGATTCTTCAAAAGTTAAAAAAGGGATATGCGGAACGAGCAGCTCAAACATATCTTTATCCGGACCGTGGTCCAAATAAGAGATATAATCAGATATTTCATCCGATTCCGGTCGAAGTAACGCCCATGCATAGAGTGCGTCATAATCGCTAAAAGGGCAATCCTGAGCTGTTGCAAGCTCAGTACGAACTTCATGTTGTAGTCGTGCATCTACCTTGTCGATCCATTCATGGCCCAAGTCCATATCTTGGACCCACTTTTTAGTCACATAGGCCATGAAGCTGCCGAGCAATTCATAAATTGGAGAAGTGTCTATTTTAATTTGATAACTCATGGAACCCAATGCCTCCTATTCTGTCTTCTAGCCCAGAGCGGTGAACGTAATTAAGCCCGTCCATAAGCAAAACATGAGCATTTTAATAATTGCTCATTTATTTATTATGGCTTGTTCTGCCAGGGATTGTCCACTATAATATGAAATAGTGCGTTGTGACGTGAATGGGTTCGGATTGAACATACGAGGCTCCTTAACCGAAGGAGTCGGATACATACCAGACAAGCTCTTTCCGTAAAATCGTCATCTCAGATGGCGATTTTTTTCTTCTATTCTTTAATACACTAATTACACCTGAATTTGTATATGTGATTTGCCGGTTTTGCAGGACGGCATGGAATACATAGTGATAAGAATTATTATTGATTATGGAATCAAATGCAAATCATTTCTTAACATTGATTTTAATTATTTTATTTGTTCGATCAGGAGGAGCTAGGATGTCGTCGTCGTTACGGGTTCATTATTTTATTTTAATTGCTGTTATTATTGTTGCCGGATTATGCCAAGGTTTATTATTACCTATTCTGTCTATCTCGTTGGAACAAATGGGAGTTTCATCTTCACTAAACGGAATGAATGCGGCTGCCCTGTATATTGGTTCATTCGCAATGACGTTGGTGGCAGAGCGGACATTGGGGTGGTTAGGGTTCAAAAAGCTGATGGCCGGAGGGCTTGTGCTAGTGCTCGTTACGCTGCTGCTGTTCCCGCTAATCCCTGATATTCGGGTATGGTTCGTACTGCGTTTGCTAGTAGGTATTGGTGACAGTGCACTGCACTACTCTGCGCAGCTATGGATATTGCTGGTGACTCCAGCAGAGAAGCGAGGCCGCAACATTTCCTTTTATGGTATGTCATACGGTCTGGGTTTTGCATTAGGACCATTGGGATTATGGCTACTCGATTATGGAATGCTGGTTCCATTCGCTGCGTTGGCCTTATTGTGCTTGCTTGTTTTGCTGTTGGTGTTAATTAAGCTGCCGGACTCCAGACCGGAGAGGCTGGAGTCCGAGGCGCGTCCCACTCAAAGATTTCGTCGCAGCTATAGCTGGGCATGGTACGCTCTTTTGCCTGCATTTCTATACGGCTATATGGAAGCGAGCCTGAACAGTAACTTTCCAGTCTATGGCCTGCGTATTGGCTTTCATACCGATGAAATCGCCGCCTTGCTGCCGTTCGTCAGTTTGGGAGGGTTAGTGCTGCAGCTACCGCTAGGGATATTGAGTGACCGTTGGGGACGTAAAAAGGTGCTAATGAGCGTAGGTATAGCAGGGGGAATGACCTTTATGTTGCTACCTTGGAGCGGCAATCATTTTATGTTCACTTTGATATTGCTGACCCTAGCAGGTGGTTTAGTAGGCTCCTTTTTCTCCCTCGGTTTGGCCTACGCCGCTGATCTGCTGCCCAAATCATTTTTAGCAGCCGCGAATGTACTGGCATCCTTTCATTTTAATCTGGGAAGTGTGATCGGACCTAATATTAGCGGAGGGTTGTTGGACTTTGGGACTCAAGGCAGCATGTTTCTTGTCCTTGGAGGTAGTTACGTTGTTTTCGGATTGTTAGGTCTGTTTTCCAGAAAAAGAGTAACAGCGGTTTAAAACTGCGGTTTGCATGGTATTTGTTTCACATTTACTATAAAATATAAACAGTATTGATGGCGCGCAAAGGGGAATCACTTAGATGATTAAAATTCGGAAGCTGACCAAGCAAGTGGGGCCTGAACGGACCCAGCTACTTCGAGGAATTGATGCTGAAATTCATCAGGGCGAATTCATTGCCATAGTGGGGCCAAGTGGAAGCGGCAAAACAACGCTGCTTCGCTGTCTTGCTTTACAAGAGCCATGGGATGAAGGCAGTTTAATTGTAGGTGGCAATGATGTGCTGAAATTCGGGTGGACGGGCAAGATGAAAATAAAGCGGGAATGGGCATACCTGGAGCAAAACCCGCATCTAAATATGAATCGAACCGCTCTTAAAAATGTGCTCATTGGCAGATCCGGTCAAACTCCAATGTGGAGAATGGTGACCGGTATGGTGCGTTCCGACGATTATATGGGAGCGATGGACGTACTGGAGGATCTGGGTCTGCTGGATAAGGCGCATGATAAATGCGACAAGCTCAGCGGTGGCGAGCGGCAGCGGGTAGCGACTGCGCGTGCTCTCGTGCACGGAGCTAAAGTTATTTTAGCTGATGAACCTGTAAATGGACTTGATCCAGCTTCGGCTGCGCATGTATTGGAGACTTTTCGCAAGCTGTGTTCTGACGAGCGGGTGACGATCATTACTGTACTGCCGCTGGAAATGGCTGAACGCTTTGCTTCCCGTATATGGGGGCTGAATGATGGTGAATTGGTGTTTGATATTCAGGGAAGACGATTGACACAAGCAGAAAAGAACAAATTGTGAAGGGGACGGCAAGAGAAGTGAATATAATGCTGTTGAGAATGGTGGCTGGCTGCTCTTCCTTGCTGCTCCTTGCTGGATTTTTAAGCGGCTGTAATGTTATTAGCGATCCCATTTCGCTGATGGAGACACCGACGATGTCTGACGAGAAACAGCAGTTGAATGGTGCAGTGAATACGCAACTAGGGGCGGTACAGCCTTTAAGGCCGAATGACCCAGATGACCCGACGCCAATTCGGACGGGTGATCTGAACAATGATGGCACAGACGAAGCAGTGCTCTTTTATGAAACGCCAGATGAGAGCGTAAAAATACATGGTGCCTTGTTTGAAGCTCAGGGCGGAACGTGGGTAAAGAAGCTGACGTTTGATGGGGAAGGCACTGTGCTGGAGTCATTTAAGCTCGTGGATTTAACGAATGATGGAACACTCGATATTGTAGCGGGTTTTTCCAGCGGAGATAGTGGCGATGGCGGGGATCAGAAGGGACTCATCGTGTATTCCTATACCGGAGGAACTCTGGAGAAAATATATGCTACAGGTTATACGGACTTCGTCGTAGATGATTTTAACCACAACAAGATGGACTTGAACGGGGATAATTTGAATGATTTGACGATTGTCACGCTGCGACGTAATGAATTCTTTACGGTTAAAACGTTTCAATTCAGTGGGGGAACCTTTAAGGAAATCGGATCGTTGGATTTGGACAGTCAGGTCTTAGGTGTCTATAATGTCGTTGCTGGCAAGGTAGCCGAGGGTAGGCAGGGGATTATTATAGACACCAAAATTGCCCAGACCACTACCGTTTCCAATGTCATTGTGATGGATCACGGCAAGCTCAGGAAGCTTAATCTTATGGATGTCACCTTCAAGGATGCGACCATCGCCAGTGGTGATGTGGATGGTGACGGTATTCTGGAATTTGGTAATTTGGAGAAGCCTAAAGGTTGGAGTAACAAGCCGCTGGATGAGGTTCCATATTTTGTATCGTTTTATCAATGGGACGGGGCCAAAGGGACGATTTTTAAGCAGCAGCAGTATCGTGATTCTAATGAACAGGTCTACTTCAGATTACCGAAAGAGCTGCATGGCAAGGTGACTATTGATCCGAAAGTTTCGAAGAAGGACAGCTATTTGCGCTTCATTTTGGATGATACAGACAAAACGATAGCGGAAATTAAATTTTTCTCGTTGTCACAATGGGAGCGAAACAACGAAGGTTATAGCCAACTGTGGCGAACAAATGCGCAGGTCATTGGCATTAAGCGATCCAGTGAGCTGGAACCGCGTAAAACCATTAAAAACAAGATGGGGGAAAGGCAGGTAGAGTAGAGTGAGTAAAGTTTTAATCATGGAAGACGAGGAATCCATTCGCAGCTTTATCGTCATTAACTTGAAACGTAACGGTTTTGAGGTGCTGGAGGCATCGGAAGGGCATGAGGCTCTGAATATTTTGAACACGGTGCGGGATATTGATATTGCACTGCTCGACGTAATGGTACCCGGTATGGATGGTTTTGAGGTCTGTCGGAGAATCCGGGAAACGAATGAGCGCATCGGCATTATCTTTCTCACAGCGAAGGTACAGGAGCAGGATAAGGTGTATGCCTTGTCTGTAGGGGCCGATGATCATGTGAGCAAGCCTTTTAGCCCGACGGAGCTGATTGCACGTATTCAATCGTTATTGCGTCGGGTGAATGTACATCGTGAAACAGCAGCCAAAGTGTCCTTCCAGTCTGGACCGTTCACGCTGGACTTGATTGCTAAGCAATTTAAGAAGAACGGACAGCTGATCGAGCTGACGCCGACAGAGTTTTCCTTGATTCAATTTTTTCTGGAAAAAGAAAACACACCGCTCAGCCGAGATGTTTTGCTTGACCACGTATGGGGCAAGGAATATATGGGCGATCCGAAAATTGTGGATGTGAACATCCGACGTCTGCGGCAGAAAATTGAAAACAATCCTTCCGAGCCTGCTTTTTTACAAACAGTGTGGGGACATGGATATAAATGGAAAGGTCAGTCTCAATGATTAAAAAGGGGATTCGCCGACAGATTGTGCTTCACTATTTTTTTGTAGTGTTCTTGGCGCTTCTGTTAGTAGAAGTCATTTTTATGTTTGCACTCCGGTCGTACTATTACGATTCCATTTACAAACATATCGAAAGCCGTATCGAATCGGTAAGTGAATTTGCACCCAAATTCAAAGAGCCGGAACAGTCTTTGCAATCGTATTTGTTAAATACATTTTCTCTGCCCTTCACTGAACTGCAGTTGCTCGATGAACAGGGAAATGTAATTGATAACTCGACGAATTTTGCAGCAGATCTAAGTGTGCAAACAAGTGATGTGACACAAGCATTAGCTGGAGATACGGGCAAATGGATCGGAAAGCAACCGAGTACGGGGCAACAGGTGATGGCGGTATCTCAAAAACTGGACAATATCGTCGGAGACCAGGTGTACGTTATTCGGTATACGACTTCGCTGGAATTGGTAAATGATAAGCTGTTTACGATTACGCTGTTTTCTCTTGGCATCATGGCAGCTGTACTGGTTATTGTATTTGTGGTCAGTACAGGGCTCGCGAATTCCATTGTTAGACCGATTAATAATATCCGCGATGTATCTGCTCAGATGGCTCAGGGGAGGTTTGATGCACGCATTGAAGGCGATTATCGCTATGAGTTGGGTGAACTGGCTTCGACGCTGAACTACATGGCACAGGAGATTGTCAGAACAAATCAAATCAAGGATGATTTTATTTCATCCATATCTCATGAACTGCGTACCCCACTTACTTCTATTAAGGGTTGGAGTGAAACGTTAAATTCTGGCGGCTATGACCCGGAAGAGACGAAAATCGGGATGCAGATTATTTCCAAGGAGACAGATCGGCTGATTGGCTTGGTGGAGGAAATTCTCGATTTTTCCAAGCTTGAACAAAATGCCATGAAGCTTGTGATGGGAACGGTGGATCTACGGGAGCTTTTACAGGAAATTATGCTGAACGTATGGGCTAAGGCAGAAATGAAGCAGATTAAGCTCCAGCTGGATTCGGAGGAAACGGCATATCTCGTCCATGGAGACGGTAACCGTCTAAAACAGGTGTTTTTGAACATTGTGGATAATGCTATCAAGTTTTCGCATGAAAGCTCGATTATTTTTCTGTCTCTTCAACGGATTGATGGCAATATCGAGATTTCCGTACAAGATACAGGGATTGGAATTAGTGCTGAAAATCTTGCCAGAGTAAGAGACCGCTTTTTCCAGGTAGACCACCAAAACGGTGGTACTGGACTGGGATTGGCAATCTCGCAACAGTTTATCGAGCGCCATCATGGTCAGATGCTCATCAGAAGTGAACTGGGGGCTGGAACTACCATTACGGTTTCATTACCTGCTCTGCAAGCAGAACAATCCGTGGAATCATCACAACTTACTGAAGGACAGATTTAAAGCCTACTTATAGGTGTAATTAGAAAAACAGCCAGTCCTCTCAAATCGGGAGGGCTGGCTGCTTTTAATTTGGGGTAACGTTATGAGGTAAAACCTTCGGCACGCAAGCGTGTATTGCGCTCGTAAGCTTCTTTCAGCATACGTGTAGTTTGCGGTCGTACCGCCATTTTGCCAAATACCGTTTCATTGGGTCCGATGACCATAATTTCGCCCGGATTACCTTTAATGACAGCACCATCGCGAATCACAGCACCTTCACCGATAATCGCATGTTCAATATGGACGTTACGTCCAATGCGTGTGTCAGGCATAACGATACTTTCTTTGATGGCTGAACCTTTACCTACCTCGACACCACTAAATACAACGGAGCGTTCTATTCGGCCCTCTACTTGGCAGGAATCATGCAACAAGCTGCCCAATGGTTGTGTTTGACGATTAGGTACCTTTTGTGCGCTCAACCTTGTGCGGCGTTCACGTGTATACATTGGCCAGTCCTTGCGTTGAAGGTCGATCGCACAATCTTCGTGTAACAAATCCATGTGTGAATCCCATAGGCTTTTAACGGTACCTACGTCCTTCCAGTAGCCCTGGAATTCATAAACGTACAAGGATTCTTGGTCCGCCAACATTTTAGGTATGATATCTTTACCAAAATCATGACTGGATTGAGCATCCTGTGCGTCTTCTAACAGGTAATTTCTCAAGTAATCCCATTTGAAAAGGTAAATCCCCATGGAGGCCAAATTACTTTCTGGTTTCTCCGGCTTCTCTGCAAATTCTGTGACACGCAGATCTTCATCGGCACTCATAACACCAAAACGGTGTGCTTCATCCCAAGGTACCTCCATGACAGAAATGGTAGCCGCAGCTCCTTTTTCCTTATGGTAGTTCAGCATTTCACGATAATTCATATAGTAGATATGATCACCGGATAAAATAAGCACATGCTCCGGATTTTGGCTGTCAATATATTCGATATTCTTATGAATAGCATCTGCCGTTCCTAAGTATTCAGCGTTACCTGTGTTATAAGATGGAAGCAGGGTAATTCCCTTGTCATCTGTTTTTGTAAGACCCCATGGTGTTCCATCCCCGATATGTTCGTGCAAGGATTCTGCCTCATATTGCGTCAAGACACCTACAGTATCAATGTCTGAATTTACGCAGTTACTGAGAGGAAAATCGATGATCCGGTAGTGACCGCCAAAAGGTACGGCGGGTTTTGCAATCGTTGAAGTAAGGGGAGCAAGACGGCGTCCCTCTCCGCCTGCCAGCAGCATGGCAATGCATTCTTTATTAAACATTTCGTTTCCCTCCCGGTTTAGTTGTCAGTGTAGTACATACATAAACGGTATGGGGTACTCTTGAAACCATAAGGTATATAAGATTCCCCCAAAACTAAGGTTTATTTTTTTCCTAGTCATTTTTCTGTTCAATGTGGCTAGAATGGGGTAATAACTCAGGTCAGCTTTGACCCACAAGCGAATGCATTACCGATTCATACATTTTTACTTACAAAACATATAAGGGTGGTGACGTGATGACAGACCAAACTCTTCCGCAACAGGCTATTTCATCGGAAGATATTTATTTGTTTCATGAAGGAACGCTTTATCACAGCTACCGATCTTTGGGTTCCCACCTTACTGTGGAGAACGGAGAACAGGGCGTCCGCTTTACGGTCTGGGCTCCTCATGCTCTCCATGTCGGGCTTGCTACAGATCGCAACAACTGGAATGGGGAACAGGATTCCTTATATAGGGTTCCCAAATCCGGTTTTTGGAGTCGTTTTTTTCCGGGGATATCCCAAGGAACTTTTTACAAATACGACATTACGGGCGCAAACGGTGAACGATTTCTGAAAGCAGACCCTTACGCGGTACGTGCTGAATTGAGGCCAGCAACGGCTTCTGTGGTAGCTTCTATAGATGGTTATGCTTGGAACGATGCGATTTGGCGCCGAAAACGTAGAGCACCTTATGGAAAGCCTCTGCACATATACGAGCTTCATCTGGGCACTTGGAAGCAAAAAGAAGATGGAACGTTTTATACATACAGGGAAATAGCTGAGCTTCTTGTGCCTTATGTGACAGATATGGGGTATACACATATCGAGCTGATGCCGCTGAGTGAACATCCGTATGATCTTTCCTGGGGCTACCAGCTCACCGGATATTTTGCACTCACAAGCCGTTATGGAGAACCACATGATTTTATGTATTTGGTGGATCGTTGCCATCAGGCGGGAATTGGAGTGCTGATGGATTGGGTGCCAGCCCATTTTGCAAAAGATGCTCATGGATTAAGGCTGTTTGACGGATCGCCCCTGTTCGAATACGCTGATCCGCTGATTGCGGAAAAGCCCGGCTGGGGAACGCTGACGTTTGATTACAGCAAACCGGAGGTGCGTTCTTTCCTGATATCTAATGCACTATTCTGGATGGATGTGTACCATATTGACGGCCTACGCGTAGATGCTGTGACAAGTATGCTACGGCTGGATTTTGAAAAGCAGGACGGTCAATATCGTTTTAACTCTAAAGGAGGCATTGAAAATGAGGAGGCTATTGCCTTCCTTCAACAACTGAATGAAACAGTATTCCGCTATTACCCGTATGCTCTGATGATGGCAGAGGAGTCCAGTGCCTGGCCGATGGTGACTTCCCCGGTAAGCGATGGAGGACTCGGTTTTAATTACAAATGGAATATGGGCTGGATGAACGATACGCTTGATTATATCGAAACGGATTTCGATCAGAGGCCGGAGCGCCATAATTTGCTGACATTCCCCATAGCTTATGCGTACAGCGAGAATTTTACACTGCCGTTGTCGCACGATGAGGTTGTTCATGGTAAGAAGTCGCTGCTTGATAAAATGCCAGGTAGCTATGAGCAAAAATTTGCCGGTCTTCGAGCGCTTCTCGGTTACCAAATCACCTCACCGGGCAAAAAGCTCTTATTTATGGGAGGGGAATTCGGCCAATTCATCGAATGGAAGGATGAGGAGCAGCTTGACTGGTTTCTGCTGGATTATGACAGTCACCGTTCGCTGCACGCTTTTACAAAAGCACTGAATCATTTGTATATTCAGGAAAAGGCGTTATGGGAACTGGATCATTCGTGGGATGGCTATCAGTGGATTGAAGCGGAGGACCGTGGGCAGAGCGTAATTACGTATTTACGTAAAAGTAAAAAGCCGGGAGATACACTGGTCGTGCTAATTAACTTTCAGCCCGTGCCCAGAGAGAACTACCGAATTGGGCTGGAAAAGGCCGGGAGTTATATCGAACTGCTGAACAGTGATCATAAGGACTTTGGGGGAAGGGGCCAGCTAAATACCGGAGTGATACGGACCGCCTCCATTCCTTGCCACGGACAGCTTCACAGCTTGGAGGTGACCATACCACCCCTAAGCATCGTTATACTCAAGAAAGCGCCTCGGAGGCCTAAAAAAGCAGATTAAACACATAAGGAGGAAGCACATATGAACATTTTGTTTGCGGCAGCAGAAGCACATCCATTTATTAAAACAGGCGGGTTGGCTGATGTCATTGGCGCACTGCCGAAGGCACTTCGTCAGGCGGGGTGCGACGTCCGAATCATTTTACCTAAATATGCTGGGATTCCCGATACTTATAAAAAGTCTCTGCGTCCGGTAGCGGTGAAGCAAGTAGCCGTAGGCTGGCGTAATCAATATTGTGGAATAGAGGAACTGACATTAGACGGAATCAAGGTTTATTTTATAGACAATGAGTATTACTTCGGTCGTGACGGTATTTACGGTTATATGGATGATGGCGAACGCTTTTCCTTTTTTAACCGGGCGATTTTAGAAATGCTGCCTGAACTGAACTTTCGGCCGGATATTTTGCATTGTCATGATTGGCATACAGCGATGGTTCCGCTGCTTCTGAATGCCAATTATCGACATTTGCCCTTCTACAGCGATATTCGCACGGTGTTTACGATACATAATCTGCTGTATCAGGGGGATTTTCCGTATGAGGTCTTAACTGAGCTGCTCAACCTGGATGGGAGCTATTTCACCCCCGAGGGTGTGGAGTATCATGGCAGACTGAATTTTATGAAAGGTGGGCTTACGTACTCGGATCATGTCACGACCGTGAGTCCAACCTATGCAGAGGAGATTCAAACGGAATTTTACGGATACGGGCTGGAGGGTCTGCTTCGTAAATTGGGAGATCAGGGTCGCTTAACGGGGATTGTGAACGGAATTGACACCAAAAGCTACAATCCTGCCACGGACAATCGTATTTATACGAAGTACCGCACGAGTCTGACAAAGAAAAAGGAAAACAAAATTGGCCTGCAGAAGGAGCTGGGTCTGCCGGTGCGGCCAGACGTACCTATGATCGCCATGGTAACCCGGCTTGTAGATATGAAGGGGCTAGATCTGGTAACGAGAGTGCTTGACGAAATCCTGTATTATGATGATATCCAGTTTGTCGTGCTGGGAACAGGGGATCCGGCTTTTGAGCATTGGTTTCGTGAGGCAGCGGGACGCTATCCACTGAAAATGTCGGCGCAGCTCGCTTTTAGCGAACCTCTGTCACGAAAAATATATGCGGCAAGTGATATGTATCTTATGCCATCAAGGTTTGAGCCTTGCGGGATCAGCCAACTGCTGGCGCTTCGTTATGGAAGTATCCCTATTGTGCGAGAAACAGGGGGCCTTAACGATACTGTGCAGGCTTACAATGAGTCCACAGGGGAAGGAAACGGATTTAGTTTCACGAACTACAATGCACATGATATGCTGAACACTATTCGTCGTGCTGTTCATTTTTATCGCCAATCTGAGCATTGGTCGAAGCTTACACAGACGGCTTTTGCAGGAGAATATAGTTGGGATGTTTCAGCTAAAGCGTATATGGATATTTACCATTTGCTAACAAAGACGGACTGAACAGAGTAGGAACACCATAGTCATGTTAATGAAAAAGGGAATCCCTTTAGCCAGTGTTTGGCTGAGGAATTCCCTTTTTTGCTATGATCAGTCGCCTCCGCCACCACAGCTGCTTCCACATGAAGAGCCACTGCTACACGAAGAATGACTATCAGAATCGCCTGAATCATGGTGAGAAGAGCCTCCATGATGAGAACTGTCATGGGAGGAATGATGGTGCGAGTGATGTGTATCCCAGTTCGAGCAGCCGCTTGCCGAGCTACAGCCGGATGAGCTAGCTAATACGGCATTACCTGTAGCATCCGGGTGCATGTGTACGGCAAATTGTTCAGGTTGATACCATGAATACCACACAACAGCTAATAACAAATAGTCGATCTGTAAATAGTTGACCTTAGGCAATTGCTTACCCTCAGGATCATCCACCGCTTTATTCACCCGCTCGCGCAGATGTTGTACAATCTTATGAATCGCTTGTTGGGCCTGCTGTGAAATGGCTATATTCTCCTGCGTATTCCAGCGGTCACCTGCTGGCTGCGCGGAAGTTGTGAGTTTGTAATAGCGCGAAAGCTCGTCGCTCGGTAATGGATGATTAAAAAAGGTTCCCCACAAACTGGCGCTATAGCGGTTCCAGCCAAAGCATTCCACATACAACCAGTCAAACCACGCCCGCTCCTCACGCATCGGCTGAAAGCCGCCGGAATGAGGCGCATGGTGAAGCATACGACCAAAAAAAGCTTCCGAGAATTGCTGATATTCGCGGGTAAACATCAACATTTCGTGCCACAATTCATCCACATCACTACTGAACATAGGCACTCGATTCATAATCGCGCATAGCATAAAATATCGTTTTAGCTCATGCCAGCGCCAATCATATTCTTGCTCCGTCAGCTCTGGGTGGGCTTCCATTACACGACTCCTTACGCTATGAGCATAGGAGGCGGGAATGGATTGCTCCAGTAGCTGCATCAGCTCTGTAATCTCTGGATGACGCTCCTGTGTAAGGGACGAAGGAGAAGGGGAGCTGAGGAAAAAAGCATTCCGGCGCCGTGTCTTTCTGTTTCCCCGGTTCCTGCGTATTGCACGGAATATAAACCAAAAAATGATGAGGTCCACCACAATAAACAACGTCCAAAAACTGCTCATACTATCCATGATGGCTGACTACTCCTTTCTGAAAGAACACGGAATTAAGATTTAGCGTTCGTTATTCAGCAGAGCGAATTCTTTTTTTATCTGGGCTAGCAGTTTAGGATTCGTGATTACATCGCAAGCAGTCCATGCCAAAGTTCTCGCAGCCAGCAGCATTCCTTCCATGGCCCGGTCCTGCATCGCCAAATCGCGGAATTCTGGTGTATGCAAGGCATGCTTCTCGTCAATAACTTGAATGTAAGGATGGATAGCAGGGCAATGAAGCGATACATTTCCGATATCCATGGAGCCGTGATCTTCGCCTTCCGTTATATCTTCTTGTGAAATGCCAGCCTGCACCAAATTTGCGGTAAACGCATCGGAAAGTACACGGTTCGTGACCATTTCATCATAAGAAGTCTCATAATTGGAGGTCTCCAAACGACACCCGGCCTGTAAAGCAGCTCCTTCAGCAATTTGAATAACACGGCTAGTCAGCGGGTTCAGTTCTTGACGAGTAGCGGCTCTCACATAAAATTGGGCTGAGGCGTAATCAGGAATAATATTGGCTGCTTGCCCACCCTGGTTAATGATCCCATGGATACGCACTGTACTTTTTACTTGTTGACGGAACGCATTGATGCCATTGAACGTTTGAATCACAGCGTCCAGCGCGTTAATGCCTTCGTGCGGGCTGGCAGCCGCGTGAGCAGATTGACCAAAAAATTCGAATTGTACAGCATCAATCGCCAGTGATTTGCCTGATTTTTCGTAATGGTCATAAGGATGCGTCATAAGTGCTATGTCGCAATCATCAAACAACCCGGCAGCGGCCATCGGGACCTTTGCACCGCGTGTTTCTTCGGCAGGTGTGCCATATACCCGTACTTCTCCACCAGTTTCGTCGATGATCGACTTGAGGCCGACGGCAGCACCGGTACTCATCATACATATCAGATGGTGCCCACAGGCGTGTCCTAGACCTCTCAGAGCGTCATATTCTGCCAGAAAAGCGACAACCGGTCCGGGTTTTGCAGATTTGTAAGTTGCAATAAAGGCTGTTTCTATGCCCAATACGGGTGCCTGGACCTCAAAGCCGTGAAAAACCAGTTCTTCTTTTAAACGGGCAGCGGCCAGAAATTCCTCGTTTCCAAGTTCAGGATTTGCGCCAATATATAACGAAATGTCCTTAAACCGTGGGGCATGCTGCTCAATTGTCATTTGAATGGTCTGTTTAAAATCCATGCTGAAAACTCCTTTATATAAGCTGTAATGTAGGTACTGCGTTAGGTATGCTGAAATTGTACTATAACATTCATTGCATAATCATGCATATTCATTTATAATGACACAATCTTATTTATTATAAAGAATTTAAGGAGAGAAAAAAAGATTGAAAAAGGCATATCGTTTTACCGCCCTGGTTTTGTCGGCGGTTATCTTGCTGTTGACTGGTCTTCCCATGCTCAATGCATACGGAACGGAAGCAAAGCCTCAGAAAAAACTTGTAGTGGGCATGAGTGCCGACTTTCCGCCGTATGAGTTTCATAAAGTCATTAACGGTAAGGATACCATTGTAGGGTTCGATGTGGATATCGCCAAGGAAATCGCCAAAGATATGGGTGCGGAGATGGTCCCTGAGGACATGAGTTTTGACTCTTTGCTGCCTGCTCTGCAAAGTGGTCGCGTAGATTTGGTACTGTCCGGTATGACACCAACGGATGAGCGGAGAAAGAGCATTGATTTTTCAGATGTATATTATCGCTCCAAGCAAGTCATTATGGTACGCCCAGAGGATAAAGACAAATATCCTACGATGGATGCTTTGAAAGGCGAGAAGATTGGCGCACAAAAAGGGAGTATTCAGGAAGAAATTGCTCAAAAAGTGCCCAATGCCACTGTAACCTCACTGGACAAAATATCCGATCTGGTACTCCAGCTGCGGACCCAGCGTATCAACGCTGTTGTGATCGAAGATACGGTTGCTAAAGGATACACGTTAGATGGTACCGTAACACTTGCCAAAGCGGTGCCTGAGGATGCCGGAGCAGAAACAGCTGTAGGTATACGCAAGGGGAACGCAGAATTGCTTGCCTCTGTAAATAAAACGTTGGCTCGCCTGAAAGCGGACGGGTCGATTGAGAAGTTTTCCACAGAAGCGAGCGCGCTCTCAGCAGATCGACAGGTTTCTTCTAATAACATCGTAGATATTTTTTGGAAATACCGCAGTTTTTACGCTACGGGTATCGGCTACACTCTGTTGCTGTCTGCACTCGGAGTCCTGTTTGGATTTATCATTGGTCTGATCGTATCCTTGCTGCGGATGAGTGGTATACGCATCATTGAGTGGTTAGGTACCACTTATGTGGAGATCCTGCGTGGCACACCTATGCTGGTACAACTTATGATCATTCACTACGGGGTTGCTTTGACGCTGGGTGTCAATTTTACCCCACTTCAGTCTGGTATAATTACATTGTCTCTGAATAGCTCGGCATATCTGGCTGAAATTTTCCGTGCAGGTATCCAGGCAGTAGACCGTGGACAGATGGAGGCTGCCCGTTCGTTGGGTATGGGACGCGGTAAAGCTATGCGTCATGTCATTTTGCCGCAAGCGTTTAAATCTATTTTGCCTGCTATCGGTAATGAGTTTATTACGATCATTAAAGAATCATCCATTATTTCGACCATTGGGATGGTGGATATTATGTATCAGGCCCAGGTCATTAAGAACATTACCTACGAAGGATTAAGTCCGTTCGTAATCGCAGCCGCTATTTATTTTGTAATGACATTCAGCTTGTCTAAGCTGCTGGGTTTATGGGAAAGGAAGTTGAGAGCCAGTGATCACCGTTAAACAACTGCGTAAATCGTTCGGTAAGAATGAGATATTAAAAGGCATTGATATAGATATCGCCAAAGGCGAAGTCGTCGTCATCATCGGCCCCAGTGGTTCGGGGAAGAGTACGTTTTTGCGTTGTATGAATCTGTTGGAACAGCCTACGGACGGGGAGATTTTGTTTGAGGGCGAGCCGATTACAGCTCGTGGCCATAATATTAATGTAACCCGGGAGAAGATGGGGATGGTGTTCCAGCATTTTAATCTGTTCCCGCATAAAACAGTGTTGCAGAACCTGACACTTGCCCCAACACAGGTTAGAAGACAGTCAGGGAAGGAAGCGGAAAAAATTGCGCTAGAACTCCTGCGTACCGTAGGGCTTGAGGATAAGAAGAATACCTATCCGAACCAGTTATCTGGCGGTCAGAAGCAACGTATTGCGATTGCGCGTGCTTTGGCCATGCAGCCGCACGTAATGCTGTTCGATGAGCCGACTTCTGCATTGGACCCTGAAATGGTTGGAGAGGTTCTGGATGTAATGAAGAAGCTCGCCGAAGGCGGCATGACAATGGTAATCGTGACGCATGAAATGGGTTTTGCCCGCGAGGTGGGCGATCGAATTATCTTTATGGATAACGGTCAAATTGTAGAGCAAGGTACACCAGAGCAGGTATTTGGCACTCCAAGCCATGATCGCACCCGTGATTTTCTTGCCAAAGTATTGTAAGGAAGTGCTGATATAATCTATAAAAAAAGCCCTCCGTTTGACGGAGGGCTTTTTTCCTTTTTGTCACCATTTCCCCATACTTTCGTAACAAATATTGATTTCTTGATGACAAAATTGTAACGAGTATAGTATGATGTTCAAGGTTCCCAACATTTTCATACGGATAAGGTTACAAAATTGTGATATTATGCAGTAAGCCAAAACTTACCGGGACAGCATGTGGTTATGACAACCGCTGAATGCTGGGCCCAAACTATGGGAAGTGCGGGGGACGTAACAACGGCAGTCATTCCGATACGTCATAAGACGATGTGGAATATGCCTAGGGGTGAATTGCACAAGCATAGGGCTTCTCCTGAGTCCGAATCCGACAGCTAACTTCGCAGGCATAACAGAGGAGGTACATATCTTTGAAACATCTAAAACATATTGGTAAAACGATGAAATTTGCGGTGCTTGCCGCAGCTATTGCAGGGCTGGCACAGACAGCTGGAGTAGCGGATGCTGCTTCGCTTCACACTGCCAAAGAGGGCGATACCTTTTTTTTACTTGCTCAACGTTATGGAGTATCGGTAGACGAGCTAACGAAGGCGAACCCAAACATTGCCTCCAACAATATATATGCAGGTCTGCAAATTAAGGTGCCTGGCGAAAAAAGTGTGAAGGCAGCTTCGGATTCGAAGCCGCAGCTTCTTACGGAGAAAGCACTAGCGAATGAGGGGCCAACGATTGAAGCGTGGGGTAAAACATTCAACTATAGCAAAATAGTTGACGTTAAGGCTTCTGCGTATTCTGCTGCAGCCGATGAGAATGGTAAATGGGGAGCAGTAGACTACTACGGCAATCCGCTTAAACTAGGTACAATTGCGGTAGACCCGAACGTCATTCCGATGGGCACGAAAGTGCTGGTTACAGGCTATTCCCACCCAGGTTTGCCGGATCATTCTTTTGTAGCTGTCGCTCGCGATCAGGGCAGCGCCATTACAGGAAAACGGATTGATATCTTTATTCCTGGCAACAAATCATTTGTGAACGACTTTGGATTTCAAAATGTGAAGCTGTACGTTATTAATAAATAACATTGTACGTATATATTAGTTTAATAAAACATAATATATATTATGTAAACTTAATACATGTATTCTACCGCATATAACTAGGTCGGACTCTTATCAGGTCCTATCCGTAAAAAAAGGCTGTCTTGACGAGCAGAAAACTTCTGCTGGTAAGACAGCCTTTTTACGTTGCTTTAGCTTGTAGCTCAATCATAAACATATGGTTATTTCCGTTCCGAGGTGTGGAGTAGCCGGGGGACTGTCACAAATTTGTAGCCCTTAGCTTTTAGAGAGTGAATTAGACCCGGCAGAGCTTGGACAGTGCCTTGCAAGTTGGAACTTTGACCTCCACCTGCGTGCATTAAAATAATAGAGCCAGGCCCGGTAGCTGGGATCACATTGCGCTGAATTTGTGTTTTACTTAATCCCTTCCAATCGAGAGAGTCTACATTCCAATTGACAATCATATAGCCATGACGACGTGCCCATTGGATTTGAGGCTCCGTGATTTCACCGTAGGGTGGACGAATCAACTTGGGGCGAAAACCTGCGCTGGCTTGTAAAATACGTTCTGTTTTTGTAATCTGGTTGCGAAAGCGTTCTGGTGTAGCCTTCCTAAAATCCGGATGAGTATAGGAATGGTTTCCTATAGCATGGCCTTCACGGATAATACGGCGTATGATCCCCGGATGCTTTTCCGCACGGTGACCGACGATGAAAAAGGTGGCTTTGATGCCATTGGCGTGTAATACGTCCAAAACCTGCGGCGTATACCTAGAATCGGGCACATCATCAAAGGTTAGGGCAATTTGGCGGGTGTGTGGGCCGCACATTTTAAAAATGTCCGCATGTTTTTTACGCAGCATTGCTAATGTAGGAGTAGCTGGATCTGTGCTCTGTTGTACAGAAGAAGCAATAGCTGTTTCCTTGGGATGGGGCGTTCCGATGTTGGGAGGCGCATCCGCGTGAACGGGTAAACTTGAAAATGCTAGTAACAGTGCCAAGCATGGCAACACTCCCCTGTACGGCATATGTATCCCCCCTTTCCGTGCAGTGGTACCTAGTGGTGCTCTCGACTATTATGTACCTGTCCTATTAAAAATATGCTGGTAACCAAGTTCGGCTCATAAACGACTGGAAAGAAGTCCACGATGAAACGATTATCAATGAAGATGATGGAGCTAAACGTACATATTCTCTTAAACATGACCGAAAACAGGAGCATTTTCGCAAGTTTTAGCCTTACAACGAATTCGGTATACCGTGACAGCTGGTGTATAATGGGGATGCAATTCATAATTATACAGACATGGAATTGAAGGAAGGATGGATAAAAGTGACCGACTTGTTTACTCCTTATCAATTAAAGGGGCTTTCTTTAAAAAATCGGATTGTCATGCCCCCGATGTGCCAAACCAGCGTGGAGGCCAAGGATGGAAATCCAACGGATTGGCATCATGTCCATTATGTGAGCCGGGCAGTAGGAGGCACTGGACTTATTATTGTGGAAATGACAGCGGTCCATCCAGATGGACGTATTACGGATCGTGATTTGGGTATTTGGAGTGACGAACATATTCCTGCATATCGTAAGATTGTAGAGGAAGTCCACAAGTATGGTGCCAAAATTGGCATTCAACTAGGCCACGCTGGACGCAAGGCTGAAGATGCTGAGCAACCTGTGGGTCCGTCCTCCATTCCTTTTAGCGAACGCTTTAAAGAGCCCCGCGCCTTAAAGACAGCTGAAGTCAGGGAACTGGTTCAGGCATACAAAGAAGGCGCGCGCCGCGCGGTGGAAGCCGGTTTTGACACGGTCGAGATACATGGCGCTCACGGCTATCTGATCCATCAATTTCATTCCCCTTTAACAAATGCCAGAGAAGATGAATATGGGCAGGATTTGTCACTGTTCGGTGTTGAGGTCATACATGCTGTTAAAGAGGTTCTTCCTGCTGATATGCCTGTGCTTATGCGGATATCTGCCAAAGAATACGTCGAGGATGGATATAATGTGGAATACATAACAGGCGTAGGGGAACGATATCGTGATGCGGGTGTGGACATTTTCCATATCTCTTCTGGTGGTGAGGGTCCGATTGGTTCTGGCGGAGGCCCGTCTGCGCGTGCCGGCTATCAGGTGGAATTGGCTCATACCATCCGTGAAAAGCTGAATGTACCTGTAATTGCTGTTGGCTTACTGGATGATTATGAGGACGCCCGCCGTGTTGTTCAGCAGAAAGAAGCTGATCTGGTAGCAATAGGCCGTGCCATGCTGCGTGATCCCTATTGGGCGCTGCATGCATCGCGGGAGCTGAAAGTACAGGCCGACATCCCGGAGCCTTACTTGCGCGGCTTTTAGATATTTTTGAAACCCTCTTTGCAAAGCTTGCGTAAACATGTGTACAGAGCTTAAAATTTAAGCATTCAACTCTAGGAGGAACTTCACATGTCTATTTTCAAACGATTAAGAGATCTTACGATGTCCAACATTAACGCCATTATCGACAAGGCAGAAGATCCAATTAAAATGACGGACCAATACATTCGTGATATGCAAGAGGACCTGGAAGATGCAGAGAAAGCGGTAGCCGCTCAAATTGCTATTGAAAAGAGATTCAAACAGCAATACGAAGAACAGGCTGCTTTGGTAAAGAAACGCGAAGAACAGGCACATACCGCTGCAAAAGCACAAAATGTAGATCTGGCTCGTCGCGCGCTGGAAGAAAAGAAATCTGCTGAACAAAAAATGAATGAGTTCAAAGCTGGTTACGAACAGAACAAAGCTGCAGCCGATAACCTGCGTGGCAAGCTGGATGAAATGCGCAGACAGCTGACAGAAATGAAAAACAAGCGCGAGACACTGGTTGCCCGTTATAATGCAGCTAAAGCGCAAACTGAAATTAACAAAGCTATGAACGGTTTTAGCTCTGATACGGCAACTGCCGGATTGAAGCGTATGGAAGAAAAAATGCTGCAAGCAGAAGCACGTGCCGAAGCGAGCAACGAAATGTCCTCTAAGGAAAAATCGTTGGATGAGGAGTTCAAAGAGCTGGATAAGAAAAGCGCCGTGGACGATGAGCTTGCCGCTTTGTTGAAGCAATACGAAAATAAATAAGAACATTTTAGCAGTGCCACCAAGTGTGATTCTCAGGAAGCGAAGGAGAAACGTTTTCTCCTTCGCTTTTCCCTGCCTGGAGGCGTAAAACATTATATGAAGGCCAAGAAGATGTGGAGGATGGTATGAAATGCATTTTTTAGAAACGATGAAAGCAATGCTTGTATGGACTGGTGCGGGGGCTATTTTGATCTTCGCATTAATGTATGTCGACTCTTTATTTACGAAGTATAAGGATTTTGCCGAAGTGAAAGCTGGAAATATGGCCGTAACGGTACGAATGATTATGAAGCTGATTGCACAAGGCTATATTTTGTCAGGGTCTATCGCTACAGCTAATAATTTGCTCGAAGCGCTTGTGTATTCTGTGATCGCCTTTGTCATCCTGCTTGTTTTGGAAGTTATTGTACGTCTGCTGTTGCGGTACTGGGCTCAGTTTGATCTGGATAAAGGTACACAGGAAGGTAAAATTGGTTTCGGTCTGTTTTCAGGAGCGCTGCATCTGGTTGGCGCCTTGATCATTACAGCATGCTTCTAGGCTTAAGAAAGGCAGGAATATAACCATGGGTGTGTGGAAACGAATTTCAAATCTATTTGCTAAGCCGGAGCCGCCAAAAGCAGAGAAAAGCATGCTTCACTTAAATCCAGGTGATATCTGTGAAGTGTCGCTTGTCACCTATGAAGTGGTAGGTCGTGTACATAATCGTGCCCGGAATGCCGTTGTTTTGACGCTTCAGGATGGTAATCAAGTCAGTTATCTTCATATTGAGGAACGGGAAACACTGCAATTCGGACTATATCAGGCCATCGACGGCAGACTTGACAACCCGGAGGAAGTGCCGACCATTTTAGAGCTGGATGATACAACGTATCATTTGGAGGAGCAGTATTCTGGGCATGTTACCGTCATGGGCCGTGCTCCTTTCCGACAGGGTGGAGAGCAGCATGTGTGGCAGTACCAGTCTGATGATTACCATCTGTTGCGAGTAGAGTGGCAGGACGGTCGCTTTATGCTTTATGAAGGAGAAGAAGTGATTACCGGAGACGTCAAGGTTATTCGGGCAAGCTAGGAGAGGGTTACACATGAGCAAACGCACCTGGCAGTATGCATTAAAGGTCATTGTGGCGCTGAGCTTGTTCGTATCCGTATTAAGCGGCTGCGGCGCGCCAAGTGTAAAAGATACGTATCCGCTGGAATCGGTAAGTGGCAGCGGAAACTCGACCTCGTATGTATACCGGGCAGCTGGCAAGACAGTCCCGGAAGTCGCGGAGGAATTGAAAGAACAGCGTACACCGGAACAAATGTCACCGCAGAGCAATGAGCGGATGTTTCTGGTATATAGCGATGAGTGGTACCATTTGCAGCAAGATCCAGCTAAGAAGGAAGATACACTCATTGAAATTGACAGTAAAAAGTATGTCGAACAAAATTACAGTTCAAGCTTTCTAAAAGGATACTTAACCGCAACTGTACTGGATGCTCTGTTTGATTCGTTGCGTGGTTCAGGCTCCTATCGAGGCTACTCCAGCAGAGATGTATACCGACCTTCTCAGGGCCAATATCGTGCTCCTACAGTGCAGGAGAAAAAGGCGATTCCGCCGATTACGGTGGAGCGGAAAGGTTCGGTTACCCGTAGAGGAAAGAACTCGGATTCTAGCGTTGGATCAAGCGGAAGTTTGTTCGACAGAGGGTCCAGCAGTTCACCGAGCAGAGGCTCGATTTCACGTGACCGGAGCGACAGCGGCGGTTCCAGCATATTTGATTCGCCGCGTAAATCTTATAGTAAGCCCAAAACACGTAGCGGTTCAGGTAAAATCAGCCGACGAAGTCGACGATGATGGGTATCGTCAATTTATTTGAAAACAAAAGATTTGCGGAACTGTGGTACTGATGCACAGTTCCTTTTTTTATTTTTAGAGATGACGTTGGTGATCATCTAGTGGCACAGCCATTCAAGTTGAATTGGACAGAAGGGAAAGCAGCCGCAACCTACACCTTTATGGATATAATAATGTAGAGATAATCAAAACTCTGTTTAATTGAAGGGATTGAAAATTAAATGGTACTATCTATTTCTTGGCCAGATCTTTCACAAAGACCATTTAATCTAATGGTGGAACGAAAAATGGAGTGTTCTCCGAATGTTCTGTATCAGGCGTGGACGAAGCAGTTTGACAGTTGGTTTGCAGCCCCAGGATCAGTATTAATGGAGGCTGAAGTGAACACGACCTTCTTTTTCGAAACGCATTTTGAGGGGAAACGTCATCCACATTACGGAAGATTTCTAAGACTTGAGCAATACAGACTTATCGGGCTGACTTGGATTACTGGCGAAGGCGGCACCAAGGGGGCTGAAACAGTGGTCACCGTTGAGCTTAAACCTCGCGGTAATGGCACGCATCTTTACTTAACGCATGCAGGTTTTCCAGATGAGAATTCAAGGAACCAACATGAGCAGGCTTGGCCGCTTGTAATTGAGCAGCTCGACAAAAGGATGATGCCAGATAGACAAGGTTACAGGCTAAAACTGCAACAAGAGGACGATTTTAAAATCGTTCTTTTCATATTTTTTGACGACAAAAATAAATATTTACCTTACATAAAAACAAATATTACCAGTTTACTAGATTATTTCATTGCCACATCTATTAGTAAAATATACAATTACAACAGGCGAAATAAGAGGATGGTGTATCTGTGTTATCTGCTTTTTTATATATATTACTTGGTGTATTCGATGCTTTGGCCGCTGTTATTTTGGTCTTAAAGCTTTATATGCTTCCCGTGAGGGAATATCGCACAAAAATATTATTCTATGCAATTGGCATAGCTTTGTTTTCCTTTCTAATGAGGGAAGTTATAGGCTTGCCTAAATTAGATTTGCCGCTTCAGTATTTGTTAATGGTTATCTTTTTTAGATTTGGTTTAGGGATCAAAACCCATCTAGCAGCTTTTTCTGCTGGTTCTGGTCTAACGGCCTACATTAATTTACAACTTTTTGTATTTCTGTTTGCGTATTTTTTTGGAGTAGCAGAACCAGGTGCTATTAATGATACTTCTGGCTCTTCTATTTACGTTATTCAGTTAACTTCTATTATTATTGCGTGCTTTATTTCTTATATAATGGGAAAATATAACTTTGGTTTCTCGTTTATAATTCAGCCTCCACATGATTTTTTAAGAGCTGAAAATTACTTATCATCCCTAAATAAAATGTTGATTCTAGGTGCTCTAATATCAGCTGTCACCATTTTTATTACTTTGTATATGCTCTATAGCTCAAATACCATAGGATTACTATCCATTTCATTGCTTACTTTCGGCGTGTCGTATTTCTTTTCAGAGAAAGGAGATTATGAGGATGCTAGAAGCGCTATCACGGTACATCGCAACGGAAATAAAAAAAGCTGATCCTGATGGTCCAACAAGTGTAGAAGTGATGGAATATGCGCTTGGTATAAAAATTACCGAAGTGTCTTCGATACTAATGGTTGCGATTATAGCTTGGATGACTGGGCATTTTTGGGGGTCGTTATTAGCTCTAGTAACTATCATGTTTGTAAGAAGATTTTCAGGAGGGGCACACTTCAGTAATCTTACATTTTGTGTCTGTTTTACAACGGCAATATGTGTAACTATACCTCTCATCTCTTTAAATTTATCAATGATTTTGATTATTAATGCTTGTTCAGTATTAGTGTTTTTAGTTTATGCACCCAATCATTTTATTTATATTCATAAGACCAATAACCACAAATATTATAAAACGGTATGTGTTTTGATTTGTGCGGTGAATTTTTTTGTACAATCCCACATAATATGCTTATCTTTAGCTATTCAAGCATTCAGTATTCTTCCTTTATGGAAAGGAGGTGAACGAAAATGGATAAGAAATTGGCGAGAGCATTAAATTTAAGACTGGGAAAATACGCTAACGAATCTACCAAAAACGAAAAAACAGTATTTGGCGCTAAACCGATACCGGCAGAGCTCGAGAAAAAAGAAAAGAACTGATTATGTACCGCGTTACTCTAGACATTGTTCTTATACGATCGGGGTAACCGCACAGGCTTGTAAGGAAGCTTATCAGCTGTGAGATCGAGTCTAGCGCATTTGAAGGCCTGGTACGATTCGAAGCTTCACTTGCTCTATTTCTCATAATAAGCTTGATGCACTTAAAAAGTTATGGAAATGACCCGTGGAATTCACGGGTTATTTTATTGCCAACATACTTATATAGTAAGCCCAAAACACGCAACAGCACGGGGAAAAGCAGCCGAGTTTGACGTTCTAAACACCGCCCGGATTTGCCAGATAACGGTTTTAGCGTTATAACAGAAAGAGGGCATTTTAGAAGAACGGAGTGAGATTATGAATCATACATCATTAAACGCAGAAAAATTCCAGCGTAAAGCAGTTCAGGTGGAAGAGGCACAAAGCAGGATAGCTAGCCATGTTAAACAGGGTGAAAGGGAAGACGTAGAACTGGAGCAGGCGCATGGACGTTATTTGGCGATGGATTTGACCGCACCACACCCGTATCCCCGTTTTCGTCGCTCAGGTATGGACGGTTATGCGATCCTTGGCTCGGACACTGAAGTGTGCACGTCCGGTCAGGAAATCTGGCTACATGTGATTGATGAAATTCCATGTGGCACCGTATCGGACAAACTGGTGGAGACTGGAATGGCTGCCCGTATCATGACAGGAGCGCAATTACCTGAAGGAGCTGACACGGTTGTCATGCTGGAAGCAACACAGCTGCGTGAGGAAAATGGACAGACATATGTCGGCTTAAAGAAGCGTTTAGAAGTTGGCAAAAATGTGACACAGATTGGTCATGAGATTCAGGAAGGTCAGCTTTTGCTTAGCAAGGGAACCTGCCTGGGAGCGGGGCACATCTCGATACTGGCTACTTTTGGTGTACATCGGGTACCTGTTTACAGAAAGCCCAGGGTGGCCGTTTTTTCAACAGGATCTGAATTACTTGCAGTGGATGAGCCGTTACAACCGGGAAAAATTCGAAACAGTAATACATATATGCTGTCTTCTCAAATTAGAGAGGCAGGAGGAGAACCGTTCATTTTAAAAGCCATTCATGATGATTTGAGCCTTGCCCGTACTTCTGTACGTGAAGCGATAGCTGCCTATGATATCGTGGTCACGAGTGGAGGAGTATCGGTGGGGGATTTTGATATAATGGGTGACCTGGTACGACAGGAAGATGTGAACATGTTATTCAACAAGGTTACGATGCGTCCAGGAAGTGTGACCACAGCCGCAGTGATTGACGGCAAGCTGTTATTTGCGCTTTCAGGCAACCCCGGTGCGTGCTTTGTAGGCTGTGAGCTGTTTGTACGGCCGACGATCCAAATGATGTTATCTTCGGCACATCCATATTTACAAACCTGGACGGCGAAGTTAGGTGCAGATTATACGAAGGTAAACAACTATACACGCTTTGTACGCAGCTCTTTGGAGATACGTGATGGGCAAGTATACGCGATTCCTGCGAGAGCAGATGAATCTAGTGTCATGGTGACCATTAAGGACAGCGACTGTCTGATCGTGGTTCCTCCCACAACAGAAGGATTACGCGAAGGTGAAGAGGTGCGTGTACTGGTGTTACAAGGTGGACAGGCGAAGTGAATACGAAACATCCATTTGTATGTCAAATCGTCGGATTCAAAAATACGGGAAAAACGACCTTTCTCGGAGGATTGATTCGTTATGTGCAGAAGTCAGGTCTACGCGTCGCAGTGATCAAGCATGATGGACATGAATTTGAAATGGATCATGAGGGGACAGATACGTACAAGCACCGACAGGCAGGTGCTGAAGGCGTAGCTATTGTTTCGGCTGGAAGAACAGCCATTTTAGAGGAGAATAGTCAGTCTGTCACCAGACTGATCCGGCATTTTCAGGCCTATGATTGTGTGTTGCTGGAAGGCTTCAAGCAGGAGGATTATCCAAAGCTGGTCATGGTGCGGGAACAATCGGATGCTCAGCTTACCGATAAGCTGACAAATGTACAGGGGATAGCGGTTTGGAAGCATCAAATGGATTGGGCTCAAGGTCACTACTCAGATGAAATGATACAGATATTTCCTGCCGAGGCCAACGGACCCGCAGGCCGCTGGCTACTCGAACAGATTCAAAAGCAGATAGAAGGAATGAGCAGGGGTGAGACATCAATCGGCTGAGTCGGTTAGAGTCTCTACCCGCCGTTCGATCGCCTGAGACATGGTTTTGTCAGTCAGGTGAGCATACACTTCTGTTGTTTCTGTCGAAGCGTGCCCCAACTGTTCCTTTGTTTTGTAAATATCATTTTGTAAATAATAGTCAGTAGCAAAGGAATGACGAAGCTTATGCACGGTAAGGTAAGGCTTGCCGAACCGTTTGGCGTACTTGATGATCATTGCCTGAATCGCTCTTTTGGTCATCCGTTTGCCTTCTGTACTGCCGTTAGGACGTGTGACAAAGAGAGCCTTTTCTTTTTTTGGAGCGCGGTAACGGGTATGTCTCAAGGACAAATAAAGTACGAGATCATCTTTGGATTGCTCGCGGAAATACACCGGCGTTTTAAAGGTTTCGTCGTTATTGCCTTTGCGGTACACATATAATAATTTATTGTTTATGTCTAAATCGTCCAGATTCAGATTGACGATTTCAGATACGCGCAGGCCTGAGTTCAAAATGAGGCTGGCGATGCAGGCATCCCGTTCCTTATTTAGTTCATAGGAGTATAACGCCTGCTTGTTATCGGCCAAATCTTGACCATATCCTTCATAAATATAACCGATGAATTCAAGCAGTTCTTCCTCTTCCAGTATTTTACCTTTAAGCTTGGCCGCCGTATCCTTGGGTTTATGTATACGCTTGATTTCGACCTTGGCCATAATGTTGCGTTTGAGCAATGGATAAAAATTTTCATCCTCAGCGATTTGACTTAAATAATGAAAAAGCGAACGAAGAGACGATAGTTTACGTGAAATGGTTATACGGGAGTTGGAGCCTTCGCGCTTAGTAGACAGAAATAATCGAAAGCCTGTAATACTGTCCATATGAAGTGTCTCCAACTCTTCCAGTGTGACTTGGGCATTCGTTTCTCCGGTAGACAAGCCTTCCGAGCGAAGCCATGAAAAGAAAGCTTCGTAATCCCGCACATATTCTAGTAATGTGGAAGGGGAAAGGTCGGGCAGCTTATAATCCATAAATTGCTGCACGTACCATGGTAATCCCGGCATTTTTTCATCTAGTTTGCGCCGGTCGATGATCTTTTGTATATTCATTGGGTTCCACCTCGTCCGGTCATAATATATATGTATTTTAGCATATTTTGAACAGCACTGGATGGGATGTAATTCGAAGTTAAAGAACAGATTGAACCGCCAAGAGAGGTGAAAGTATGGGGTATAATATCAAATCGGAACTGAAGCTGTCTATTAAGAGTGTACCGGAGTCGCAAAAGGACATTATTGTACAGCTCATGCAATTTTATTTGTACGATTTTACAGCCTATCTTCGAATTGATGTCACTGAGAAGGGGACGTTCCCGGCTTATCCAGACTTGTATCAATATTGGACGAGCGGTGAACAGAAGCTGCCTTTTCTGATTTGGAGACAGGATATTCCTGTGGGCTTTGCACTCGTTGACCGAATGTCCAGCAATCGAGAAGCTGACTACTACATGGCTGAGTTTTTTGTACTTCGTCCTTATCGACATAATGGGGTTGGGACTTGGGCAGCTCATAATCTGTTTGGACGTTTTAACGGACGTTGGAAGGTGACCCAGATGAGCACGAATAGGCCGGCACAATCCTTTTGGCGTAAGGTGATCGGAAGTTATACGAAAGGTGAGTACAGGGAACAGACACATCCGGTAAGAGGGAATATAAGTCAGTTTTTCAATACCTGAAAAATTCGAAATAGTAAATCAGTAATGAAAAAGAGTCGGGGAGAGTATCCTATCGGCTCTTTTTTGTTGTCAATTCAAGTCTTCTATCCATCTATAGATCATTCCAATTAGAACCTGCATTGACACTATAAAAACGCAGGTATACAGTTATTAACATAATTCATATATATCAGATTGGAATTATCAACAATGGAACATCGGCTCCAAGAATGCAATGTAATCATAACATTACCCATCAGATCGGAGAGTGTTTTTAGGTGAAACGAACAAGTCGATTTGCAAAAATGGTAGCTTTAACCCTGTTGATGGTGCTGGTCTTATCGGCATGTTCGGGTAATGGCGGAGGCAATTCTACGAATGCCGAGGCGAATGCAGCAGGAGACGGGCAGGCCGCAGAAGGTGGAGATCTTACCTATGCCCTGGCAACATCGCCGGATTCACTGGACCCACATAAGAGTGGATTGGCAGTAGCATCTCGGGTATATCGTGCGATATTCGATAACTTGGTGGTAAAACTGCCCGATAATACGATTAAGCCTTGGCTGGCAACCGAATGGAGCGTTTCCAAGGATGGAAAAAGCTATACTTTCAAGCTGCGCAAGGACGTTAAGTTCCATGACGGAACTCCGTTCAATGCGGAAGCCGTTAAATTTAGCTATGATCGGATTATTGATCCGCAAGCCGTAGTAGGTAATGCCGCTAACTTGCTAGCTCCCTATGAGTCCTCACAGGTGATTGATGAATACACGATTAAATTGAATCTGAAACGACCATCGCAAGCATTTTTGAGCAATTTAAGTGTTCCGGCTGTAGCCATTGTTTCTCCGGCAGGAGTTAAAAAATATGGAGATCAATTCGGTAAGCATCCAGTGGGTACAGGCCCCTTTAAGTTTGTAAAATGGGACGAAAATGCAGAAATCAAAATCGAACGTAACCCGGATTACAAATGGGCACCGGAAACTATTGAGAATCAGGGAGCGCCGTATTTGGACAGCGTGACCTTTAAAATTGTTCCGGAGGAGGCGACCCGGATCGGCAGTGTGCAGAGTGGGCAGGCTTTGGCCGCTGAAACCGTCCCACCGCAAAACATTTTAACGTTGAAGAGTGACCCTAATTTTCAATTGTTGCAGGTCAATACCCTAGGACTGCCATATACACTGTTCATTAACCAAAAGAAGACACCGTGGAATGAATTGAAGGCGAGGCAGGCATTACAATATGGTATTGATGTGGGGACGATCGTCAAAACGCTGTATCTAGGAACTTATGAACAGGCTTGGTCGCCACTCACTCCGGGTATTTTTGGATATGATAAATCACTGGAAAACGGCTTGCAGCCTGATCTTAACAAGGCCAATCAGTTACTGGATGAGTTGGGGTGGGTTAAGGGAGCGGATGGTTACCGGGTGAAGGATGGACAACGTCTGACGCTGCATTATGTAGACGGCACTCTGAACCGTGAAAAACGGAACGACATTGCAGCCATTATTCAGCAGCAGCTGAAGAAAATCGGTGTTGATGTGAAGATTGAAATTACCAAGGATATTGCAACAGTTGTATATACGAACGGAAACTATGATTTCTACGGAAATAGCCAGGTCAATGTGGACCCGAACGCTTTATATGCTTTTTACCACACAGCGGCACCAAATCAGCGGCCTACACTGCCTAACTTCTCCAATCCAGAGGTCGACAAGCTGTTGGAGCAGGGAGCTATTGAACAGGATGATGCCAAGCGGGAGGAGATTTATAAAAAGGTGCAACAGCTAATCCGTGATCAGGCCGTCATCATTCCGATTTATGTTTTCCCTTATACGGTTGGAGCCGCCAAGTCAGTGCAGGGTCTCAAATTCGATGTAGTGGGTTATCCACTCTTTAACGATGTGCGTATTCAAAAATAGTATTGCTAAATAGTTTCTGGGGCCATCCAGACGGGAAGGAGTGTGGGCTATGATCAGAGCTGTTGCAGAAAGACTGGTTACTTCTTTGTTGGTCATTCTGGGTTCCTGTATTTTGGTATTCAGCATTTTGTATTTGCTTCCGGGGGACCCGGTAGATTCGATTCTTGACCCTTCAACGGCCACGCCAGAGATGATCGCCAATTTGCGTTATAAGCTGGGAGTGGATCAGCCTTTTCATGTTCAGTTTTTGAACTATTTCGGAAATCTGCTACAAGGTGATTTTGGAAAATCACTGCTCAATGCTGATCCGGTGCTGCCTAAAATATGGGTCAATCTCCCGCCTACACTGGCGTTGACGCTTGCCGGTTCTGCTATTTCGGTCATTATCGGTGTCCTGCTTGGAGTTTTGTCGGCCATTCATCGGGATAAGCCGATTGATATCATCGCACGAATCGTTGGATTGTTCGGCATTTCTATGCCCACATTCTGGTCAGGTATTCTGCTGTTGCTTATTTTCTCCATTCACTTGGGATGGCTGCCTGCTATGGGCTCGGACGGTTGGAAAACTCTTGTGCTTCCGTCTCTCACTTTGGGCATTGTTGGTGCAGGGTTCATTGTCAGAATGGTGCGCAACAGTATGTTGGAAGTCATTAATGAGCAGTTCATCGTAACGCTCCGTTCCAAGGGTTTGTCTGAGAAGGTTATTATGTATCGCCATGCGCTACGCAATGCGTTGATTCCAGCGATAACGATGATCGGGATGCTGATGGGAGAAATGCTGGCCGGAGCAGTTGTGAGTGAGACGGTATTTTCACGGCAAGGCATTGGGCGTTTAATTGCGGATGCAATTATGGCTAAAGACTTGCCAGTTGTGCAGGGAGTTGTATTGTTCTCTGCCATCATGTATGTGATCGTAAATTTACTGGTGGATATATCGTATACGTTCATTGATCCAAGGGTTAGACGCTCGGCGTAAGCCGGAAGGATTCAGGGAGGAGGAAGTCGGTTGAGAGAAACAATGGCTGCCAAAACAATTTGGAAGGAAAGAAAGCTGCGGGTAGCTCGGCAAACTGGAAGGTGGCGGCTCGGTGGAGTGTCGGATGGGTTCGTATATGCAGCCGGACTGATTATTGTGTTCGTAATCGTCTGTGCGGCATTTCCACAATGGATTGCTTCTTATGCACCCACAGAAATGTTAAGCGACCATATATTACAAGGACCAAGTGCGTCTCACTGGTTCGGAACCGACTATTTTGGGCGGGATGTATTCAGTCTGGTTGTTCACGGAAGTCAGGATTCTCTGTTTATTGGCTTTATGTCGGTACTCGTCGGCGGTCTGGTAGGTGGAATTATTGGTGCGCTCTCAGGCTACATTGGCGGTACGGTGGATTCGATACTGATGCGATTTATTGATATTTTGATGACTATTCCCGGCATTTTGCTAGCTCTGGCGATTGCGGCGGCTCTTGGCCCGAGCTTGTTCAATATTGTGCTGGCGGTAGCCATCTCTGCTGTCCCCGGTTATGCAAGAGTTATGCGAGGCCAAATTATGAGTATAAAAGGACGTTCTTACGTCACTGCTTCGCGTTCCATCGGAGTTACACCTTTCGGCATCTTTTGGCGTCATGTGCTTCCTAATTCCTTGTCCCCTTTGCTCGTGATGGCGACGCTTGGCATCGGTAGCACTATTTTGGCTGGATCGGGATTAAGCTTTCTGGGACTTGGCACGGTAAAGGAAATTCCAGATTGGGGAACAGTATTGTCTCAAGGACGAGGATATTTGACAGTAGCTTGGTGGATATGTACCTTTCCTGGCCTAGCCATTACGTTGTTTGTGTTGTCAGTCAATATTTTGGGCGACAAGCTGAGAGACCAGTTGGACCCGAAAAAGAACGCAAACTAGCATCAGGAAGCCTATTCTTAAGTGCTATAGAAGGAGGGAGTTCGTTTGTCATCATTGCTGGAGATTGAACATTTGTCGGTCGATTTTCACACTAAAAAAGGTTTGCTGCAAGCACTCGACAACGTATCACTGACGATCAGGGCGGGAGAAACGGTCTGCCTCGTTGGTGAATCCGGCAGCGGAAAAACGATTACCTCCAAGGCGATTATGCGGCTAATTGATTATGAGAACGGACGAATTGCTCATGGACAAATACGGTTGCAGGGCATAGATTTGACCGTTTTGTCGCAGCAGGAATTACGCTCACTTCGCGGCAAAAAGATGGCGATGGTATTTCAGGAGCCGATGTCAGCGTTTGATCCGGTGTACACCATCGGGTATCAGCTGATAGAAATCATCATGGAGCATGACCGGAAGACACGAAAGCAAGCATGGGCTCATGCGGTTCATTTGCTGAACAGGGTAGGGATTCCTGAACCGGAAATTCGTATGAAGCAGTACCCTGGAGAGTTGTCCGGCGGGATGCTACAACGGGCGATGATTGCGATGGCGCTCTCATGTGGCCCTGAGCTGCTAATAGCGGATGAACCAACGACGGCGCTGGATGTAACGATTCAGTCACAAATTTTGCAATTGCTTCAGGAATTAAAGGCGGAATTCAACATGTCGATTCTGTTGATTACGCATGATTTGGGTATTGCCGCAGAGGTTGCGGATCGAATTGTTGTGATGTATGCCGGTCGAGTCGTGGAGCAGGCAGCAACGAAAGAACTGTTCGAGCTGCCATTGCATCCTTACACTAGAGGATTGCTGCGTTCGGTGGCAACACTGGATACAGATCGCAGCAGCAAGCTGTTTTCGATCCCGGGGGCTATTCCCAGCTTGAGTGCATTGCCTTCAGGCTGCTTGTTTCACCCGCGTTGTCCGCATGCGACGGATCAATGCAAAAACGAAGCACCACCGCTGGCAGCCAAGGATGAACGCGAGGTGGCTTGCTGGCATTCGGAGCAATTGGCTGCGTCCGGCGATTGGCGTATTACAGAGCTATCGGTGGAAGGTCAGATCACGGGAGATGCTATTGCAAAGGCAGCCGAAGTAAAGGAAGAAGTGACGAACGTATCTGCTGTTGATGGGGCTAAGGTGAGCAGTCATGGCGTACAGGTAAAGAACTCGCCTAAATCCAATGAGACTATCACGGAAACTGTCCAGAACAAGCAGGACTTGTTTCGGGTGAATGGACTTCGCAAGCATTATCCGGTGAAAAAAAGCTTTCCCGGTCGGACTGGCGCTTCGATCCGGGCGGTGGATGATGTATCGTTTTCTATACGACAGGGTGAAACCTTTGGTTTGGTCGGAGAATCCGGCAGCGGTAAGTCTACTTTAGGCCGGCTGCTGATGCAGCTGGAACGTCCGACCTCAGGGCAGGTATGGTTCCAGGATCGGGAGCTGACACGTTTAGGAAATTCTGAGTTGCGATCCGTTCGCCGTGATATGCAGATGATTTTTCAAGACCCCTACGGATCACTTGATCCACGGTGGAATGTGGGAGATATCATAGGGGAGCCGCTTGCGGTTCATGAAGGGTTGTATGGCAAGGCAAAGCAGGAACGGGTGGAAGAACTCCTGAGCGCTGTTGGATTATCACCTTCGCTGGTTACGCGGTTTCCGCATGAATTTTCGGGAGGACAGCGGCAGCGAATCGGGATAGCCCGTGCCATTGCTCTGCAACCGCAGTTTATTTTAGCGGATGAGGCAGTGTCGGCTTTGGATGTTTCCGTTCAGGCGCAAATTGTCAATCTGCTTCAGGACTTACAGCGTAAGACGGATACGACCTATTTGTTTATCGCACACGGATTGCACATTGTCCGCCATATTTCAGATCGGATAGGGGTTATGTACTTGGGGAAACTTGTAGAAATTGCGCCAAGTGACGAGCTGTTCAGGCATCCTGCCCATCCGTATACTCGGGGGCTTGTTGCCTCGATACCTAACCCAAATCCGAAAAACCGCCGGGAGCTAATTACGGTACAAGGTGAGATTCCTTCGCCTGCGAAGCCTCCATCCGGCTGTCGTTTTCATACCCGCTGTCCACTAGCGACCTCGCGCTGCCGTGAGGAATCGCCTGAGCTGACAGCGATTAGCACAGGACATTATGCCGCTTGTCATTACCCGGCCTAGGTTCAAGCCCCTCCTTTGATCTGCTATCGGCATGATAAGAGAGCTACATTCTACAGGTCGTTCATGGTAAGATAAGGAAAGAAGTATATAAATTCAATAGGAAAAGAGGGTATTATGCTAGAAAAATGGGTTCAGGAATTAAAAGATGGTGAACAAGAGCTGATTGCGTGGAGAAGACATCTACATCAGCATCCCGAGCTGTCTTTTGAAGAAACGAATACGTCTGCATTTATCGCCGATCAATTGCGCTCTTTTGGTATTGAGGTAAGAACGAATGTGGGTGGAAACGGTGTGCTCGGGTTTTTAGAAGGCGGTCAGCCAGGTAGAACGATTGCATTTCGTGCTGATTTTGATGCGCTTCCCATTCAGGATGAAAAGGATGTGCCTTATAAATCGACTGTTCCGGGTGTTATGCATGCCTGCGGACATGATGGTCATACGGCTGCGTTACTTGGAGTGGCACGCGTGTTGAGCCATAACCGTGAGGCGCTGAAGGGAAAGCTTGTGTTTATTTTTCAACATGCGGAAGAAAAACCGCCTGGCGGAGCCAAGTTTATGATTGAGGATGGCTGTCTGGATGGGGTAGAGGCGGTATATGGTATTCACCTCGCATCTGAAATTCCGTTTGGTAAAATTGGATTAAAGAGTGGGCCTGCGATGGCGGCTGTCGACGCGTTTACGATCCAGATCAACGGCAAAGGCGGGCATGGCGCACGACCGCATCAGACGGTGGACTCTATTGTTATCGGCAGTCAAATTGTGAACGGGTTGCAGCAGGTGGTTAGTCGCAGGGTGGACCCTATTGAATCAGCAGTGTTAACGATTGGGGTATTTCAAGCTGGAACTGCCTTTAATGTGATTGCAGATAAGGCCAAAATTGAAGGCACTGTACGTACGTTTAATAAGGAAGTGCGTAAGGAAGTCGAGAATGAAATTCGCAGTATCGTCAAGGGGTTGACTGAGGCTTATCATGCCGGATACGAAATTGACTATCTGAATGGCTATCCTTCTTTGGTGAATGCCGAAGCCGAAACGGAACGTGTACGCGAGCTCATCGGCAGACTGTATGGAGCAGACGCCTTTTTGGATTTGAAGCCGGTCATGGGAGCAGAGGATTTTGCTTATTATTTGGAGCAGCGACCGGGAGCCTTCATTCATGTGGGTGCCCGTAATGAGGATGAACGAACGCATTTTGCTCATCACCATCCTCACTTTGATTTTGATGAGCGAGCATTGCTCGTCTCAGGACATATTTTTTTAGCTCTGGCGCTTGAATACTTGCAATAATATGCATATGTTTATGACTGACGACAGTATTAACGGAAGCAAAGGAAGCTGGAACCGCGCATAGCGCGGTTTTTTGTTGTAAATCCAAGTATTTTGACACCCATAAAGAATGAAAATAAAGTAATTAATTCACTATATGAAAAATTCATAATAGAATTAAATAAAAGGTGTTAACTCTGAGGTAAGTCCAAGCCTCCTATTATAAGCTGCGGAGCAGGAGATAATATTGCATTATCTTGATTTTTCGCACAAGGAAATGAGAAAAAGATGACGAATCTATTGAGCAAGACATCAATGTAAGCGCTAACAAAACTAGTGTTGCACCGTATTTATTGGGTTTGAATGGGGGTGAGCCTGAGAAAACATTTGTCAGATTTGTGAGAAGCAACGGTAACGATAGGAACGTATTCAGAATCGGCTGATTACTTTGATCTCAAAATGACTCGCATATTCAAATGATAATGAAGAAGGAGGTTGAATTCATTGACTAAGGCAAAAAACAGGTTGAGAATTGCTTGTTTGGCGCTTGTGGTAGCGGGTGCTTCCTGGACAGGAATGATAGCACCGGCTCATGCTGCTCCAAGTGACGATTACAGTTGGAAAAGTGTCGTTACGGGTGGAGGTGGTGGTTTTGTACCTGGTATTATTTTTAATGAAACGGAAAAAGACCTGATCTATGCCCGGACAGATATTGGAGGAGCTTACCGCTGGAATGCTGCCAATGAGAGTTGGATTCCGCTGACTGATTCTGTGGGTTGGGAGGATTGGAACAAAAATGGTATCGATGCACTAGCGACTGATCCTGTTGATCCGAATCGTGTATATATAGCTACAGGTACGTATACTAATTCATGGGATAAACAAAACGGGCAAATTATGCGTTCCACCGACAGGGGCAACACGTGGCAGACAACCAAGCTTCCTTTTAAGGTGGGAGGCAATATGCCGGGGCGCTCGATGGGCGAACGTCTGACGATTGATCCAAATAAGAATAATATTTTGTTCTTTGGAGCTCGAAGTGGTAATGGACTATGGAAAAGCTCTGACTTCGGAGCAACTTGGAGCAAGGTGAGCAGTTTCCCGAATCCAGGGACGTATGTACAGGACCCTTCCAATGAATATACCAGCGACATTGTCGGTTTGGCTTGGATTACTTTTGACAAAAAAACAGGCTCTTCCAGTAAAGCAACGCAGACGATCTATGTAGGTGTTGCAGATAAAAAGCAAAGTGTCTATCGCAGTACAGATGGCGGGACAACCTGGTCTGCTATAGCGGGACAGCCTACGGGCTATTTGCCACATCACGGTGTGTTATCAGCGGACGGCAACTTGTATATTTCTTATAGTGATGGAGCTGGTCCATATGACGGAACAAAGGGTGAACTTTGGAAATTGAATACAGCAAGCGGGCAGTGGACTAATATTAGCCCCGTAGGTAGCAGTAGTGCGGACAATCATTTTGGATATGGTGGACTGACGGTGGATGCCCAGAAGCCAGGTACACTTATGGTTGCTACGTTGAATGCCTGGTGGCCGGATGAAACGATTTATCGCAGCACTGATAGTGGGGCAACCTGGAGTCCTATTTGGGAATTCGATGGTTATCCGTCTCGCAAGCTGAAATACAATCTGGATATAAGCGGTGCGCCTTGGCTGACTTTCAATGCCAACCCTGCTCCACCGGAAGTATCGCCCAAGCTGGGGTGGATGATTGGAGATCTGGAGATAGATCCATTTAATTCAGACCATATGTTGTACGGCACCGGAGCTACGATTTATGGCTCTAAAAATCTGACCAATTGGGATAAAGGAGGAAAGCTGGATATTTCAGTAGCCGCTAAAGGAGTAGAGGAAACGGCGATTTTGGATCTGGTGAGCCCTCCAACCGGCGCGCCTTTGGTGAGCGCAGTAGGTGATGTCTCTGGATTCAGACACGACGATTTATTCAAGGCTCCAGCTAAAATGCTGGATAATCCGACCTTTACAAGCAGCGAAAGCATTGATTACGCTGAGCTGAATCCTTCTTTTATGGCCCGGGTAGGTAAAGCGGATTATAAAAAAGACCCAAATGCCAAATCCATCGGTTTTTCCAATGATGGCGGAGCCAACTGGTATAAAGCAAATAACGAGCCTTCCGGTACAGCAGGAGGAGGCAGCATCGCCGTAGCGGCAGATGGTAATGGTTTACTGTGGAGTACATCAGACAAAGGTGTGTTCTACTCCAAAACTGGCGGCAACTCATGGACAGCAAGCACAGGGATTCCAGCGAATGCAAAGATCGTCTCTGACCGAGTGAACCCTAATAAATATTACGCATTTGCCTCCGGGAAAATATATGTAAGCACCAATGGAGGCGTATCCTTTACGCCATCAGCGGTAACTGGCTTACCGACAGCAGGCAATGCTGATATTGATGCTGTACGAGGAGCAGAAGGAGATGTATGGTTCGCCGGAGGCTCCGAGGATGGAGGGCCATATGGCTTATGGCATTCCAAGGATTCCGGCGCTACGTTCACCAAGCTCTCTAATGTGCAGGAAGCGGATTTTATAGGCTTTGGTAAGGCAGCGCCGAACCGTACGAATGCAGCGGTATTTATCGTTGGTAAAATAGATGGTACACGTGGATTTTACCGTTCGGACGATGCTGGCGCAAACTGGGCGCGCATTAATGATGACAAGCATCAATATGCTCGAGTGACCAAAATTATTGGGGACCCTCGGATTTATGGACGTGCTTATCTGGGAACGAATGGCCGCGGCATTCTGGTGGCAGATCGTGTGGGTGGTGATCAGCCATCTACCGGGCAAGCAAGTATTACACCAACGACTGCAACCTATGGAGTGAATAACAGCAATACGGATATTACTGTCAAGCTAACACTTAACGGCAATACGCTAGAAGCGATCAAGCAGGGGAGTGTGGTGTTGAACAAAGGTGAAGATTATACGCTTAGTGAGGAAACAGTCGTTCTTACCAACAAGTATTTATCTAAACTTCCTAAAGGAGAGACAGCACTAAACTTCCATTTTAGTACAGGCAATGATGCATTGTTTACGATTACGGTGAAAGGGGATACGCCAAGTGAGCCGGGAACAGGCGAGGGCGTTCTGAAGGTGCAAACCTTCAATGGGAATGTATCCGCCACAAGCAATACAATCAGTTCCAAATTTAAAATAACCAATACGGGAACCTCATCAATTTCCCTAGCAGACGTGACATTGCGTTATTATTACACCATTAACGGGGAGAAAGCACAAAATTTCTTCACGGATTGGTCGAGCGTCGGTACAGGGAATGTGATTGCTAGCTTCAAAACATTATCCAATGCGAAGCCAGGGGCAGATTCTTATGCAGAAATCGGGTTTAACTCGGCTGCGGGTTCTTTAGAGCCCGGTCAAAGTGTGGAGTTGCAAACCCGGATATCCAAAGAGGACTGGAGCAGTTACACACAAACCGATGATTATTCATTTAATCCCACAGCCAACAGTTTACAAGATTCTGCTAAAATAACCGCTTACCTGTCTGGAAGCAAGCAATGGGGAATTGAGCCCTAAACCTTAATAAGGATAATCCTAAGTCAGCCACTCCAAGGAGTGAGCTGGCTTTATTTTTGATAACCTTGTTGTCCCGCATTTTTTTTTTGGGGAAAAAGCAACGACAAGTTGAAAACAGCAACTAATAGAGATTCAAATTAAATTGTATAATTATTTCACTATATGAAAAATTCATAATAGAAAAAAACTATTTCTCGCATACGATCTCCACAAAACAAACACACCACTTTAAGTAGAAAAAGAAACACTGACGGGAACATATGTTCTTTTATCTCGAAAAAGAAACGCTCCTGTCCTTAGACAAAAAGCGTCTTTAATCCATTTTTTATATTGATCATACACCTCAAACAAGATGCCGGGATGCTGAAATTAACAGCGTCATCGTAATGACATTCACAATCGTAGAAAGTAATACTGTTTGTGCGGCAAAATCGGGTTCATTTTTATATTCTTCCGCCAAAATACTTGTATTAACGCCGGTAGGCATACCCGATGCAATGAGCAAGGCTTGAGCGGGAATCCCCTTAAGACCCAGCAGCAAGACGAGCATAAAACCGACCATTGGACCAGCAATCAGGCGTAGTACCATACTGATGTATACGGCTGTCCGGCGCAAATGAAAGGGATATTGTACAATTTGTGCTCCCAAAGTAAGCAGAGCCACGGCAACCATCGACTGACTAATATAATTCAAAGGTTCAGCCAGTAAATTAGGCAATGGACTATGCAGCAGATTTAGGAGCAAACCTAGCGCAAGCGCATAGGGAACAGGCATTTTAAAAAAGTTAATTAATATTTTTCGAGTATTGGCCTTGCCGTGTTGCACAACAAAAGTACCGTATGTAAATGTGACAAAGCTTTGAAAGGTCATAATCAGAGCTTGAACGGAAATGGCCAGCGGATCACCTTTGAACACCAACTGATTGATTGGCAGACCATAATTTCCTGAATTATCTAGCATTACACTGTTTGTAAAAGCTCCACGCATTCCGGGGCTATATTTCAGAGATCTGGCGACGGTAGTGCTGATTACGTACAGAATAGCTATGTACAAGGCATAAAAAAGTGAAACCTCACCCATGAGCATTAAAGAAATTTCCGAGTTATAAAGACCCGTAAACACAACTGCGGGGGTGATATAGTAAAAATTGATTTTAGCTAAGGTATACAAATCCAGCCGAAAATAATATTGCATGATACAACCAAAACCGATAAGTACAAAAATAGGTAAAACAACGTCCAAAAGAATGGTGCCGAACATGTCTGTTTCATCTTCTTTCTATTATGCGAATGTAAAGGCTGATTCTTAAAAATGCATGTGTAATTCTCATTATACTGTGTAAATAGGTTAGGCGTATAATAAATTTTTATAGTGGTTTTGGCAATCTGGACTGCAGCTATAGTGGTGTCTCACACATTAGAAAAGAAAAGATAAAAAATCAGCTTAGAGAAGCCGTTAATACATCTAGGGACATTTGAGCCCGGTCTTTACTATAAGGAGGAATCGCATCATGAGAAACACTTGGACAGCTTTACTAGCGTGTATACTGGTCTTGGGACTGGCAGCGGGAACCGCTGAAGCCAAGCAGGGACGCGGAAATGATCAGGAGAACAAACAGGAAGCAAAGATGTCTGTTAAAGACGGGAATGAAAACAGCGGGGAAGAGCTAATCAATCCCCATGACTCAGACAATGATCAGTTTAAAAAACAAAAGGACAAAGCATCCGGTAAAAAGGATGAAAACAGTAAAAAAGAAAAACACGCAGAAATCAGAAAAACCGAACCTGTTGCAGTAACGGTTGATACATACGAGGAGTCCAAAGACCATAATGGTCACAAGGGACGCAACGGTTACAAGGGTCTGCTTCACGCGGTAGAAAATACGAAGGATAAGCCGGCAGGAGCGGTTATTGCGAATCTGCTGCTTACGAAATACCCGGACCGTTTGACTCCGGAGCAGGTTGCTGAACTTGAATTGATCCGGAATTCTGGTAAAGCACTGACTGAGGCAGCTGAGCTACTGGCTGAAAACGGAAATGTGACAGATGCCGTTTACATGCAGGAGGAGGCGGTACTGGCTAATGTGTCCGATCTGGACAGCTATAAAAAGCTGGGTGAATTCTCGAAGAAGGCTGGACGGCCGTCGGGTATGAAGCTGTTCGTGAATGGTGAAGAATACGATGCCAAACCGATTAACCGCAAGGGGACCACACTTGTTCCGTTTAGAACAGCTTCCGAAGCTTTGGATGCAAAGGTTTCCTGGGATCCGAAAGAAAAGGCTGTTACTGTCACCCGTAACGGTGTGTCCGTCAAATTATTTGTTAACAGTCCGAAAGCATATATTAACGGTCAGCCGTATTCTATCGAGCAGCCAGCATCCATAGTGGATGGGACGACAATGGTACCTGTAAGGGTAATCGGAGAGGCCTTGGGGACAAATGTTAAATGGGAGCCTGAGAGCCAGTCCGTTGTTGTATACGAGTAGCCAACAACTACTACTACATCAACATCATAACGTGTTGTAAACAAACAAAATTTTGTGAACAAAAAGGGCCCCTGACTAAATGTCAGGCCTTTTTGTTTTACCTTGCAATTAATGATTTCGTATTCTTTTTAATGGTGAGAAGATAGATAGCCTTCATGATACTACCAAGCTATTCGCATTATGTGCTGGTCATGTGTACAATTAAATAGAGAACACTGAGAAAAGGGAGTGTCATAGATGGATTTAGGATTAACGGGAAAAATAGCCTTTGTTGCAGGTTCCAGTAAAGGACTCGGCAAGGCAAGCGCACGGGAGCTGGCACGCGAGGGTGCGAATGTCGTCATTTCAGGACGGAACGAAGCAGAGCTTCAGCGGACGCAGGCGGAATTACTGGAAACAGCGAGTGGCCGCGTTGAATATGTAGTTTGCGATGTAACAAAACCAGAACATATCTCCCAGGCCATCCGCCGTACAGCTGATTTGTTTGGCACCGTTGATATTTTGGTTAACAATGCGGGTGGGCCTCCTGCCGGTACCTTTGATGATTTTTCAGATGAAGTGTGGATGCAGGCCTTTGAACAAAATTTACTTAGTCATATCCGGTTGATCCGTGAGGTGTTACCTTATATGAAAAAACAACAAAGCGGTAGGATTTTAAATATTGCTTCTTCCTCAGTTAAACAGCCAATTCCGGGGTTAATCATTTCAAATACGCTACGTACTGGAGTCGCTGGATTGGCGAAAACATTGTCTCTGGAATTAGCTCCTCATAATATTCTGGTACATACTGTAGCACCGGGGAGAATTGCAACCGATCGCGTGCGTAGCTTGGACGAGCATCGAGCTGAGAAAACCCAGCAAACGACGGATCAGGTTCGTAAACAAGCAGAAGAGGGCATTCCATTGGGGCGGTATGGAGAGCCTGAAGAGTTCGGTAAAGTTGTTGCTTTTCTGGCGTCTTCAGCTTCATCCTATTTGACAGGGAGCACCATCCTTGTGGATGGTGGAATGATTAAATCATTATAAAAAAATAAAAAAGCGTGCCAGCCTCAGGTTTAATTGGGTGCTGGCACGCTTTTTTAAAATTTATTTAGGAAGTAGAAAATCTTCATTCACGGCCTGGAAGCTCACAACCCTCATCGGTACATATACCACCTACATCTTGTTTGGACGAGCTGCCGCTTATCATGGTGAAAGGTGAGCGTTCATCCCATGCTTTTTGAAGCGCATCATAAAATACTTCCTCCGGCTGGGCACCAGAAACAGCAAATTTTCGATCAAATACAAAGAAAGGCACACCCTGAACACCCAACTCAGCGCCTTCGGCTTCATCAGCTCTAACTTCGTCGGTAAAACGGTCACTGGCTAATATAGCAGCCGCTTCCTTTTGATCCAAACCAACTTCAGTAGCCAGCGCTACAAGCACTTCATGATCCCCTGTATGCTTGCCTTCGATGAAAACAGCTTGGAATAAACGCTCGCTCAGCTCCAGCATTTTGCCTTGTGTTTGAGCCCAAAGTGTTAAGCGGTGAGCATCAAGAGAGTTCGTCGGCACCATGGCATGAATATTATAATCAAGACCCGCAGAGCGTGCGTTTTCGTTCATTCGATCATTCATAGCCTGAGCCTCTTGCAGACTGACCCCATATTTAGCTGATAGTTCTTCATTGATCGTTTTACCACTATCCCTCACAGCACCCGGGTTCAATTCGAAACTCTTGAATGTCAATTGCACCTCATTGCGATGTGGGAATTGCAAACTTCGATATTCATCAGGAAAAAGCCTCCATGTATACGTATTTTATTGAGTAACTGGGAGTGGTACTCTCCACTTTTGCATGTGTATAAAGGTGGAACTTCATTAGTTACAATAAGAATTATAAAGCTAAAGCATTCAACGTGCAAATAATTAATGCTTGTCAAAAAATTAATGCTGTGATATTTTATATGTGTAACCGGTTACACATTGGAGTTGAACCTACACTATGACAACAATTAAAGAAGTCGCCAGCTTTGCAGGTGTTTCCGTAGCGACCGTATCCAGAGTTATTAATGAAACTGGATATGTACATGAGGATACACGGCGAAAGGTAGAGGCTGCTGTGAAGCAGTTAAATTACAAACCTAATGAAGTTGCACGTTCTTTGTATAAAAAGAAATCCAGATTAATCGGCCTGCTGCTGCCGGATATTACGAACCCTTACTTTCCCTTGTTAGCTCGTGGGGTGGAGGATCGAATGCAGGAAAATGATTTTCGGATTATTTTCGGTAATAGTGATGAAGATCGCCAAAAAGAATTGGATTACATGGATACTTTTGTTCAAAATAATGTCGTTGGTGTTATTTCTTCTACCAATGATCCCGATGCCGATTGTTACGCCAAACTGAAGATCCCGGTCGTTTTTCTCGATCGAACTTCCAGTGACAGCCTCTCCGTATATGCGGATGGAGCCCATGGCGGTTGCTTGGCTGCTCAAGAAATGGTTGCCCGCGGCAGCAAACAAATTACAGTCATGCAGGGTCCTGCACATATTCGTCCAGCACAAGACCGTTTTCGCGGGGCGGTTGAAGAGCTTCAGCAATCCGGAATTGCTTACCATGTGGTCGAAACAACTTCCTTTTCGTTCAAGGAGGCCGAGTCGTGGGCCAAAGAGCTGTTTAGCAAGTACCCGGATACGGACGGAGTTATCGCAAGTAACGATATCGTGGCTACAGCGGTGATGCATGAGGCTCATAGATTAGGAAAGAAAATCCCGGATGATGTTCAAATTATCGGGTTTGATGATATACCATTAAGTAGTTTGTTATTCCCGCCTTTGTCAACGATCCGACAACCTGCTTATGAAATGGGCTGGGAAGCAGCAGGACTACTCATTCAGTTGATTGAGCAGTCGCAAGTAACGAATTCAAGCGTACCTAATCTTCATTCGAAAGTACTTACCTATTCAAGCATACAATTGCCCGTCAAATTTATAGAACGGGAAACGACGAGAAAGGTGGATTATGATGGCTAAAATTTCGATTATCGGAAGCAGTTCTATGGATCTTGTAGTTACTTCGTCCAAACGTCCCGGTGCTGGTGAAACGGTATTGGGTGAAAGCTTTACAACCGTACCTGGAGGTAAAGGAGCCAATCAGGCAGTAGCCGCAGCACGACTCGGAGCGGACGTTACGATGATTGGACGTGTAGGGGATGACCATTTTGGAGAACAGATTTTACGTAATTTTGAAGAAAATCATGTTTATACTGGCTATGTGAAACCGGTTACACATATGGAAAGCGGTACAGCGCATATTATACTAGCTGAAGGTGATAACAGTATTGTTGTGGTAAAAGCAGCAAATAATGAAGTGACACCCGCCTATGTGGAAGAAGCGCTTGACGTCATCCGAAGTTCGGATATTGTGTTAATTCAACAGGAAATACCGTCGGAAACGGTTGTTTATGTAAGTGAAATTTGTGCGAAGTACCAGGTACCATTGTTGCTGAATCCAGCTCCGGCTCGTGAGGTGGATGACAGCGTAATTGCGAATGCGACCTACATTACGCCTAATGAGCATGAAGCTGCCATTATGTTTAAGGATATGAGCCTTCAAGAAGCGCTGCGCAAATATCCCAACAAGCTGTTTGTGACTGAGGGCAGCAACGGTGTACGGTTCTTCGACGGAGAACAGGAAGTCGTGGTTCCTACTTATAAAGTAGAAGCCGTTGATACAACAGGTGCAGGAGATACGTTTAACGCTGCTTTTGCAGTGGCACTGGCCGAAGGAAAATCGCTGGCAGACAGTGTGAAATTTGCTAATCGTGCTGCGTCATTGTCCGTAACCCAATTTGGAGCCCAAGGTGGAATGCCAACCCGTCGTGAAGTAGAGGAGAAAATATAATATGAAGAAACTTGGAATCCTAAACAGTCATATATCCAAAATACTGTCGGATCTCGGCCACACAGACTATATTGTCGTGGCTGATGCCGGCCTACCTGTTCCTGAAGGCGTTACCAAAATTGATTTGGCCCTTAAACTGGGTGTTCCATCCTTTCAGGACGTCGTTGATGTCATTGCAGCAGATATGGTGATCGAAAAAGTAACGCTGGCCGAAGAAATCAAACAAGAAAATGAACAAGCATTGCAGTATATTATGCGCACCTTTGCAGGGGAGCAATTAGAACATCCACAGATTAATAAGCAGGCTGCTGTCATCGAGTTTTGCTCTCATGAACAATTCAAGGAGCTGAGCCGTTATGCGAAGGCGGTCATTCGTACAGGAGAGGCTAAGCCATTTGCCAATTGTATTTTGCAGGCAGGAGTTCATTTTGGATAAAGAATAAAAAGGAGGGTACAGCATGCAGATTCAAATGAAAGGAATTCACAAAGCCTTTGGAACTAATCAGGTACTGAGTGGTGTTGACTTTGATCTTCGTGAAGGAGAAGTACATGCCCTCATGGGTGAAAATGGTGCAGGAAAATCAACGCTGATGAATATTTTAATCGGATTGCATCGGCGAGATGAGGGAACGATCATCATTGACGGCCAGGAAACCTATTTTGCCGACCCCAAAGAAGCGGAGCAAAAAGGAATTGCTTTTATTCACCAGGAACTGAATGTGTGGCCGGAGATGACCGTGCTGGAAAATCTGTTTATCGGCAAGGAAATGACATCCAAGTGGGGCTTACTAGACAGCTCTAAAATGAAAGCGTTAGCAAATGAGCAATTCAGCAAGCTTTCGGTAAATCTTCCATTGAACGGTGAAGCAGGCGATTGTTCAGTGGGTCAACAGCAGATGATTGAAATTGCCAAAGCACTCATGACGGATGCTAAAGTTATCGTGATGGATGAGCCGACAGCCGCCTTAACCGAACGGGAAATTCAGAAGCTGTTCGAGGTTATTACTTCCTTGAAAAAAGATGGTGTTTCGATTGTGTATATTTCACATCGGATGGAGGAGATATTCGCGATCTGTGATCGGATTACCATCATGCGTGACGGGAAAACGGTGGATACTCAGGCGATTCCCGATACGAATTTTGATGAAGTTGTACGGAAAATGGTAGGTAGAGAGCTGACTGAACGCTATCCGGTAAGAACGCCAGCTTTGGGAGAAGTGGTTCTGGAGGTCAAAAATGCTTCGCATAAAGGGTTATTTGAAGATGTGAATTTCACTGTACGATCTGGGGAAATTGTAGGTTTTTCAGGCTTGATGGGCTCGGGACGGACCGAGATCATGCGGGCGTTATTTGGACTGGATGCTTTGGATCGTGGTGAGATTCATGTACGTGGAAAAAAAGTGTCTATTCGTAAGCCGGATGATGCGGTGAAATTAGGGATTGGCTTCATTACAGAAGACCGAAAAGATGAGGGATTGGTGCTGGATTTTTCCATTCGGGAAAATATGGTGCTGCCAAATCTCTTCAGCTTTACCTCAAAAGGATTTATTTCAGGTCAAAAAGAGTTGGATTTTGTTAACACTTTAATTAAGCGCTTACAAATTAAAACCCAATCGGGCGAAACAACGGTTCGCAGTTTGTCAGGTGGTAATCAGCAAAAGGTGGTTATTGCCAAATGGGTAGGTATTGGTCCAAATGTGCTCATTCTTGACGAACCGACGAGAGGTGTGGATGTGGGAGCCAAGCGGGAAATCTACCAGTTGATGAACGAGCTGACCGAACGTGGAGTCGCGATTATCATGGTATCCTCGGAACTCCCTGAGGTACTCGGCATGAGCGATCGTATTGTCGTGGTGCACGAGGGAAAGATCAGTGGAGAGCTGAGCAGGGAAGAAGCCACACAAGAAAATATTATGACGCTAGCTACAGGAGGACAGTAATATGACAACTATGAATGAATCAAAAAGCAGCAAAGGCTTTCAAATGTCACAAATCACGCAGAAGCTTGGCCCGTTGTTGGGACTCATTATTTTGGTGATCATCGTATCGGTCTTAAATCCCAGCTTTTTGGAACCGCTTAATATTTTGAATTTATTGCGCCAGGTATCCATTAATGCGTTGATTGCGTTCGGTATGACCTTCGTTATTCTCACAGGCGGAATAGATTTGTCAGTCGGCTCTATATTAGCACTATCCAGTGCTTTTGTCGCAAATATGATGCTGGCCGGGTTCGATCCTATTTTGGCGATTATTATCGGTTGTGCATTGGGTGGCGTGATGGGGATGGTCAACGGCTTGATGATTACGAAAGGTAAAATGGCTCCGTTCATCGCTACACTAGCAACCATGACCATTTTCAGAGGATTGACACTCGTTTATACCAACGGTAACCCTATTACAGGACTCGGAGACAGTCTGGTATTTCAATTGTTCGGTCGTGGCTATCAGTTCGGTATTCCGGTTCCAGCGATTACGATGCTCATTACCTTTGCTGTCCTATGGATCATTTTGCATAAAACACCATTCGGACGTAAAACGTATGCCATTGGTGGTAACGAGAAGGCTTCGATTGTATCTGGTATTAAAGTACCGCGTGTAAAAATTTGGATTTACTCTCTGGCTGGAATGCTTTCTGCATTGGCGGGAGCTATCTTGACTTCACGTTTGAACTCGGCGCAACCGACAGCAGGTACTTCTTATGAATTGGACGCCATTGCGGCTGTCGTATTAGGTGGAACAAGCCTCTCGGGAGGACGCGGACGAATCGTAGGTACATTAATTGGTGTGCTTATCATCGGTACACTAAACAACGGCTTGAACTTGCTGGGGGTTAACTCTTTTTATCAAATGGTAGTAAAAGGGATAGTCATCGCTATTGCTGTATTGATTGACCGTAAAAAATCCGCATAATACACCTAATCTGCGTAGAAGGAGACACATAAATATGAAAAAGCTTACATTAATCATGACTGCCTTGCTGCTCCTGCTCATGACAGGGTGTTCCTTGGAACCGCCCGAATGGGCCAAACCTAAAGCGGCCGCGAACCTGAAGGACATCAAAATCGGCTTGTCGATCTCAACGCTGAACAATCCATTCTTCGTCTCTCTCAAAGACGGAGTTGTGGCAGAGGCCAAAAAACAAGGAATGCAGGTCATTGTTGTGGATGCACAAAATGATTCGGCGAAACAAAGTAATGACGTGGATGATCTGATTCAACAGGGAGTAAACGCGTTACTTATAAATCCGACAGATTCGTCGGCCATCTCCACAGTGGTACAATCAGCGAATGCATTGAGCATCCCGGTTATTACACTGGATCGTTCTGCTGACAAAGGCGATGTAAAAGCACTCGTCGCTTCAGACAACGTAGAGGGAGGACGAATGGCTGCCAGATATGTGATTGATCAAGTTGGAAAAGGTGCCAAGGTGATTGAGCTGGAAGGTGTCCCAGGAGCATCCGCTACTCGTGAACGTGGGAAAGGCTTTCATGAAGTAGCAGATAAGGATCTGAAAGTCATAGCCAAACAATCGGCCGATTTTGATCGGACCAAAGGTTTGAACGTGATGGAAAATCTGCTGCAAGGCAACCCGGACGTTCAGGCAGTATTTGCCCACAATGACGAAATGGCGTTGGGTGCGATCGAAGCAATCCAAAGCTCAGGTAAGAACATTCCAGTCATCGGTTTTGACGGTAATGAGGATGCGCTTAAATCAATTAAGGAAGGGAAACTGACAGCCACCGTAGCTCAGCAACCCGAGCTTATTGGTCAATTGGCGGTGCAGGCAGCCAAGGATGTACTTCAAGGTAAAACCGTGAAAACATCAATTCCAGCTAAGCTGGAGTTAGTGGATCAATCGAAATAAAAAGGGCGCTTGACCCAACATATTAAGCTATTCGGACTGATGCTGTAATGCGCATCAGTCCTTTTTTTTGGCTATTCTACGATGACGATACATACCACATAAATGGAAGTTTTTAATTTTTGTATTGTAAGAAGAGACGGTAAAAGATAGAATAACAATTATATGATAATGAGAATCACTATCATATAATGAATTATATATATCTAAGGAGGACGTATATTGTGCAACAAAGGTACAGATTAAAATGGGAATCCACGCTTTGTCTTGTGGTTCTTTTGATGGTTGTATTGAGTGCATGTGGAAACGCAGCTAGCAACAACCAGACAAACGACAAGATCAGCACTAATGATCCTTCCGGGCAATCCAAAACGGTTGTCATGCGCGAATATACTGATGCCACTGGCAATAAGATCAGTATCCCTGCAAATCCACAGCGAGTTGTCACGACACAATATTTGGATGCTATGCTGGCCTTGGGAGTTAAGCCTGCAGGTGCTGCTTCCCATTTGTTAGAAGGCGACTATTTAAAAGGTAAGATTGACGGAGTTGCGGATATTGGGAACCCGACAAATGTAGAAAAGGTGCTGGAGTTACAACCGGACCTGATCATCACAACAGAATATACCACGCCCGAAGTGAAGGAGCAGCTAGAGAAAATTGCTCCAACCGTAGTCGTTTCGTTTGGAGAAGGCGATGTATTTGAGCAACTGCGGAGTGTCGCAGCCGTGCTGGGTAAGGACAAGGAAGCCGAGCAGTGGATCGCTAGTTTCAACAAAAAGGCTGAGGAAGGTCGAAAGAAGCTGGTTGGAAAATTCAAAAAAGATGAAACGGTTACGATTTATATGGCCTACGATAAGAATGTGTTAAGGGTATACGGAGCGCGGAATGTAGGACATGTTATTTACCGTTCACTGGAATTGAATCCTCCTGAGTACATACGCCAGAAGCTGGCGAAGGACCCGAGATTTAATTATGTTTATGATGTTATTTCAATGGAAAAGTTACCTGAACTATCAGGAGACCGAATTATTATGCTGGTTTATGATGAAGCGAGCAAGGACGGAATGCTTAAGCAAATTGAGCAAAGTGCATTGTGGAGAAATCTCCCGGCTGTCAAAAACCACAAAGTGTATTTCATCAAAGCTGACCCGTGGTTTACCTACTCGCCGCTAGCCGTTGACCAATCACTCGATGAGGCCGTTAAAATGTTTTCCGTTGATCCGAAGTGATCAGTTCAATTGAAATAAGAAAGGAGAAATCATAACCATGCTTAGACGATTTTTTGAATACTACCGTCCTTACCGGACTTTGTTCATCATTGATTTCTCTTGTGCCTTGCTGGCTGCACTGCTGGAGTTGGCTTTTCCGCTTGCAGTCAACCGGGTGGTCGATGATTTGCTGCCCAGCGGGAATTGGAAATGGATTTTATATGCCTGTCTAGCTCTACTCGGTATTTATGTCATAAGTGCTGCGCTGAATTACGTGGTTACCTATTGGGGGCACAAGCTGGGCATTAACATCGAATCGGACATGCGTAAAAAGCTGTTTGATCGAGTACAAAAGCAATCTTTTCGCTTTTTTGACAATAACAAAACAGGGCATCTCGTTTCACGTATGACCAACGATCTGATGGATATTGGGGAAATTGCCCACCACGGCCCCGAAGATTTGTTCATCGCGTTGATGACACTGGGGGGAGCCTTTGGTATCATGCTCGGTATTAACTGGAAGCTGGCTGTACTGACTTTTATCATTGTACCCCTTATGATTTACTTGTCTCTTTATTTCAGCCGTAAAATGTCTGCTGCTTTCCATCGTATGTTTTCTGATATTGCGGATTATAACGCTCGTATTGAAAATAATGTCAGCGGGATTCGCGTTGTTCAAGCGTTCTCCAACGAAGCACATGAAATGGAACGTTTTGCTGAAAATAATGGGCGTTTCCGTAAAACGAAGCTGATCGCGTACCGGATTATGGCCTGGAATTCCTCAATTAGTTTTATACTAATGAAGCTGGTTTCATTGTTTGTGCTTGTGTGTGGAACATGGTTTGTTATCGAAGGACAGATGACCTACGGGGAATTTATCGCATTTGTGATGCTGTCTAATGTATTCCTGGGGCCGATTAAACAAATTAATTCTGTCATCGAAACGTATCCGAAAGGGATTGCTGGCTTCCGACGGTACCTGGATTTGCTGGAAAGTGAATCGGATGTAGAAGATCTGCCAGGAGCCAAGGCGGTTAGCCATCTTAATGGAGATATTCAATTTGCAGGTGTAACGTTTGGTTACGAGAACAAAGATAAGGTATTACGCAAAGTGGACCTATCTATCCATGCGGGTGAAACCGTAGCACTTGTGGGTCCTTCAGGAGCAGGTAAAACGACACTTTGCAGTTTGTTGCCTCGCTTCTACGATGTCGAGGAAGGCAGCATTACCATTGATGGAATGGATATCCGTGAAATGAAGCTGGAATCGCTGCGATCCATGATTGGTATCGTACAGCAGGATGTATTCCTCTTTGATGGAACGATTCGTGAAAATATCGCTTATGGTAAGCTCGATGCTTCGGAAGAAGAAATCTGGGATGCTGCTCGTCGAGCTCAGATTGAAGACCTTGTTCGCTCATATCCGGATGGTCTGGATACAATGATCGGTGAGCGAGGTGTGAAGCTGTCCGGTGGTCAAAAGCAACGTTTGTCTATTGCCCGGATGTTCCTTAAAAATCCGCCAATTCTCATTTTAGATGAAGCAACATCAGCATTGGATACAGAGACAGAAGCCGCGATTCAGCAGGCGCTGACAGAGCTATCCCAAGGCCGTACGACACTCGTTATCGCGCATCGTCTGGCAACGATCAAAAATGCTGACCGCATTATCGTAGTTGCAGATCAAGGGATTGCCGAGCAAGGCAGACATGAAGAGTTATTGGCAGTAAAAGGGGCATATAGCCGCCTGCACCAAGCTCAATATGGAACGTAAATAGGCCGATATGACACCGTCAATAGAGAGAGGAATGAACGGGTTTGACAAAGAAAATGTGGATTGTGATGATGCTTCTGTCAGTCATTTTAGTTCTTACCGCCTGTAGTGGAAACGTGAAGCAACCGGATGAAAAGCAGAATCAAACTTCTAGTGAACAAAAGTCAGAGGAAATGAAAACAGTTAAAACGATTCATGGAGATATTAAAATACCGGTTCACCCTCAGCGGATTGTAGTAGATATGTACCAGAATGATTTATTAGCTTTAGGAATTAAACCTGTGGGAAGTGTCAAATATTATCTGGATAATCCGTTTTCGAAGGAGCTTGTGCAGGGCATTGCAAGCATTGGAGATCGCGGCAGCGTATCCATTGAAAAAGTATTGGCTCTGGAGCCTGACTTGATTCTGATTGGTTCTAAAGATGCTTATGAATATGAGAAATATAGTAAAATTGCTCCGACCATCGTCATTCCTTATGGAACGTACAAGAATGTTCATGAGGAACTGACAGCTTTTGGTGAGCTGCTTGGAAAAGAACAGGAAGCCAAAACATGGCTTGCCCAATACGATCAGCGGATGCAGGCTGCACGTGACAAGCTAAAGGGAATCGTTCAGCCTGGAGATACTTTCACCGTAATGGAAGCTTCGGAAAAAGAATACTATGTATATGGTGATAATTTTGGCAGAGGAGGGCAAGCGGTATACAAAGGACTGAATTTGACACCTCCGCCGCTTGTACAAAAAGAATTATTAGGTGAGACTCAATGGAAATCGGTGTCAAAAGAAGTCATTAATCAATATGCCGGCTCTTATATCTTTCTGACGGTTAACAAGGATTTGAGCGGTTACGAAGGAGACAGCATATGGAAATCACTAAATGCGGTCTGGCATGGTAAGGTTTTTGAGCTCCAGGAGGATCGATATTGGTACTTCGATCCCATCGCTATTGTAGGGCAAGCTGAAGAAATCGCAGATATGATCGTCCAGCGGAATAAAGAGAACGCCGCACAGAAGTAGTCGCTTCGGTGTTGTTGGCAGCCCTTTGGTATTTATGCCGAAGGGCTTTATTTGTTCACAATAGGGCAGAGCATTAGGCATTCCTCGAAATTTGCTATTGATGCCATTGCCACATTAATTTACAATAGTAAAGATTGCATGATAATAATTCTCATTATCAACATCATCTTCAACACAGTTCGTGATAGCTACATACTATTCAACAGTAAGGGTGAACAATAGTTATGAAATTATCAGAATCATCGGATGGTCCCGCTCAAAGTAAACATAACCAGTCGCCGACTCAATTCCACTCGCGACCTTGGGCGGCTACGCTTATCCTGACAGTGGGGCTTGGACTTTTAGCGTTCGGCATCGCGCTATCCCTATCTTTTGGTGCAGCCTCTATTAGGCTAGAAGAGGTATGGAACGCCGTTTTCCATTTTAAACCGGAGTTACAAAACCATCAAATTATTTGGGAAATCCGTCTACCTCGAATTCTGGGTGGAGTTTTAATCGGAGTTTGCTTTGCCGTAGCAGGTGCAATTATGCAAGGAATGACCCGAAATCCGCTTGCTGACTCGGGCTTGCTTGGACTGAACTCGGGAGCCAGCTTGGCGATGGCAATTTGCTTTGCCCTTTTTCCCGGCTCTTCCTTTTTACAGTTAATGTTGTATTCCTTTGTTGGTGCAGCTCTGGCTGTTGTGATGGTATATGGTACAAGCTCCATATCCAAATCAGGTCTTACGCCAGTTCGTCTTGTATTGGCGGGTGCAGCTGTCACGGCGTTGCTGTCTGCCTTAGGAGATGCGATCAGTTTGTACTTTAATGTTGGACAGGATTTGGCCTTTTGGTATGCCGGAGGGCTTAGTGGAACCAAGTGGGTTCAGCTCGGTATAGTTTTACCTTGGGTTGTGGCAGCTTTTATCGGCGCTCTCATGTTGTCGCGCTCCATTACGCTGCTTAGTTTGGGAGACGAAATTGCGTTGAGTCTTGGTCAGCGAACTGGGGTGGTAAAGGTAGTCGGAATGATTCTTGTTCTGATTCTGGCGGGTGCAGCGGTGTCGTTGGTGGGTTCTATAGGTTTCGTGGGATTGATTATTCCCCATATAACCCGCAAGCTGGTTGGCGTCGATTATCGCTGGATTATTCCATGCTCGGCCATTATGGGAGCTTTACTCATTGTGTTTGCCGATCTGGCAGCCCGTATGATTAACGCACCTGAGGAAACACCGGTGGGCGTACTTATTGCCTTAATTGGGGTTCCGTTCTTCCTTTATCTGGCACGTAAAGAAAGGAGGGCACTGTAATATGAATAACGTTACGAATGGGGCTATTGCCAAAGCTAGTCATCGTAAAAAAATCCATGATTGGATGGTTGTAGTCATTCTGCTCGTATTGCTCATTGCTGCGTTCACCATAAGTGCGAATACGGGAACCATCCGCCTTTCGCCAATGGAGCTATTTAGAACCTTGTTTGGACAAGGGACTCCACAGCAGGAATTAATCCTATTTGAATTCCGGTTGCCACGAATGGTTATTTCCCTTCTAATCGGTGCAGGTCTGGCTGTTTCTGGCTGCATCATGCAAGGGGTCTCGCGTAACGGCCTAGCGGACCCTGGTATTCTGGGGATTAATGCGGGCGCCGGGCTGATGGTCATGCTGTTTGTATTGCTTTTTCCATCTATGCAAACTACGAATTCATTGTTTTTACTTCCCGCTCTTGCGCTGATTGGATCAGGAGCAGCTGCTATTCTCATCTACGCGCTTTCTTACAAGAAAGGCGAAGGAATTTCCCCGACAAGGCTACTGCTGAGCGGAATTGGCGTAGCGGCGGGTATCAGTGCTGCGATGATCATTATGACTCTTAAGCTGACACCTGAAAGCTACACGTTTGTAGCTAATTGGTTAGCAGGAAGCATCTGGGGCTCAAACTGGAAATTCGTAATGGCTTTGTTGCCTTGGCTGATTGTATTACTTCCTTTCGCATACTACAAAGCAAATGTGATGAATGTGCTTAATCTGGGGGATCAGACGGCATCGGGGTTGGGTACACCTATCGAAAAGGAACGTATTCTCCTTCTCGCTGCTGCGGTTGGATTGGCCAGTTCTAGTGTTTCGGTTAGTGGCGGTATCGGCTTTGTCGGTTTGGTGGCTCCACATTTGGCGAGGAAGCTGGTGGGTCCGAAGCATAAAATGCTGCTGGTAACCTGTGCTTTAGTCGGAGCACTCCTGGTACTTGTAGCGGATACGATCACACGATCCTTACCTTTACAGAAAGAAATTCCGACAGGTTTGATTGTAGCCATCATTGGTGCGCCATACTTCTTATATCTGCTGAGTCGCTCCAAAGGGTAACATCACGAAAGGGTGCCACCAGTCAATTAAGGCTACACACAACAAATAACCTTCAACACCACTAAGGAAGTGGGGCTGAAGGTTATTTTTTCATTTGATTTAGCAGCCTTTCATCTCAACGGGAAGTATTCAAGGCATGAGAGGTTTGATGCAGCTCTCTGATCATTTTATGCAACGTGTAATTTTCCTGACGTGTCACGCCGTGTTGATTTTCCTGAACCAGCAACTGATGGATGTTTCGTTTTAGAATTTCACTTCGACGTTCCAGCATTTCGGTACTCATAAATAAATAAACACTCCCTTTGTCATGAATAAACCTACATTTTTGAAATGAGTATAGGCTGAATATAAGGTTGCCTTTCGACTTCTTTAAGTATATCGTGCTGGATGATCAAGGGAAAACGGAGCGAGACTGCAAATTCCTTTTTCTCATCATCCATGCCGTGTCGACAGCGACTCACCCCATGAGTTCTTAGATATACTTCCTGATGCTGGCGATAACAGGGGATTAGGCGTAATTAACTTCATGTATATAATTGTTTTTTTGATATAAACGGATTAAGTGTATTAATCCATTTAAAATATTTGTCCGTAAGGAGCGTATTGGATATTGCTCAGGCTGTCCTGAACAAGCAGAGGCTTAGTAGCGAGTTAATACAAAGGATCAATTGTGTATTTGCAGAAAATCAATTTGTGCGCTTAAAAGTTAGCTAGGTTTCTGAAGATCAGCATTTACATACAGAATTTATAGATGAACCCGACCAGTTAAAGCGAATGTATATGGAATCACTTATCAGTTTGCTGAAAGCTATGGAGGGGAGCTGGCCGAATTACGACTATTCTGCCAGTCCGCACCACTTGCCTTTGAGGCCGAACTTTTCAAGTCGTGTGTTGTACGCCGTAGACGTATACTGAAGCCATGATCCGAATGAAGCACGGCTCCTGATACGTCTATTTTGTGTGCATTCATAATACCAATTTCTTTATCCCCCGGACCGAAAAGATCCACAGTGGTGGAGAAATAATTGCTTTATCATCATTATTTGTATTGTGGATATACCGGCTGAACGGCTACCTGCTCAGGATCATGACCGAAGAACAACAGATTCGGCTTAACCTCCTGCACAATCTGCTGAATGCGGGCGATTGACTGGCGTGCCTGTTCACGGTTAAAGCCGTCAAACGGCACGTCGTTTGCGTAATTCTCCTGCGTGTAGGCAACATCAATCGTCAGCATGACCGGACCCGATTCCTTTGTTGTGACCAGCGCGGACTGATGACCCGGCGAATGCCCCGGAGTATAGAACAGTTGCAAACCTGGAACCAGCTCATGATCCCCTTGAAGCAGTCGGTAATTCAAGTCCGCCTGCACGCATTCCGGTGGCGCATACTGCAGATTGCCGATCGCAGCGTCTGCTTCGGTCTGCTGTACATAAATCGGTGTATTCGGAAAATGCGGATTGCCTCCGGCATGATCCATATGCATATGAGAGATTACGATGGCATGGATATCGTCCGGTTGATAGCCGATCCGATCCAGTACAGCCACGATACTATCATCCGCTGACATATGGGGAATGAAGCGCCCTTCAAACGGTGTACTTTTAAAATAATTTGGATTGTCGATAAACGAATCCGGCATACCGGTATCAATGAGAATCGGACCGTGATCTGTCTCCAGCAGATACGACCAGATTTGCAGGCGCACCAGTTCACCGGGCTGTGCATGATGGTTGAGTGAGGAGCGATCAATATCAAGCTGACCGATCGGTAACCAGTACAATTTGTTAATCATACAATCATCCTCCAATCTTAGTTTACATAATAATTATTATGTAGTTATTAATCAGGGTTTCGGCTGATAGAAAGTGATGTTTGTATTTTCGTTTGTAAGATCCGGGTGCTGGAGACTCATGCTGTCGTTGCAATCTCACTCTTTTGAAAATTAATTTTTAATAGTTTAAATGGTAAGGCATGTAGGCGTCCAGTAGAAATTTTCCGTCAGGCAGGCCAGTTCATGCTTTTCCTGTGAACAAGACTGTTTCTACTCTCTGCTCGAAATTTGCCCAGAAGCTGGATCACACGGTCATCATCTCGAAAATCGGTGAAATTCTTGGTGATCCACTGCTGCTAGTGGGTGAAAATCACAATCAGCTAACAGGCTATCATATGGAGATGATGCACGCGCCGGAGGGTGATCTGGATAGCGAGCTGGAAACTGCACATGATATTCATGTTTTGGCCACTATGGCGATTTTGACTGCTACCGATCGAGAGCAGCGCCCCCAGCTTGCTGATGAAGTAGAGAAGTGGTGCCGCATGCAGACTATTGGCTATTTAGTTTTGTTTTGGATATGAATGAATTACATTAGGTGAACTTTTCTTGAGCGTGTTTTAATTTGTCTACATTGTGGATCACCCCCTTCTGACCCTATGCCACTCTGTTAAGTGCTTTGAAATGTCTGCTTGAAGGTAATACCAGGCTGGACAAGAGGGGAGCGCTTTATTTATACTTAAAAAGGGCTAAAAAAACAGCGTATAATATAAATTATACGCTGTTTAGGTTTAAAACGACTTTTAGAATCTCTCCTGCATAAGATGTCGATTGGATTGTCGATAAAAATCAGACGAAAATGATCTTTTTACAGTATATTTCGGAATATGAACGGAAGTGGAGGCGAGCGGGATGAAAAAAGAGATGCGACATGTGGAGCTCGATACAACAGAAGAAATTGATGAAATATATGCTGAGGAGCTGGAAGCTTTTTTGATCTGGATGAAGGATGCGGGATATACGATACATACGCAAAAAAATTATATGGGGGATGTAAAGCAATTTTTACGCACGTTGCGTGAAAAACCACTCGATCAGGTGAAGAAGATTCATGTTATGTCGTATTTGTCTAAAGCGCGGGAGGGGGGCGCCGGAGATAGTACGCGGAACCGAAAGCATGCAGCGGTGAACAGCTTTTTTAAAGCGCTGCAGGAATTTGAGTTATGCAGCACAAATCCGGCAGCAGGAATTAAAAAAGCAAAGACTGAAAAGAATCGTATGCCCGTCTATTTGGATGAAAAGGATATTCACCCGTTTTTGCTCGCGGTGGAGGGGAAATATGCAAATCGTAATATGGCTATTTTTCTGCTGATGGTCTACATGGGATTGCGGGTGGGGGAGGTTCATTCATTGAATGTCTCGGATTACAGCCGAGAAAGACGTACCTTAGATGTGTTCGGTAAAGGACGTAAGTGGCGTACTCTCCCGGTACCGGAAGCCGTGTGTGATTTTGTAGAGCATGCGTTGGAGGAAAGATTGACGCCGTGGAGAGGTAAAGAGGATGCGATGTTCGTATCCCAAAAAGGCCGCCGTCTGGCAGTGCGCACCATTCAACAGATCGCTACAGAAACGTTCGAACGATTCCAGCAAGATAAGAGTATAGAACGCCGGGAGGCTTATTCCAGCCATAAGCTGAGACATACATTTGCGACAATGCTATTACGTAAGGGAGCAGATCTGCGTACCGTACAGGAGCTACTGGGGCATTCATCCATTCAGACAACCACAGTATATACACATGTCACTGATCGAGAAAAAGAAAAAGCAATGGATAAGCTGGATATTCAGATACCGTTATCAGGAGTGTAAGTATAGCATGGAATTTGAGATTATATGTAAACTCATTGGGCAGAATTACATCCTGACTTGAAAATCACATCAACGGCTTTAGGTCATTACAATCATGAACGTAGTATTCTTTTTCATAGCGTTAGTTTTGTTTTGATTGATTTGCTCCAACCTGATACTGATTAGCTGCCACCCAATCATTTTGTGCATACGATTCGATTTTGGTTCTTCAACAGCATTCTTCAATAGATTAGCCTCCTTATTTTAGCGATCATCTTATGTTAAGCATGAGGATAATTCAGAATAAGCTAGAAAACAATAGTGTATTAAAAGTTAGTACGATATTGCCTTGACAAAGGTAATATTTAGCTGCAAAATTAGTAAAACAACTTTATAAATATGGTTTATAAAGTTGTTTTATGATTTTATAAAAAGAAGGTGCTATGTATGGAAAAAGCTAATACAAATTTAATTAAAGAAATAAATCTGAACCTGGTTCGCAAAGTATTGAAACAGATCAGTAAGACAACAAAACCCCAACTAGCCGCATTGACTGATTTAAGTGTGGTAACTATCAATACCCTTATGCAGGAATTGCTTAATAATGGTGAGATCTTTGAAGATGAAATTGTCCCTTCAAACGGAGGCAGGCACGCGTTAACCTATCGTTTTAATTATGAGTATAGTCTAGCACTGATTATGCATATTAATGAAAAACAAGGGACGGATGTTGTCAATACCACGGTAGTTAATTTAAATGAGGACGTTCTGATGAAAGAAGAGCATCCCTTTCAAATTTTTAATGCTACACAATTTTATTCCACGATTCAAGACATCATTTCTCACTATCCCTCCATTAAAGTTATTGGTATAGGAATCCCGGGACAATCTGTAAATGGAGAAATTACAGTCAGCAGTCATGAAAGGTTAAATGGAATTCGGTTGGCAGAGGATGTGCAAAGCAAATTTGGTTTGCCTGTTATTGTGGAGAATGACGTAAATGCCGCTGTATGTGGATACGTCTATAGAGAACAAATAGATGAAGACCAATGTGTGCTGGCTATTTATTTTCCTGAAAATTCTCCCCCAGGGATGGGAATTTATTTGCGAAATGGGGTTTTAAAAGGCAAACATGGATTGGCTGGTGAAATCAAATTCCTTCCGTCGATAGTTTGGGATGAAAGCAAAGGAACGGAAGTTTTCTTCAATAGTATATGTGAAATTATTCAAATATTACAATCTATATTTGATCCTGACCGAATTGTGATCTATAGAGAGAATATAGAAGAAGTGTCTTTCTTTCATTTTTTAGAATCCTACAAATCTAAGCATAAGATGCCTTTGTATCCTGAGGTTATTCTCTCCGATTTATTTTATGAAGATTTTAAAACAGGGTTGAGAGGATTAACCCTAAAAGAATTGGAACATCCGATCATTGTCTTTAAATAATGTATATATGTGTAGTGAAAAGAGGAGGAGAGAAATGATGGCAAAGTGGTTTCTAATTATTATTTACCTATCGTTTATTAGTTTGGGGATCCCGGATTCCCTGCTGGGGTCAGCTTGGCCCGTCATGTGGACTGAACTTGGGGCTTCTTTTGGGTCAGCCGGAATTGTATCCATGGTCGTTGCAGGGGGAACCATTGTATCAAGTCTAGTTAGCGGAAGTATCATTGAAAGAATAGGTACAGGCAAGATTACTTTAGTGAGCTGCTTTTTGACTGCGGGAGCGCTACTCGGATTTTCATTTGCACCTTCTTTATTTTGGCTAGTATTATTAGCAATTCCTCTTGGTCTTGGCGGGGGAGCTGTTGATGCAGCGCTCAATCAATACGTGGCTACTCATTATAAGGCACATCATATGAGTTGGCTGCATTGTTTTTGGGGTGTTGGGGCAACGATGGGACCGATTATTATGTCTTTAAATTTCGAATTACAACTCATGGAGGAGTGGCTACACAGCCGTATCCATGATCCAGTTGAGTCTTGTTATTATTTTGCTCATTACACTACCATTATGGAAACGTGTTGCCGCGGTACAAAATCCCATAATCGAAACCCAATCAGACGACTCACAGAGAGATCACAATACTGTACAAGTTAAGAACATCTCCAAACAAAAGCTAATTCGAATGAAAGGAGTTAAGAACACGCTTATTGCTTTTTTGTTTTATTGTGGTGTGGAAGCCATGGTGGGCTTATGGGGAGCCAGCTATTTGGTAGGGGCCAGAAACATTGCAGCCGAAACTGCAGCTGGCTGGATATCCTTATACTACGGTGGAATTACGGTAGGCAGGCTTATTACGGGGTTTGTAACTTTAAAAATAAATAATCGCATGTTAATTCTGGCTGGTCAACTTACTGCAATTACAGGAGGACTCATTTTGTTGTTTCCTTTACCGGTCACCTTTTTATTACCTGGGTTTATTCTTATTGGGTTAGGACTTGCACCGATTTACCCTGGACTTCTTCATGAAACGCCAACTAGGTTTGGTAAAGAGAATTCTTCCAAGCTCATGGGATATCAAATGGCAGTTGCTTATACAGGAACAACATTGCTTCCTCCTATTTTTGGGGTTATAGCTTCTCAGGCAAGTATTCATTTTTTCCCGATTGCAATCATTGTTTTCCTTCTTTTTATGCTGTTCAGTTCAGAACAAGTGAATTGTACATTGAAAAAGAGAACTTTGAAGGGTTAATAGAAATTATCACTTGACCTGAAACGCGTTTCATCAGCTAAAGTAAACGTGTAACCTAAAAGAGAAAGCGAGGGCACTCTATGATCTCACTGATTTTACTTTGCTCAGTTATATGGGTTGGTACTTATTGGTGCTTAGCATTATCCGGGCAGTCTAAGGAAGTAAAACCTTACCGCTCCATCGATGATTTTTTTGAATAACTTTGTATGTCCACTTAATAAAGCAACTTTTTTTATTCACTTTATTAATATGTTTAATTAAATGCTTTAATAAGTGTACAGGATATGCAATGCACTTATTAAATGGATCAAGTTCTGGCACTAAGTTGGATTTACGGAATAAGGAGGTGCGACTGTGTGGGCGATAGAAGGTATCTCATGTATCATAATTTTAATCATTATGTACTTCGTGATCAGTAGTTTGGCTCATTCTCCTCTTGTTCAAAAGCTTGCAGCACGAATGTTAGAAGATTTTAATAGAGATTTTTATAGAGATTTTGATGTTGATCCATGACAAGAAAATGAAAAGCCGTAAATTAAACTTGGCTAATAAAGAGCTTATATATTAAGGGAGGATTTATATATGTTAAAACTGGTGGTAAGTGATCTGGATGGTACTTTTCTAAATAATAGTGGCACTTTTGATGTTGAATTATTTAATCAGGTGTATGGAGAAATGCAAGAAAATAATATTTCCTTTGTAGCCTGTACAGGCAAGCAGTGTGAAAGAGTAGAAGAATTATTTGGCGAGCACGGAAAAGGCATCTGTATCTTAGGGGACAGTGCTACGCGGATTAAAAAGGATGGAGTCGTTGTCAAAGAGTTTACGATTGAACACAATTTAGCATTACAAGCGATAACAGATATCGGAAGTTTTTCCAACCATTTCATTATCATAGCATGTACAACGGAAGCAGCATTTGTTCATTCTCATATTCAAGACGAATACTATAAAATTGTGAAAGGCTCGTATAAAGAAGTGATTAAGATTGATTCATTTGATCAAATCAACAGTAGCTTTCTTAAAATAACTGTATATGATCCAGCTGGAAGAAGTTCCTTATTAAGAAAACATGTTGAAAAGACTCTAATGAATCAAATCTATATCGTTGATTCTGAAGCAAATTGGCTGGATATTACAGCACTTCATACCCATAAAGGGGAGACGGTAAGAAAACTCCAAGAGATATTGGGGGTTACTGAGGATGAGACCATGTCTTTTGGAGATGGTGAAAATGATGTGGAACTTATGAGTATAGCAAAATATAGTTTTGCTATGAAAAACGCATGTGAGAATACTAAAAATGCAGCCAGTTTTATCACTAAATCCAACGAAGAAAACGGTGTCTTATTAACGATAAAAAAAATGATGGATTTACAAAAGCAATAATATTAATTATCGTTATGGAGAGAAGACCCCAAATTGCATCATGAAAGGACTATACGTAGCATGAAAAATAAGATACTTGTTTTTGATATTGGAGGCTCTTTTATTAAATTTAGTTTGTATTTTCAAGGTGAATTTATGTGCAAGGGGAAAGTTAAAACTCCATTGGACTCACTTGAGAATCTGCTTGTAGCTTTGAAGCAAATTCATAATCAGTTTATGGATGAATGTGGAGGTATAGCCGTCAGCATACCAGGTATTGTGAATTCGGATAGCGGCCATATGGTGCATGGAGGTTCATTAAGATATATAAATGATATAAATATGCTTGATGTTTTTAAGAAAGCGTTTCACAAGCCAGTAGCGATTGAAAATGATGGAAAGTGTGCTGCTCTTGGAGAAGCATGGCGTGGTTCATTACAAGGGATTACCGATGGTGTCGTTCTGGTCGTTGGAACAGGGATGGGCGGTGGAATCATCTCTCAAGGGAAATTGCTGAAGGGCCATCATTTATCAGCTGGAGAGTTCTCCTTCATTAGAACGAACAACGAAAATGCAGACAATGATGATTATCTGCTTGGTATGCAAGGGAGTAGTTTTGTTTTAACTAAAACCGTTGCGAAAGCCAAAAACCTTCCTGCAGATTCTATGACAGGTGAAAAGATATTCAAATTCATTGAAGAAGGTGATGGCACGGTCCAAACGATTTTTCGAGAATACTGTAGGAACATCGCAACACAAATCATTAATTTGCAATCCATACTTGATCCTGAAAAGTTTGTAATTGGGGGAGGCATATCTGAAAATCCTTTACTGGTTATTACCATTAGGGAAGAGCTAGAAAAGCTTTATAAGGATTCTATCTATAATTTTGTGCGTGCAGATATTGAACAAAGTAGATTAGGCAATGAAGCGAATTTGCAAGGTGCTATATATAACTACAAACAATCCTATCATCTTGAATGATAACTAAAGTTATATTTCGATGAGTGCGGGATTGAGTATTACAAACAAATAAAATAACAACAAAAGAGCGTGCCTTAACTTTGGACACGCCTTTTTTGCATTACAGATGTTTGATATAGGAGCTTTATATAATGAAGCTGGATTGAAGGTTAGAAGCCGAGTTTTACATGAACTTTGGATGTCTGATTTATCTTGTCTGTCTATTAAGGAATCATTAAGTTTACATAATATATATTATGTTTTTTAGTGTGGTAAAATCTGCAAGTGAATCACTCTTATCAAGTGTCCACTTGCAGATTCAAGTTTCACTGACAATATAAAATAGCTTATTTTTCAGTTGAGAATATACGCATGCGTCTATATTTCATTTTCCGGGGGAGATTCAATCATCAGTCCTTCGACATGCTTACGTCCCAGCAGTTTTCGTTTTTTGCGGTTTTCCTTGGTTTCTAAAACAATATCCAGATCATAGTCGTCAGGATACAATTCAGTAGCAGCGATGTGAAGGACGAGCCTCTTTTTGTTCATGGTTAGCTTCTGTCCTTGGATCAAAATCCCGACATTACCCCGTTCATCCTCGGTTTTGTATACAATTCCAGTTCGATCCAGATAGCCTACATAAACACTATCGCCAAGGGCAAAAGGCTTGGTTTTGAGAGGAATTTCTTGTTTACCCCGTTTTGTGACTGTCTGGTCTAAAGCCTCTTTTTTAGGGAAAGGCTTATTTGCATCATCAGACTTTTCATCATCTACAGAAGGGGGAATAACAAACGATTCCTGTGTATTCCGAGACGCTCTGCCTGCAGAAATGGCCTCAGAACGCTCGATAATACGTGTCCACATGCCCAGCTTCAAGGCAATTGCATATGCATAGCTTTCTCCGGCCTCTCCAATGCGAAGTCGGTACAAAGGTTGTAGCGTTTCGGTATCAAACTCCATACGAGCATTCTGAAATCCCGGTGTGTTTTCAGCAAAATGCTTGATTTCGCTAAAGTGTGTTGTAGCCACAACTGTCGCTCGGCGACGATGGAATTCTTCTAGCAACGCGATAGAGAGGCCTACTCCTTCTCCCGGATCGGTGCCGGATGCCATTTCATCAATCAGAATCAGAGTAGAGTTGCCTGTTGTTTCTAAAATGCTAATCATGTTGCGGATGTGTGCAGAAAAGGTGCTCAAAGCATGTTCAATACTTTGTCCATCCCCAATGTCTACCACAATTTCATCGAATACAGCCATTCGGCTGCCATGCAAAACAGGTACCAGTAGCCCAGATTGCACCATTAGTGTTAATAGACCGACGCTTTTGAGGGCCATCGTTTTTCCGCCTGTGTTCGGTCCGGTGATGATGAGTGAGGAATATCCTTCACCAATTGAGAAATCAAGCGGCACCATGGTATTGGACATCAACGGGTGACGTGCACCTTGGATGTCTATAATCCCGTCAAGGTTAAGTTCGACAGGAACAGCATCCAGAGTCATGGCGTATTTGGCTTTTGCCAATAAAAAATCCAGTACACCTACAGTCTCTGTATTGATGCTTAGTTCCCGGTTGTATGACTCAGCCATTGCCGTCAGGTCTCCCAGCACTTTCATTTCTTCTTTAGATTCTTCTGCCATGTTCGCGCTCTGATCGAATTGCAGATTCGTGATTTCGGCAGGTTCAACGTAAACCGTCTGACCACTTCCCGATTCATCCAGTACATTGCCTTTCACTTGTTTACGGAATTCTTTTTTGATTGGAAGCACGTAACGGCCATTGCGCTGGCTAATCATATTTTCCTGCATAATGGATCGGTGGCGGCTGGTGAGAGAGTCAAGTTTTCTCTTGATACGTTCTTCAGTAACCGCAATTTTTTTGCGAATTTTAGCTAGTTCTTTACTGGCGATATCCGTCACACGTCCCGAATGAATACATCTTTCGATTTCGGATAGAAGTGGCTCCATGCTATACATGGAAGATGCATAAGCGCTGACGGTTGGAGCAGCGTCCGCCTTGGAATGCATATATTTTATGAGTTGAATGCAGCTTCGAATGAATTGAGCCATATGAGAAAAATCACGCTCGCTGAACATATACCCGGTTCCGAGCAGTTGAAGAATGTGCTCCATTCCTTCCAACGAAGGAACAGGGACGCTTGCTCCGTGGCGAATGATCTGTAACGCTTCGTTGGTTTCGTCAAGACGAATCTTAATTGTACGGATATCAGTAATTGGGCGCATAGAAGCAGCGTGACGCTTACCCAGGTAAGAAAAAGCACATTCGGAAACTCTTGTTTTAATTTGATCATATTCCAAACGCAGCATTGTAGTTTCGTTCATGAATAAATCTCTCCTTTAGTTGTGTAGTGACAGGATTTTGGAAACCTTGCTAATAAAAAAGGGCGGAGAATGAACAAAACGTTCATTCTCCGCCCTTAAGGAAAGAGGGAATTTATCATCAAATAAGGCTGTTATACAGCTTTTGTAGTTCCGAGTTCCGTGTTTCCAATTCATTCACGCAACAGCTCTTTGCTAAGCTATTTGGATCGAATGGAAGACGTTTAAAGGGAAGTTACAGAATCTGAAAACAAAAAAACCGCGCTGAACACAGCACGGAATAAGGCCTGGATGAAGATAATCCCGAAGGCGATTTATGATATCCGCATGTTCTTAACTAATATCAGGATAACAACACAGCAACAAACAAACCTGTACCCAAAGGGTTCAAGCGCCTGGTGTTACTCCCTGAATATGCAATTGCTTAGTTAAGAACGTTCACCGACATCAAAATCTCTCCCTTAATTGAAGATATAACCATACTATACGATTAGACAGGCATTGAAGTCAAGGCCGACTTCTTTAATTTGGTACAGTGATGATCATTAGATTAACATAACGAAAATTATGTTAACTTAGTTCGACATGATGAGCTGTTGGATGATAACGGCCTGTATGCACGATTGTGGAAAAGACAGCATGAAGGAAGAGAAAGTCATTTCCGTATGAAATCATGATACAAACATTAAGAAACCGCCCCGGAGGATGTATATCATATCTCCAGGGGCGGTTTCTTGTGCTGTTATTTAGAATCATCGGCTATGACAGCTTGTACGGGCTGCCTGTCACAAAGCAATGGTAACAATAGCATCGCTCCGACCAAAAACAAGCCGGCGCTCACGGTATATACGGTGTTCAGGGAGGATTCGTGTTTGAGTGTTCCGCCGATACTCATACCGACGACCATCATCCCGGAGAACAGGGGAGAGAGGGCACCACCGACGCGGCCGATAAAAGCAGCTTCGGCATTTTTCATCATCATCGTGTTGATACCGATATGAATGCAAGGGAAAAATAGGCCGCTGAAAACTTGTAGTGACATAGTCAGCACAATATTGTGCGACCATCCGACTCCAAAGGTTGTCAGTGTGCTGACCAAAAGTCCGGCCACCAGCAGCAATTGCGGCTGTACTTTTTTGGCAACCCCCATAATCAGGCCACCTCCCACCAGCATAGCCGCTCCGTTCGCCATTAACGGCCATTGCAGGAATTCCTTGTTTTGTCCAAGGTTCTCGATGGCGACAAAAACCATTAATGGTTGAATAAGTCCAACCGCCAGCCCAATTACGGTAAATGTTCCCCCAAGCGTGCGAAGTGTGCGGTTATTCCATACATAACGTATTCCTTCTTTAAGCTCTTGAATGAAATGAGTTGGTTGATCATCTATCTCAAGTGCTTGTTCATCTTGTGGAATACGAGTCAGGACAAGCGCCGAGATGAGAAACAATATTCCGGTTATAGACATTGAAATGAAAATTCCAAAGTGTTGATAAATAAATGTACCGATAACAGGGCCGATAACCATAAATAATGCCATGAGAGATTGAAAAAGTGCCATCACTCCCTGTAGCTGTTCTGGTGCTACATGCTGCTTAAATATCTTCATCGCAGACGGCTGAGAAAATTGAGATAGAATGGCCGAAAAGAAAGTGGACAGCAAAAGCACCTGCCATGACCCGTACCATAATGCCAACAAGACAATAAAAATAGAGGCCGCGGATAGCAAATCGCAACTAATCATGGTCCGTTTAGGCCGCCAACGGTCCGCGAATGTTCCTCCAATGATAGCGAACAGAAAAATAGGCATGAATTCAGCAACCGAAATGAGCGACACGTATACGGGATCATTATGAGTCAAATCTGTTACATACAACAGTATGGCAAAGTTGCGCACCCAAATGCCCAAATTTAGCAGCGCATTGGAGGCGATAATGGTCCTTATATATGGATTTTTAAACAACAACAAACTCTCCTTTCCTGTTTTCAGGGCGCAAACCCTTTGAAAAACATTTTAAATAAACAAAATTTATTTTTGTCTAGATAATAATAGATAATATAATAAATTAACTGCTATTTAGTCAAATGTTTTTTGAAACTATGAAGAAAGTAGAGCATGGAAAATAAAGAGGCCAATGATCTTTAAGGACGTGAATTAGAATAGTGATAAAATTAATCACTTTAAACTAGTGAATTGGGAATGATATCTAATCAAAAGATGGTCAATATAATAAATATTATGTTGACTAAATTGCTTATCTAATAATAGGGATCTGAATCCGATGTACCTTTTAAAATCATAGTGATATAATTACGCGTACATGCCTGAAAAGGAGCGAATGGAACGTAAATGAACTTTCAAGTGGATTTTTTATCTTTTTTTGTAATTCAGGTAGATGGAAAAGAAGGACAGGGTGGTAAGTCCTATAAGCATTACGCTACAATGGACGACTACGATTATGACGAAAGCGATGTTAAAAAATTTCTGGACGGGGAATTTACTCGTATTAGCAAGCGGAAGGTTGAAAAAAATCCCAGCACAGAGCAGGCACCGACCAAAATCGGCCGCTTTATCGTCGAACCGGAGCATGAATTGAGCAGTAATCCGAATTTCAATATGTTCGCCCGACTGCGGGCAGCAGAGGATAAGGAAGATTTTAAAAATGCTTGTGACGATCTGGTGCGGATGTATCTGGATACGAGCGCAGTACGCGGCGGAGCGCTGATCATTGTACAGGCTACCTTGAATACCCACTCGGATGATCCGTTTATTTTTGTGCTTAAATGTGATTTTGAACCTAAAATTGCCAGAATTACTGAAAGCAGTCTGGTGAGTGAGGTCGAAATGGCTATTTCTGCCCGTAATATGAAATCCATCATGTATCCTTACATGCTTGAGGAGGGGATGAACGATGAGTGGGAGCTTAAAATTCACCAGTCTTCGCATGCCCGGTATTTTGAAGATTTTTTGAAATTCGTGACCTATGAGCAATCCATGCCCGAAATCGTCAATGAGCATGTCATGGGCTTCGTTCAGAACTATGTAGAAACCAAATGGCCGGATGCATCTAATGAGGAAAGACAGCAGGAAGAGCGCGATCTGGAATTGTGGGCGGCTAGCGAAAAACGGGATTTGCAAGGGAAATGGGAACCCCTTCAGGTCGTAGAGGCTGCACAGCATATTGTCGAGCTGAAACCAGAAATTGAAGTTCGTTTTAAACTAGATGATACGGCCGTGCGTGGGCTACTGTCCGACTTTGGCGCCAAGCTGCACATCACGAAACTTCATGATAGATATGCACTTATTATTGAAGGCGACGCATTTACGTTTGAAAAGGGATTTTCACCGATTGAGTTGCTCCAACCTGAATCGTTTGAAACGGTGGCTGAGCGGCTAAAAGAGAAACACCAGCATGAAAATGAGGATGTGGATGGCGATACGCCACCTTGGTAATTCGAATGCATAGCAGGACGACAAACTGAACTTTTACATTATAATGACTAAAAAACTGGCCTCTCAACGGATATTACCGCTGTGGAGGCCAGTTTTGTTTAGTTTTTATGTTCCCGATCTACATATGGACTTTGCTAATTTGATCTTTCAGCTTGTCCGCAGATTGAAGCAACCTTGCACGTTCCTCGTCATTGAGCGGAAGATCCAAAATTTCACGTACCCCATTGTGATCTACGATACTTGGAACACCTAAATATACGTCAGATACTCCGTTATAATCTTCCAGCAAGGTGGACACATTAAGTACCGACCCCTCGTCCCCGAGAATGGCGGCTACGATTCGGTCGAGAGCCAGCCCGATAGCATAAGAAGTTGCGCCTTTAGCATCTATAATTTCATAGGCAGCATTTTTGGTATTTTCAAAAATTTCATTTTTCGTTTCTTCACCCAGTTCCAGCGGAGTTCCAGCTACGTTGGCTGTGCTCCATACAGGTAACTCGGAGTCGCCGTGTTCTCCAATAATATGGGCGTGGATGCTTCGTGGATCGATGCCCTTCTGCTTCCCGATCAAATAACGGAAGCGTGCGCTGTCCAGCAACGTACCTGATCCAATGACTCTGCTTGAAGGCCAACCACTGCGTTTCCAAGAGATGTAGGAGAGAATGTCCACTGGATTGGTGGCGATCAGCAAAATGCCGTGTGTATTGACCTTGACGATATTATCAATAATACTTTCAAAAATTTCGGCATTACGCTTCAGTAAATCAATGCGCGTTTCTCCCGGCTTTTGTGAAGCGCCCGCTGTAACAATAATGATATCTGCATCACGGCAGTCTTCATAATCACCGGCCCACACTTTGACACCACCGAGAAAGGGAAGCCCATGATTCATATCGAGCATTTCACCCTTCGCCTTTTTGACGTTGACATCAATAAAGACAAGTTCTGACATGCGTTGGCGCAGCAGTAGGGTATAGCCGGTTGTTGTACCAACCGCTCCCATGCCGACAATGGCCACTCTACTTCGTTTGTAAGGTTTTAAGCTCATAAAATCCTCATCTCCTTCTCGGGTTGTATACCTTTTCATTTTGGGTATTTCTTAAAAATTTATCTTTCCAACTTAGTGTACCGTATAAATTTACCCACCGCAAAGAAATATGACATTTTTCCTTGACTTCAAAGGCGAGCTCGCTAATAATTAATCGAATGATAAGAACACGCACTAAAGCGTTGCAGCACCGATATTAACGCATGAAATTATGGAAAGAGGATTCGGCATATGGACTTATTTCGAAAAAAAACAGGACTGCTCCCGCACGAGGAAAGCGGATCTACAGGTCACTTAAAGAGAACAATGGGTGCCTTTGATCTCACCATGCTAGGTGTAGGATGTATTATCGGTACCGGGATTTTTGTTATTACAGGCAAGGCAGCAGCAGAAAATGCAGGTCCTGGATTGATGCTCTCCTTTGTTATTGCAGGTATTGCCTGCGTACTGGCAGCCTTGTGTTATGCGGAGCTTTCATCTACAGTTCCCGCAGCTGGGAGCGCTTATGCGTATAGTTATATTGTATTTGGAGAAATTTTGGCCTGGGTACTGGGTTGGGACCTAATTCTGGAATATGGAGTGGCGGCCGCCTCTGTGAGTAGTGGATGGTCTGCTTACTTTCAGGGCTTGCTGGCTGGATTTGATGTACATTTACCGCTGGCTTTAACCGCAGCCTTCGATTCGACCAAGGGGACCATTATTGATCTACCTGCCGTGTGCATCATCATGCTCATCACACTGTTACTGAGTCTCGGGGCCAAGGAAACGGTCCGATTCAATTTAATAATGGTTTGTGTTAAAGTCGGAGTCGTATTGCTATTTATTGGGATCGGTATCTTTTATGTAAAGCCTGCCAACTGGACACCATTTTTGCCTTATGGATTTTCTGGTGTTTTGAGTGCTGCGGCAATCGTATTTTTTGCTTATCTGGGTTTCGATGCAATCTCAACTGCAGCCGAAGAGGTACGCAATCCGCAGCGGAATATGCCCATCGGCATTATTTCTTCTCTAGCGATCTGCACGGTACTGTATATTGCCGTTTCAGTTGTGCTAACGGGAATGGTACCTTATACGCAGTTGGGGGTAAGTGATCCTGTTGCGTTTGCTCTCCGCTTTATTCATCAGGATTTCGTAGCCGGATTGATTTCAGTCGGTGCGATTGCGGGGATGACGACCGTTTTATTGGTGCTCTTGTATGGTCAAACGCGGTTAATTTTCTCCATGTCACGTGATGGCCTTTTACCCGTTTTTTTATCTAAAATAAATGCCAAAACTCAAACGCCAATTCGAAGCACTTGGCTGGTGGGCAGCATTATCGCATTGGCTAGTGGATTGTTCCCGTTACATGCACTGACCAATCTGACGAGTATTGGAACCCTATTCGCTTTTGCTGTGGTATCGGTAGGGGTTATCGTTCTGCGCAAGAAACGCCCTGATTTGAAAAGAGGGTTTACCGTGCCGTGGGTTCCGCTGCTCCCACTTTTGAGTGCTTTGGTTTGCATCGGTCTGATGCTTCAGCTTCATATTAGCACCTGGATTGGATTCATTGTGTGGCTTCTGCTTGGATTGTTGATCTATTTCTTCTATGGATACCACAAAAGTTTGTTGAACCGTAAATCTTAATAAATTCTAGTATAAAAAAGCCGGCATCCTGCACTTTTGTGAAGGGTCCGGTTTTTTTTGCCATTACGCGAAAAGTGTCACATAGAGGCGTTTATGGTATAATTCTGTTTCAGATAAGCTTTTGGCACGTGATTACAGCATGCCATCGAGGGAGGATTTTTATATGAAACTGCGCTGGCGTGCGCTCTTGGGGGGAGTACTGCTGCTGACGGGTATTCTACTGACTGCCTGTTCTGCTGAAGCCCCAGATACGTTAACTAAACCTCCGATTCAGGAACCTGATGACCAGGGTCAGACGATTACTATTAATCCACCAGTGACTCCTAAGGTGGGCGATCCTAACGCCAAATATGTAGTACAGACGCGAATAGCGGATTTTCATTTAATTGATAACAATAAAGGGTTAGTTTGGGGAGTTACCCATAATGAACTCCGGCTTTATGATACGCATGATGGCGGAAAGACATGGAATAATATTTCCCCCTCCGAAAACGTCCAATTTCAAGACAAGCTTGAATATGGAAAGGACATCAGTTTCACTGATTCTCGTCACGGTTGGGTTGTCCGTCAAAATTTGGACAAAACAGCAACCGTCATTCTGAGAACAGCAGATGGGGGACAGAGCTGGGATGTTTCAGCGCTTCCAAGTGGGGATCATGTGAGCTCGATTCAATATGTAAATCCAACTACTGGCTGGATCATGGCATATGTAAAACTGAATGAGCAGGATCAACAAAAACTGTTATATCACACCACTGACGGGGGAGCCACATGGAATAAAGTTGCGCAAAGTTCTGGCATAACATCTAACAAATCTGGCTCAGGTTTACCCGATCGGGGCAGTTTGGCGGGGATGAGCTTTTCTTCCAACAAGCAGGGATTTGTAGCGATCAATCTAGATAACAGTGTTAAGTTGTACAAGACTTTGAATCAAGGGAAAACCTGGACGCCGGTAGCTAACAGAATTCAGGGCTGCCCTCATGCCAAAGCAGAAGCCCAGCAGTCTCTGAAAGGGAGCAGTACCTCGTATTGGATTCCAGTTCTTTGCTATGGGGATAACGTCATAAAATATAACGGACTGTTTACAAACAATACAGGGATACAATGGAACGGTGTGCCTTTGGGTCTGAGTAGCAACATTAATGCTATTATTCCTGGCCGTACGTTTCTAAACGAAAAGGAAGGGTGGATCATAACCGAGACCGGAATGAGCCGTACAATGGATGGGGGGAAGACGTGGACAAGTCTCACCGGCAACAAAGTACTACCTTTGAAGCTAAAAGACTACCCACGATCAGTTAAGCTCCGTTTCGCTTCTTCTTCGGTGGGTTGGCTGCTTCTGGAGCGCCTTGATGACAAGAAGTCACTACTGCTGAAAACGACGGACGGCGGTGCGAACTGGAGAATTTTATAATCGCTATAAAGGTGATTGCCCTGGGGTGTTTTTCCCAGGGCGTTTTATTTTTAAAAAATTTAATTTTTATACGACTATATGTGAAAAAAATCACAAACTAACGAATAAGCCGCTGTTATACTAAACCTGTAAACAACGATAGGAGTGATAATCATGAGAGCGAATCAGGATCATATGTTAACCCAATACTACCTTCAATTTTGTTATACTTGCCAGGATGCCTATGGTTGCACGACTGAAGAGGACTGCAAGCAGTGTGCAGAGCGTTACGCTGAAGACGAAAATCATGAAGTTCTGGATGAAACACAACGTTATCTCCAGCTTGTACATGTGTAAATCGATGCATCATTCTGATATCGCCATATCTTGAGCCCTCCCGGATATTTCCGTGGGGGCTCTTGGCGTTCTTAAGGGTTGCTATCAAATTTGGGCAGGAACATACATATACTGTTATAGAAAGCTTAGGTCAGGTCAGGATGCCCGGTAGTTTCCCTGTGGAATGCCTGGCGGAGAGGAGTGCGGTGCATGGGTTTTGAGTCATTATGGATGTTCGATTGGCTGGGCACGGTACTGCCCGTATTTTTCGTTGTCGTGTTGGGTATTGTCGTGTTGTCTGCAGGCAGGGAAGTCATGGAATGGAGTCGGAATAAAAGGCAGCCTGTATTGACGGTCGGTTCCCGAATTACAGCCAGAAGGACACATCTCCAACAGAGGCGGCAGGAGGAACAAGGGACTCGTACCTATACTTTCTATTACGTAACCTTCGAGGTGGAAAGTGGCGACCGGATGGAGTTTAAAGTATCTGGAGAAGAATATGGCCAATGCGCTGAAGGGGATGAGGGACGGCTTACTTTTCAGGGTACAAGGTATATCGGGTTTCAGCGTCTTAATCGCTATAGCTTGGAACAGGTTAAAATGTAGAAATCAGCCTAACTATTTTTTTGGACTCATTTACAGCCTTCTGCGAGAAGCCAGGTAGAGGGCTGTAGATGTTTCTTGTACAGTACATTTTGGTACATATATACTAGAACAGTGTAGTTCAGAGGAGGAATGATTTGTGTCATTTGAGGGACAAGTTGTTATTGTAACAGGAGCGGCGCACGGCATCGGGAGAGAGGTCGCTTTTGCCTACGCTGCTCAGGGTGCCCATGTTGTATTTGCGGACCACAATGAGGAGGAGGGTGCCGCAGCCGCTGCAGCGGCCCGGAACGAGGGCTATCAGGCCATTTTTATTCCTTGTGATGTGCGGAAGGAAGAAGATATTGTAGCGCTAATCCGTGCCACGGAAGAAGAATACGGTGCGATTCATACGCTAATTAACAACGCTGGCGTGTCCAAATGGAAATCTCCTTATGAGTTAACGATAGCAGAATGGGATGACATTCTGAATACAAACGTACGCAGCTGTTTTATTGCCACTAGGGAAGCGGCTAAGGTGATGAAACGAAACGCAGAAGGTGGCTCTGTGGTCAATATGACCTCAACACGAGCTTTCATGTCAGAGCCGGATACAGAAGCCTACGCGGCATCCAAAGGAGCCATTGTGGCCCTTACGCACGCGATGGCCATATCGTTAGGAAAGGACGGGATTCAGGTCAATTGTATCAGTCCAGGATGGATTGAAACCGGGGATTATGAGCAACTCCGTACAGAAGACCATCAACAGCATCCGTCTGGGCGAGTAGGAACCCCTAAGGACATCGCACGGGCCTGTCTGTATTTGACACAACCCGGCAATAATTTTGTAACTGGTACGAATCTGGTAGTAGATGGTGGCATGACGCGTAAAATGATTTACGAGCCGTAGTAAAAGCCTAAATGAGTAGTCCCAATCTTGGGGCTATTTTTTTGTTTTTCTGGACTGTCACCCATTGGGCATTTGTACCATACGATAGGGTATGTGATGGAGAAGCGAGGAGGGGACGCGTTGGCTGTAATCAAGACCAACTCAGAGGATGTTAGGACACTCGCCCGATTGATGCGGGCAGAGGCCGAAGGAGAAGGAGAGCAGGGGATGCTCATGGTTGGCAATGTCGGAGTAAATAGGATTTTGGGCAATTGTCTGGATTTTCGGGGGATTCGTCTTATGAACGACATGGTGTTTCAGAGTCCGGGCGGGTTTGAAGCTACCCAAAAGGGGTACTTTTATCAAAGAGCCCGTGATCGTGACATTCGTCTTGCCCAGCGTGTCATTAATGGGGAAAAAATACGCCCGGCGTCCAATGCATTATGGTTTTTCAGACCGGCAGGAAACTGTCCGGGCACCTGGTATAACCAGACTAATACCGGACGTTTTAAAGCCCACTGCTTTTTTAGCCCGACTGTACAGGATTGCCCTGCCGTCTATTAGAACGCTTCAACATGAGTTTGAATAATTTAAAACCATTTTAGGAGGAATTTACATGATTTCACAGCAAGCTTACCGTCCTGTTTCTTATCCTGCTGGTGGCGGGTATCCCGAATGGCCCAGAGGGATGAATCCGGTCGGAACTATGCAGCCCATCAGCACCTTCCCCCCTCAGGTTAATAGCGGTAGTGCGATGACACCGGCTGGTATGGTGGTACAGAGCCAGACTCCACAATTTGAGCAATCATATATTGAAAACATTTTGCGCTTGAACTTGGGTAAAACAGGTACCTTTTATATGACGTATGAAAATAACCGGGAATGGAATGCTAAAATATTCAAAGGTATTCTGGAAGCAGCGGGTCGTGACCACATTATTATCAGTGATCCGGCTACGGGCAAGCGGACGATTTTGCTGATGGTGAATCTGGACTATGCTACTTTTGATGAGCCATTGTTATACCAATATCCCGGCGTCATCGGGAACCCGGGTGCATCCCCGGTTCGCTGATGCCTTCATATATATGAGTCTACATCCTCTGCCAGACGGCAGGGGATGTATTTTGTTTATAATCTTTCTCAAATATAGTAGCTTTCTTTGTGGTAAGCGGCGAAAACGAGAGTTTTATGACCTAAATGATAGGGGAGCTGTTTTTTCTGACATTGCTTGTGGTTTGACTGTATAGAGTATAGTTATATAATTAAATATAAGCTGATGAATGATCTAATCATTTATGCGGAATATGGCTTTGGAAGCCGGAAGGAGTGAATGTGTTGGGAAGTTGACGCTGCTTATGATGTGTTATCGTTCTGTCTATGATGAAACTATCCGAAGGAGGTGCGCCTGTCTGCCGTAATGACGGCTGATGGGGAGCATATTGAGTGACCCTTTACCGAGTATGTTTAACTTATTTATTGTTTTTGCATTAGTACTATTGAATGGTTTTTTTGTATCTGCGGAATTTGCCATGGTGAAGGTCAGAGGCAGCCGTATTGAAACATTGGTGGAAGCGGGCAATAAAAAGGCCGTGTACGCCGCCAATATGTTACACAACTTGGACGCTTATTTGTCTGCCTGCCAGTTGGGTATTACACTAGCATCGTTGGGACTAGGATGGATCGGAGAGCCGGCCATCGCACATTTGATCGAACCTGTATTTACAGCCGCTGGATTAGGAGCGGTATATGTGCACGGTACTGCCGTGGTTATTGCATTTATTGTTATTACGATTCTGCATATTGTGTTGGGTGAATTGGCGCCCAAAACGATAGCTATTCGTAAATCTGAGACCATTACGCTGTATTCAGCCATGCTGATGACTTGGTTTTACAAGTTGATGTATCCATTCATATGGGCGTTAAATGGAATGGCGAACAGCCTGCTGCGTTTATTCCGTCTGGAGCCGGTATCCGAGAATGACGATTCCGCGCATACCGGAGATGAAATACGCATTCTGATGAAAGAAAGCAATAAGAGCGGACTAATTGATAATACGGAATTGGCGCTTGTTGATAATATATTTGATTTTACCGACACGACCGCCAGGGAAATCATGATTCCGCGAACTGAGATGATCTGCTTATACAGTAATGTGTCCACAGAAGAAAATCTCGCGATTGCGACGGAAAGCATGAGAACCCGTTATCCAATCTGCGCCGAAGATAAGGACCATATTATCGGCTTTATCCATATTAAGGACCTTCTACGGGCGAACACACTGGATACCCGTACGATGATTCGACCGATTCTTGCTGTCCCGGAATCTACGCAAATTAGTGATCTGCTCAAACGCATGCAGCGCAGCAAGACGCAAATCGCAATTTTGATTGATGAATATGGCGGTACATCGGGTATGGTAACACTGGAAGATATTATGGAAGAAATCGTTGGTGAAATTCAGGATGAGTTCGATCAGGAACGTCCGAGTTGTGAGCAGATTAATGACGAGGAATTTTCCATTGACGGCATGTTATTAATTGATGAAGTGAACGATCGCTTTGGACTGGATCTTGATCATGAGGATTATGATACGGTAGGGGGCTGGCTATACTCACATGTCGAGGTTATTCCCCCACAGCCTGGCCAGACTGTAGTGTTTGAGGGATGTATGTTCACGGTAGAAGAAGTTGAAAACAAGCGGATTTCACGTATTCGGCTGATAAAACAGCCTATCATCGTGGAAGAAGCAGGAGTCTCATAACGGAATAAACTTGGAGAGCGACCTTGAACGATGTGGGGTCGCTTTTTAATTTGTCTCCTTTACAGAAAGGACATGAATTGATATGATGTTCGTGTAATTGTCAACCTCGTTATAGTCTTTTGGGTTGACAATAAAAAAGGAACTTCCTCTACGCTGAAAATCTTATCCATTTACATGATCATTAAATTTTGGGAGGCAAGAAGTATGAATTTACTAAACAAGGTTATAGAATGGGATTCGTTGGCTGAAAAAGCAATACACGGCAGCCGTGTATCGCTGGAAGAAGGCATAGCGGTACTGGAAGCCAACGATGAGGAATTATTACCGATTATGCAAGCTGCATTTCGGGTGCGGCATCATTTTTATGAAAAAAAAGTAAAGCTCAACATGATCATTAATGCCAAAAGTGGCTTATGCCCGGAGGATTGCGGTTATTGCTCACAATCTATCGTATCCACGGCGCCTGTGAGCAAGTACAGTATGTTGGACAAGGAATCACTGTTGGCTGGAGCTAGGGAAGCAGTAGCGCGGAGAGCAGGGACCTATTGCATCGTAGCTTCCGGCAAAGGTCCAACAGATCGAGAACTGGATCAGGTGATTGAGGCAGTACAAGAAATTAATCGCACGATGCCGCTCAAAATTTGCGCCTGCTTAGGGATTCTCAAGGGAGATCAGGCACGGCGGTTGGCAGAGGCTGGGGTACATCGATACAATCATAATTTAAATACAAGTAAGGCCAACTATCCCTCGATTACAACCACACATACATACGATCAACGCGTCGAAACTGTGAAAATGGCACAATCTCACGGAATGTCTCCATGCTCTGGCGTCATTATCGGGATGGGGGAAACGAATGAGGAAATCGTTCAAATGGCTTATGCCTTACGGGAGTTGGATGCTGACTCTATTCCGGTTAACTTCTTGAATCCAGTCCCCGGAACCCCATTGGAGGGAGCAAAGCGAATATCACCTATCCAAGCTTTGAAAGTGCTGGCACTGTTCCGATTCATCTGTCCATCCAAAGAAATACGCGTTGCAGGTGGACGAGAGTTGAATTTACGCTCATTACAACCGTTATGCCTGTATGCAGCGAATTCAATTTTTGTTGGAGATTATTTAACCACAGAAGGCCAAGAGGTCACATTTGATCATCAAATGATTGAAGATCTTGGTTTTGAAATTGAGATGTGTGCCTTTTCAGCCGTATAATAGAAATTGTACAAACTTGGAAGGGAGAGTTAAACGATGAGCGAAAAAGTATTTATTAGTCCAGGTAAATATGTGCAAGGGAAAAATGTGATTGATAAAACAGGTGAGTATGTTAAGCCATTAGGCCATACTGCCTTGGTTATTGCGGACAAGCTGGTTTGGGAGATTGCAGCCGACCGCGTGGTAAAAAGTCTGGAACTGGCTGATATTACGGCGGTTAAAATTGAATTTCAAGGGGAAGCATCCAAAAATGAAGTCAACCGTATTGCGGATCAGGGACGAAGCGCCCACGTCGACATTGTCATTGGTGTAGGTGGTGGTAAAACGCTGGATACGGCCAAAGCCGTTAATGAACTACTCGGTTCCTCAGTTGTGATTATTCCAACGACTGCTTCTACAGATGCCCCTACTAGTGCACTATCTGTTTTGTACACCGATGATGGTGCATTTGATACGTATACCTTTTTCAGTAAAAATCCGAGCCTGATCCTGGTGGACACGAAAGTCATTTCTCAAGCGCCGCCCTTGTTCCTCTCCTCAGGCATTGCAGATGCCATGGCGACGTGGATTGAAGCCCGTGCGGTCATTGAAGCTCGCGCAACGACAATGGCTGGTGGTTTGCCAACCTTGGCGGCAGAAGCCATTGCGTCCAAGTGTGAAGAAGTTCTTTTCGATTACGGACTGCAGGCTTACGAATCCGTGAAACGCAAAGTCGTCACACCTGCGCTTGAAGCGGTAGTGGAAGCCAATACGTTGCTAAGCGGTTTGGGCTTTGAAAGCGGCGGTTTGGCAGGCGCACATGCGATTCACAATGGTTTTACCGTTCTGGAAGGAGACATTCATTACCTGACACATGGTCAGAAGGTAGCTTTTGGCACCTTAGTCCAGCTTGCCTTGGAAAAAAGACCTCTGTCCGAGGTGGAGCGGTATATTGACTTTTATCTAAAACTCGATCTGCCTGTCACGCTGGAAGACATTAAGCTACAGGAAGCTTCCCGAGAGGATTTGTACCGGGTAGCTCAGGCTGCTACTAAAGAAGGCGAAACTGCTCACAATCTACCATTTGCTGTCACAGCGGATGATGTGCTTGATGCAATTTTAGCGGCTGACCAGTATTCACTTGCCTACAAGGCTAAAATTGGACATAGAAACTAACCCCATACGAAATAAAGTAGATTAAAAGGTCGCTGATCAGCGACCTTTTTCCATTATTTAACTTGTAACTTATGTTGTAATTTTATGGTGCATAATTAGGAAATATCGGCAGTATATTTATGGATCCCCTAAAATTTGCGAGGGGTTTAGCTATGGCAAAATGGAATGTAGAAGATCAAGGTACTCAATATAGTATTGAGTACAAGCGTAGCTAAACTGGCGGAAAAATCATTGTGAATGGAAGCGAGCAGAAGGTTAAAAGCTAGAACGTATTTTTGAACTCATCTTTATCCATGCATCAAACCACCAATCGAAGAGTTGTAAATTGCCTTATTGTCTTTTTCATCATCAGCGTGATACAAATTGTTTTTGGAATTGCAGCGAATTCTTGGATTAACACGTTGTAAAATAGATCTAACATAGCCTATAGGAATGAAGCAAGAAGGCTCTCCCGCATGAAGCGGTGAGAGCCTTTTTGTCGTGTTAGATCGCCCAATTTCCTTTACGGAAGATAGGTTCCTCAGTACCGTCCTCAGTAACGCCGTTGATGTCCATTTCACCTGAACCGATCATAAAGTCGACGTGTGTCAGGCTGGAATTCAGGCCGTTGGCAGCCAACTGCTCTTGAGTCATATCTTTGCCGCCTTTAAGGTTAAATGCATAGGCATTACCGATGGCCAAATGGTTAGAGGCATTTTCATCAAACAACGTATTATAAAATAAAATATTTTTATCAGAGATAGGTGACTTGTGAGGTACGAGAGCAACCTCACCCAGATAGTGTGAACCTTCATCCATTTCTACGAGATGCTGAAGAGTTTCCAAACCGGTCTCTGCCTGTACATCGACAATACGTCCATTTTCAAAAGTCAATGAAAAGTTGTCGATGATATTTCCGCTGTAGCTAAGTGGCTTGGTGCTGCTGACCTTACCGTTCACTCCCGTTTTGAGCGGAGCTGTAAACACTTCCTCGGTAGGCATATTGGCTACAAAAGTATGTCCCTGTTGGTTGACGCTTTCGGCTGCTACCCACAGATGATCTTTTGCCAATTCGATAGTGAGGTCTGTGCCTGGAGCCAGATAATGCAGCTTTTTATAGCGTTTGGCATTTAAAATATCAGATTTGCTGGAAAGGGTTTTCAAATGCTCTTTCCACGCCTCCACGGGGTTATCCAGATCCACACGCACGGTGCTGAAAATGGCATCCCACAGTTTATCCATTTGCTCTGAAGCTGGCAGATCAGGGAATACTTTGGCAGCCCACTCTGCTGAAGGATAAGCAATCAGAGACCAACTGAATTTGTCGGCCATTTGATATTCGCGGTATTGACGTAATTCATGTGAACGCACGCGCTGGGCAGCAGTAATTCGGCTGGACGGAATCCCTTTAAGCAAATCCGGATTTTCTGCAATGACATGCAGTACAGCTGCGCCATTTTCGACCTCTTCAGTCATTTCGGCTGCGTACCATTTGGGAGCAATATTAAAAGTTTCATCAGGAGCTAGTTCATACTGTAATCGAGTAATGGTCTCATCACTCCATTTTACTGTAACCAGCTTGGCTCCGGCAGTATACGCTGATTTGACGATAAGTCTCACGAGTTCGGCGGACAAGATTGGCGCATGAACGATGAGTGTCTGCCCAGGATGGACATTGGCGCCGACCCGAACGGCCAACTCGGCATATTTTTGCAATTTTTGTTGAAAATCTGACATGTAACTTTCCTCCATTTCACGAAAAGCCTTAAACAAGGCTTGGGTAACTTGCACAGTTTTTTTGCAAATTCCACACATAGCTTATATATTGTACAATGTAACGAAAAGGTTCACAAATCAGTTTTGGTACTATTTAGTGAAAATGAAAGGGCGGATAGATGAATGACAGAGCAAAATTCACCTCAGGAAGTGAAAGAAGTACATATTCAACAGGCACAAATGACAAGAGATGAGAATGGTGCTTATCTGGGCCAAGTGGTATTTAAAGTAGAGGGACAGAGTTCTGTATATGAAATCACATTCCACAGCAAAAGGGGAAAGGAATGGGATTATAGTCTCCATTTTGCGGGAGAGCCACGGGTGGAGGAAGAGATGCTGCAAATGGATAGCTGGATTGAAGAGAACGATGATTTGTTCGACTATTTGCTAGATACGGCATGGAGCACATTACCCGAGTAATGTAAACATGGTCTATTTTCGTGACAAGCGGATTATATTTAGCAGTGTCCGCATAATCTGCTGACATGGGGGAAGCCTAAAGGTCGATATTAACAGGAAATTCCATGTGAATAGGAGGGTGAAGCTTTGGCAAATCATCTGTTCACCGAAGGAATGACGGCAAATGAAGAGGCTGCTCCCGATCTCCTGAGCTTACGGACGTTGTTTGTAAATATGTGTTTTATTGGGGAGCCGGGAAGCCGTTCCTGGGTACTGGTGGATACGGGGATGACAGGATTTACAGACTCGATTATACGCCTGGCAGAGGAACGGTTCACTGGCCCTCCGATCGCTATTGTGCTTACACATGGTCATTTTGATCATGTAGGTTCGGTTATTGAGTTGGTACAGCATTGGGGTACACCTGTTTATGCACATCCTTTGGAATTACCTTATTTGACGGGAATGAAGGATTATCAAAAACCTGACCCTAGTGTAGGGGGAGGTTTAATGTCAGGAATCTCCTTTTTGTACCCCAATGATGCTATAGATCTCGATGATCGTATCACATCCCTGCCCCCAGATGGCAGTGTCCCCGGTGCCCCTGGTTGGAAGTGGCTGCATACGCCAGGACATACGCCTGGTCATGTATCGCTTTTTCATGAGCGAAGAAGGTTAATGGTGGCCGGTGATGCTTTTATTACGGTGAAACAGGAATCGGCACTGGCCGTTATTTTACAGGAAAAAGAAATACATGGGCCTCCTGCGTATTTTACAACAGATTGGCAAGCTGCGCAGCGTTCGGTGGAAATGCTGGCCAAGTTAAAGCCTGAGATTGCAGTCACAGGACATGGTCATTACATGCATGGTGCTGAGCTGACAGATCAGCTGGAGCGACTGGCGGGAGACTTTGAGCACATGGCTGTACCCAAACAGGGCCGTTATGTGTAGTGATGTGTGAAAGACGATGCCTTGCGGGGCATCGTTTTTTTTGTGGACGTGGAATTTTTTTGCTCAGCATGGTATAGTCAAGCCAAAAGCTAAACGCTTTCATTAAACATCGTCATTTCATCAAGGAGGATTTTTTGATGACACAACAACATGCTGCAATTGGTGATCTTTATTATGGAATACCGGCGATACGTCTTAAATTTGGACGATATGAAGCAGTTGCCCTGCCGGGAAACGGCGCAAATCTGATTTCTTTTCGTGACAATGAAACGGGATATTCTTTTCTGCGTGAGCCAGATGCTGAGAGCATAGAGGCTTTTAAGCAAAGCCCGTCCGTTTACGGAATTCCTTTCCTGTTCCCTCCGAATCGGTATGAGGATGGAAAATTCCTGTGGAATGGTGTTACATATGAGCTGCCGATAAATGAAGAGGCGACCCACAACCATCTGCACGGCTTTTTACACACTGTTCGGTGGGAGGTTGAGGACTACGGTTCTGGGGAGCAGGGCAGCTATGTGGTAATGAATCAGCATGTAAGGGAAGGACATCCCATGTTCCGCTATTTGCCCTTCACCTTTACCATGAAGTTAACGTACAGCCTGGACGAATTTGGCCTGCATCAGCGTTATGTGATCCATAACGAGGGCGATCAACCGATCCCCAACTTATTTGCCTTTCACACAGCGATTCGCGTTCCGTTCGTACCCGATAGCTCGCCTGAGGATTACAAGATTAAGGTCACAATCGGTGAGCGTCGTGAGCTGACGGAACGGTTGTTGGCCACAGGTCAGTTCCAGCCTTTATCTCCGGAAGAGGAACTGCTGAAGACGACGGGAGTTAGTCCTTATTTTGCCTCTATGGATAATCATTACACGGCAGCTCCGCAAAATGGACGCAACTACATGGAACTGACACACAGTAAGACAGGGGCTACCCTCGTATACGATGTAGGTACAGCTTATAAGCATTGGATGATCTGGAATAACAAAGCGAACAAGGAATTCATCTGTCCTGAGCCGCAAATGAACATGATCAATGCACCGAATCGTCCGGACCTACCAGCGGAGGAGATCGGATTGATTGCATTGGCTCCAGGCCATATTTTTGAAGCAACCAGCCGTTTGTATTGTATTTCACCTAATAAATCGAAATCCTAGCATTTAATTTTATCCTTATAAGCCTGTATCGTGTCCAACGGTGCAGGCTTTATTTGGGTATGTAAAGCACAGGTAAGGGCCAATGGGGAAGGAGGACGAAAAAGGTTGCAGAATGCCAAGCAGTCATAGTATGATACGAAACAGGAGATGATCAGATGAATTTTCCTTTTCAAGCCGTCAAACGCAAGCAAATCGCCGATGAAGTAGCTGAACAGCTGCAACGAAAAATTGCTGCTGGTGAATGGAATGTAGGCACAAAGATTCCAACCGAGCCTGAGCTCATGAAGCTATTCGGAGTCGGGCGATCTACAGTACGTGAAGCGGTTAGCGTTCTAGTACATGCCGGTCTATTAGAGAAAAAGCAAGGACACGGAACCTTTGTCTGCCAACCGACGACTTCTCAAGAGCCATTGGATTACCGTCTAAGCCGCGCTGAAATTATTGAGGTTTATGAAGTGCGGAGTGTGTTGGAACTGGAGATTGCCAGATTGGCAGCGTTACGTCGTAATGACGAGGATTTACGCTTGATGCGGGAGGCGCTGGACCGTCGAGCTGCGACATTGGCCGCTGGAGATATGAACGGGTATCTGGATGCGGATATCACTTTTCACTTGGCTGTTGCCGGAGCTACACGCAATAAGGTGCTTACAGACGTATATGGCAGCTTTGTAGAGGCTATCCGAAAGGCGCTGAACAATCTCATTACCGATCCGGCGATGCAAAATCATTTTACACTTCAGCATGAGAAAATATTTGAAGCAATCCGGGATCAGGATGGCAAGGCTGCCGAACTGTATAGCATTCAACATTTGGACGGCACCAAGCTGGAGCTGCAAAAGCATATGGGAAGTTCATAATTTTTTTAACATTAAACATCAGATGATCGGATGAATAAAATGATTTGTAAACCTTCTACTTTGAGCATCTCCTAAAATCAAACCAAAGGTGGTATCTGTATGCGCAAAATATGGGTGTTGGACACAACGTTAAGAGATGGAGAGCAATCACCAGGAGTTAGCTTAACCAGCACAGAAAAGGTGGAAATTGCTCTTCAGCTGCAAAAATTAGGCGTAGATCGGATTGAGACCGGCTTTCCAGCAACCTCGCCTGGTGAGATTATCAGCATGCAGGAGATTGCCAAACAGGTTACCCAAGCAACACTGGTTGGTTTTGCACGCTCGAAAGAACAGGATATTGATGCAGTCAGAGAGGCGCTACGAGGAGCTGAGGATGCCAGTCTTCATTTATTCCTGGCTACCTCACCCATTCACCGCCAACATAAGCTGCGAATGGATAAAGCGAAAGTATTAGAGACCGCTGCTGCTGCCATTCGTTATGGACGCAAGTATTTCAGCAAGGTAGAATTTTCAGCAGAGGACGCTAGCCGTACCGAGCTGGACTTTATTTGTGAAGTCGTGGATATGGCGATTCGTGCTGGAGCGACAGTCGTCAATTTACCGGATACGGTGGGATATGCCTCGCCGGATCAGTTCGGTGAAATGTTTAGAATCGTAAAACAACAAGTGCCTGGTATCGAAAAAATACAACTTAGCACACATTGTCATGATGATCTTGGCATGGCAACAGCTAACACGCTGGCGGCCATCCGTAATGGTGTAGACCAATTTGAAGGTACTATTAATGGCATCGGTGAGCGAGCGGGAAATACACCTATCGAGGAAGTTGCACTGGCCCTTGATACCAGAACCGAGCTTTATGGTGCACAAACGAGTCTGGTTTTGGAGGAGCTGTATGCCACCAGTCGCCTGGTGAGCAAACGTACGGGGATGTCGGTACCGGGAAATAAGGCCATTGTTGGAGCCAATGCGTTTGCGCACGAGTCCGGTATACACCAGGACGGAATGCTTAAAGAACGTACAACGTATGAGATCGTGTCCCCTGAGCGTATTGGTCTGAAGACAAGTAAACTTGTGTTAGGCAAGCACTCGGGTCGACATGCATTTAAAGAAAAACTGGCGGACATGGGGTTTGATGCTTTGACGGAGGAACAGCTGCAAGAGGCGTTCCACAAATTCAAGGCCTTGACGGATAAGAAAAAACAGGTGTTGGATGAAGACTTGCTCGTTTTGATGGACGAAAGCCGCAATGCCTCGCCTCAAATGTACACACTGGATTCCATTCAGGTGTCTTATGGTAATCAGTCGGTTCCAGTCGCATCCATTCGATTGAGTAAACAAGATGGGACAGCAATTGATGAAGTAGCAATGGGAAACGGTTCTGTAGATGCGATTTTCCATGCTATAGACAAGGCCAGTGGTGAAGAGGTGGAGTTGGAGGATTATTCAATCCAATCTGTAACATATGGCAAAGATGCGTTGGGGGAAGTACACGCTATTTTGAGGCAAGGTGAGTACACAGCTCTGGGAAGAGGCACAAGTACTGATATTTTGGAAGCTAGCGCCAAAGCTTACATCGATGCGCTGAACAAGCTACTGGGCAGAAAAGAAGTCCATGGCAAAAGCAATATCACCATTAGTTGAACATAGTAGCCATGCTGTAAATGAAATTTCCTTTCGCCTCCTCTGGCCTCATCGTAAAAAAGCGCTTGCAAAATAAATGATAACATTTGAAATTTAATGTATAATAGGCAAGAGAGAGCACCATATTTTGTCTGAATTACATAGGCCAAGAGGAGGAAATGAGTTGAACTACCGCATCGAAAAGGATACGTTGGGCGAAATCAAGGTACCGGCAGACCGTCTGTGGGGAGCGCAAACACAGCGCAGCAAGGAAAATTTTCCGATTGGCTCGGAGAAAATGCCATTAGAGGTCATACAGGCGTTCGCGGTGCTTAAAAAAAGCGCGGCGATCAGTAACTATAAGCTGGGTAAGCTATCACAGGAGAAGCAGGACGCCATTATTTATGCAGCGGACGAAATTCTCGCAGGGCGGGTCGATGACCATTTCCCGTTGGTTGTATGGCAGACAGGGAGCGGTACGCAGTCCAATATGAATGTGAATGAAGTGATTGCTCATCTGGGAAGCCAATGGTTACAAGAGCAGGGAAAAGATACGAAGCTGCATCCCAATGACGATGTAAACATGTCGCAAAGCTCAAATGATACGTTTCCTACGGCGCTTCATGTAGCGGGTGTCATTGCAGTGGAGGACCGTTTGTTGCCTGCCATTGATAAGCTGAAAGAGACTTTTCAACAGAAGTCAGAGCAATTCAAGGATATTATAAAAATTGGGCGAACCCATTTACAAGATGCGACACCGCTTACGCTGGGTCAGGAAATAAGCGGCTGGTATGCCATGCTGGACAAGAGCAAGCGAATTATCATCGACACGGTGCAATACATGAAGGAGCTGGCGATTGGCGGAACCGCGGTGGGGACAGGAATTAACGCTCATCCAGAGTTCGGCTCCCGAACCTCTGCGGAAATTTCCAGTTTCACTGGCAAAACGTTCACTTCCGCACCCAATAAATTTCATGCACTGACCAGCCACGATGAAGTGGTGGCCGTACATGGAGCAGTCAAAGCGCTCGCGGCCGATTTGATGAAAATCGCCAATGATGTTCGTTGGCTGGCAAGTGGTCCGCGTAGCGGCTTGGGGGAAATCACGATTCCTGCTAACGAGCCAGGTAGCTCCATCATGCCAGGTAAGGTGAATCCGACTCAGAGTGAAGCACTGACAATGGTCGTTACGCAAGTAATGGGTAATGATGCAGCTATTGGTTTTGCTGCGAGTCAGGGTAATTTTGAACTGAACGTGTTTAAGCCAGTAATCATATACAATTTTTTGCAGTCTGTTCATCTGCTGGCCGATTCCATTGTTGCTTTTAATGACAACTGTGCGATCGGCATTGAGCCTGATCTCGCTAAAATTGAGCACAATTTGAATAATTCGCTGATGCTGGTGACGGCATTGAATCCACATATCGGATATGAAAATGCCGCTAAAATCGCCAAACTTGCACATGCAGAAGGACTGTCCCTAAAAGAAGCGGCACTCCGCAGCGGACTGTTGACTGAAGAACAGTTCGATCAATATGTTGTACCTGCGCATATGATTCATCCTAAAGCCTAGAGCACGACGATTGTCTCTGCTTAAGCCTTATAAAAAATATACAAACCAGCTCATGGAGTGCGATTTAGCACAGACCATGAGCTGGATTTTTTGGTTTTCTCATATATTTTTTTACTTAAGATTAGTATTCCGTGTGATTTGAGGGTATATAGATAGAAGGCGAAAAATTGAACATCTATTTTCAAGATAGGAGAAGCCGTATGGAACAGACAACCCTTATTAATTTGATTGTGCTTTTGCTGTCCAGCTTGCTGCTGGTCGGTGTGCTGACTACCAAATTTTCCAGCCGTTTCGGTATGCCTGCGCTTGTTTTGTTTATTGCCGTAGGTATGGTGCTCAGTCAGTTTATTTATTTTGATAATGCCTTTATCACACAGCTGGTGGGCATTCTCGCGCTCATTGTAATCTTGTTTGAAGGCGGGATGCAGACAAAGTTTGCGGACGTTAAACCGGTTATTCGACCTGCGTTATCGTTATCAACGTTAGGGGTCATCATTACGACCGTAGTCATTGGCGTATGCGCCAAGTTTATTTTAGGCGTAAGCTGGATGGAATCCATGCTGTTTGGCGCTATTGTCGGATCGACCGATGCGGCGGCCGTGTTTTCCGTTCTAGGAGGTAAAAACATCAAAAAACGAATTACCTCAACGCTCGAAGCGGAATCCGGCAGTAATGACCCGATGGCTGTATTTCTCACGGTAACATTGATCGAGCTGATACATCACCCTGAGCAATCCATTTGGATACATATCTTGTTATTTTTATGGGAAATGGGTTTTGGTTTAGTCGTTGGTTTTGTACTCGGACGCATAGGTGTATATGCGATTAATAAAATGAATTTTGATTCATCCGGTTTGTATCCTGTGATGGCTCTGGCATTTGCAGTCTTGACGTATGCGGCGGCATCGTTACTGGAGGCAAGCGGATTGCTGGCGGTTTATGTCATGGCCATTGTCTTGGGAAATTCCGACTTGACCTACAAGCGATCCATTATCCATTTTAACAATGGTTTCGCCTGGATGGTGCAGATTATGATGTTTGTCCTGCTCGGGCTATTGGTCTTTCCTGATCAATTGCTGGGCATTGCGTGGCAAAGCTTGGCGCTCTCCTTCATCCTCATGCTCGTGGCTCGTCCAATAGGCGTGTTCCTAAGCTTGCTTTTTTCCAGGTACTCTGTGCGCGAGAAAACACTGTTATCCTGGGCAGGACTGCGTGGGGCGGTACCTATTGTACTCGCAACCTATCCTTTACTGGATGAGATGGATGTAGGACCCTTGTTTTTTAATGTTGTATTTTTCGTCGTGCTCACTTCTGCGATTATTCAAGGTACCACTATTTCGTGGCTAGCGGTGAAGCTTGGCTTGATGGACCCTAACGAGACGTCATCTCCTTCACTGCTGGAATTAGTTTCTCTGGGAAAAACCACTTCGGAAATCAACCACATTCAGGTACAAAATGGGATGTCGATAGCGGGCAAAGCGATTCAGGATATACAGTTGCCTGAAGATATTTTATTCACAGCCATCATTCGGAACGAGCAAATTATTGCCCCGAGAGGCACGACGGTGATTGAACCGGGCGATACATTGTATGTGCTTAGTCCCAAACTCAAGCGACAGCAGATGAAAGAGCTGTTCATGCTGCTCGAACCGGAGGCTGCTCCGTAAAAAGCGTAGAGTACCCTTAATTACAGTCCTTCACATTCATGTGGAGGACTTTTTCCTGTGTTTTTTTCAGAGTGGATGAATCTGTTAAAAAATTGACACTATCATTCTACAAAATTAGTTTATGATATTGTCGTTAGATGTCGCTGCCTATCGTTACAGATCATTTGATGGGCCATAGTGATGAATAAGATAGAAGTCACCAATAACAGGAGAGATGATGAATGAAACCGGAAGTCTTGCCAAAGCGTGCAGCAGCTCGCAGGCAGAAAAATAGAAAAAAGAAACGAAAAGGAAAATTCGGTCGTTTTATACTGCGACTGTTTATTGTATTCCTGGTAGCAGGAATAGGGGGTGGTGCGTGGTTGTTCTTAACGTCATCTGGCAAGGACATGCGCTATTTGGCTGCGGATACGCTGATCACGACCCAACATCGTCACTGGGCGAAGTACTTTATCGGGGAAGCAGAGGCGAAAAAACGTGTGGCTGAATATTCGGCCCGTTTTGAAGCGATGGGTGAGGAGAAGGACAGACATACAATCAATCTGCCTGATCTGATACCGACCAAAGTACAACAAACGCCGCTGGTTGAAGTGGAAGAGGTATCGGGCCGTAACTATCATGGCTATGTTATGACGGTTCATGACCCCACTAAAATTCGGCTCGGGGTTCCTGCCAAGGTCGGTCGGGGAGAAAGGGTATCTAGTATGGTCGAGCGTTTAGGGGCTGTTGCTGGCGTAAATGGCGGTGGCTTTGCCGATCCTAACTGGAATGGGAATGGCTTTAAACCGATTGGCGTTGTCATTTCCCAGGGCGAGATATACTACAATGATATGGGCAAAAATGCCTCTGTTCAAATCGTAGGTATTGATAAACAGGGAAAAATGATAGCCGGTCACTATTCGTTGTCCGAGTTGTCCAAAATGAATGTGCAAGAAGCGGTTACTTTTCAACCACGCCTAATCGTGAATGGGAAAGGTCTGATTCGCAATGCAAGCGAGGGGTGGGGAATTGCTCCTCGTACCGCAATGGGGCAAAGAGCAGACGGGGCCATTATATTCGTGACCATCGACGGTCGTCAGCCTGGGTACAGTATTGGTGCCAACTTGTATGATATGCAAAATATTTTGCTTAAACATGGAGCGGTTATCGGTGCTAATCTGGATGGAGGTTCCTCAACGGTGCTCGTCAAGGATAATGCCATTGTGAACAAGCCTTCTTCTGAATACGGAGAGCGGTATTTGCCGACTGCGTTTCTCGTATTTGAGCATCCAGAGACCGTTAGTATCCCGAACATATGGGAAGGTTTGAATCCTGGAGACATTGACGCCGCCAAAAAGAGATAGATCAGGAATGAACAAGAATATACGAGGGAGATCTGGCGACAGCACGCAAAGCGCTAATCCGTTTAGACAGACGTTCTGTCCATCCTTATATAGAAGCTCATAATCCTAACACTGAGCTTCTGTCCAGTGTCTATATGTCCCTCAAGGCGAAGCATTGCGCTATTTTGCAGTAGGTGGGGATGTGCTGAGTCTGGTTGAAGTGAAGGACGGTTTTCCACTTGTCACCTATCAAGGGTATGTGGGTGCTCCCTTTGATAAATTTACGATGGAATACGACCGTGGGAATCGCGTACAGATGCCCAGCAGGCGATGGAATAAGTTAAGAGCAGCAATAGCAAGTTAAAATATAAAAGCGCGGATCGTTGAAGTAAAGATACTTCCGGTACGCGCTTTTTTGATGGAATTTGTACTTTTGTTGCTTTGTGCTTGCGTAAGTATCTATTAAGCGTCATTATCTGCTTCGAGAAAGACGGAGATCAGAATTCGGGCGTTGTTATCTCCCACATTTTTGGCATAGTGGGGGATAGCTGCTCTCCAGCTAAAGGAATCTCCTGCTTCCAGAGTAGCCGAATCCTCGCCTTGCTCCACATATACCGTGCCCTCCAAGATAAAATGAATCTCATCCCCTCCATGAGCGTGCTCCTCTTCTGTAGACGAGCCTGGCGGCATGTCCACCAGCATCATTTTAACGTTTCCTTGTCCTCCCAAATGATCAACCTGAATGTTGTTTTTACCATATAAGGTTTTACGGCGCTCATCCTTGCGAATCACTTGCATCCGTTCCTCATCTTTAAGAAGCAGAAAAGCGAGAGGGACCTTAAGCGCATTAGCGATACTGTCCAATGTAGCGATGGAAGGGGAGGTTTTATTATTTTCTACTTGACTCATAAACCCTTGCGATAGTCCGGTTCGTTCGCATATTTGCTGGATGGATAAATTTTTACGTTTACGAGCAGCGCGTATGTTGCATCCTATACTCATAGAACGTTCCTCCTTTAAGGAAATATAATGTATACTAATTTAATATTTATCATACCAAATAATTTGTTGACAGACTATAGTTTCTTATGATAAATTCACATTACAAAATAATTATTTCTATTACTAATAATTCGAGTTTGATTCACACTAATGTGTTGTGGCATAGATTCAGACAGGATTATTTTTTTAACCAAATTATTAGTAATATAAATTAATTATTCATATGCACTTGTATGAGTGTAATAAACAAACAGAATGGAGAGATAAACATGAGTTCAGCAAGCAGAAACATTTCTACAATTATGCGGGTGGCGCTGGGAATTTTGTTTTTGGCACACGGAATTGCTAAATTCCAAATGGGGTTGGGTAATGTAGCAGGCTGGTTTGCCAGCATTGGCGTTCCAGGATTTCTAGGTTATGTCGTTGCGGTGATTGAGTTGGTTGGCGGGATTGCATTGATTCTTGGATTGCTTACTCGCTATGTATCTGGGCTTTTGGTTATTGTTTTGATCGGCGCCATTTTTACAGCAAAATTGTCCGGCGGGTTGATGGGGAATGGTCAAGGCGCTGGCTATGAGCTGGATATTGCTTTTATTCTGGTAGCTCTTCATCTGGTATTTGCACCAACGACTCGCTTGTCTCTGGACTCTTTGTTCAGCCGTCGTGAGTCAACAGAAAAATAATTTTTGATTGCTTTAGTCCTCCAATCCATGTAGAAAGAGGGAAATCTCATGACAGCACATATTCATGACAACACCAAAATTGGGCAGGTTTCATTAAAGGTTAGTAACTTGGAGCGTTCTATTCAATTTTATACAGAGGTCGTTGGTTTTCAGCTACTGCGTCAAACGGCGAATACCGCCGAATTGACTGTCGATGGGAAGCATGCGCTACTGATCCTTAACTATATTGAAAATGCAGTTATTCTGCCGCGTCAATCTGCTGCCGGGTTATATCACTTTGCTATTCTTCTACCAAACCGTGTAGCTCTGGGCCTGTCCTTACGTAATCTGCTGGCTCATGAGATTGAAATCGGACAGGGAGACCATGATGTAAGTGAAGCTCTATATATCCATGACCCCGATAATAACGGAATTGAAATCTATGCAGATCGTCCCCGTGATCAATGGAAAAAGGATGCTAATGGATTTTACATCATGGGAACAGATCCCGTGGATGCAGAAGACTTGGTTGCGATTTCCGAAAATCTACCTTGGCAGGGACTACCTAAGGGAACGGTAATCGGGCACGTCCACTTCCATGTGTCTAATTTGCTCAAAGCACAGCAATTTTATTGCGATGTGCTTGGCTTTGACATTACGTGCCGGTATGGCTCTTCAGCCTTGTTCGTTTCCGCAGGTGGTTACCACCACCATTTGGGCTTGAATATATGGGCAGGTGAAGGAGCCCCACCAGCTCCTGAGCACGCTGCCGGATTGGATTATTTTGAATTGATCGTACCAGATCAGAATGAATTGGATTCCATTGTGGCTCGTTTAGAGGCAGCAGGCTATGGAGTGCAAGAACGCGATGGCGCCAAGTATGTAGCTGATCCGTTCCGTATTCAAATTAAACTGATTAACGGTCAAATCTCGTAACAAAGAAGGCACGTAACAAAAAAAGGGTATTCCTATAAGCCGTAAAGGCTGGGAATCCCCTTTTTTCGTATACTAGAACAAGCTCCAGTCCAAATCCCGAGACATCTTCTCCAACAAGTGTACACCAGCTGTACTGTTGCCCATACGGTTCAGAGAAGGTCCAACCAGTCCAATGCCATATCGTCCGGGTACCATCGTCATAATACTGCCTGATACACCGCTTTTGGCAGGTAGTCCGACTTGAATGGCGAATTCCCCTGAGGCGTCATACATGCCGCATGTCGTCATAAATGTTTTGGCGATCTGTACATAGCGGCGGGGAATCAGCGGTATACCTGTCACCGGATCACGGCCGTTATAGGCTAGTACAAGTCCCATACGTGCTAAATCTGTACAGTTCAATTTGACAGCACAATGTCTGAAATAAACTTCAAGCACATCCTCCACATGACCTCTTAAAATTCCTTTTTCCATTAGAAAATAAGCAAGGGAACGGTTCAAATGGCCTGTAGCTGATTCTGAATCGTAGACATCCTGATCATATTCCAATGTGTCATTGTGGGTAAGCAGGCGGAAAAATTGGAGAACACGGGCAAATTTCTCTTCTGGACTGTTCCCGCGAATCAGAGAGGAGACTGCGATTGCTCCGGCGTTAATCAGTGGGTTAAACGGAATGCCCGGCTCAACTAGTTCTAGCTTTAGCATGGAATTAAAACGGTCTCCGGTAGGCTCCATACCCACCTTAGAGAAGACAACGTCCTCTCCATTATCCATCAAGGCCAGAATGAGCGTAAATACCTTTGAGATACTTTGCATCGTAAATTGGATTTCCGTATCCCCGGCCACTACGGTTTCACCGGCACCGTTCATTACAACAACACCCAGCGCGTCGGCCGGGGCTTTGGACAGTTCGGGAATATATGCTGCTACCTTGCCATGAATATACTCATGACGGCTTTGTTCTACCCATTCCGGCAGTTTGGTTTGTAATCTCTGCCACTCCGATGTCATTTCTTTTCCTCCAGTCGAGTAACCAATCTGTGGTATTTTGTTGTAGAGTAAGAAGTGATAGCTATACGCCTATTCTAAAGATATTTCTGGTCGAAAGACAAGTTTGAATTGAATTTGATAAGTGGAGGTAGTGACTTGTTTTTATCTCATAATGCACCGAATTTTGATGAAGACTATGATGAGGTTTTTAAGGGTCGAAGACTTAGAGGTTTTGTACGTAGTGTACTGGAGCAGGCTGCAGCCTTATCAGACAAAAATCCTAAATGGGCTAACCGCATATTGAAACAGTGGGCAAATGATGTGGAAACGAGCCGAAATGAGCGTCTGGAGCATGAACGCACCCGGGAGAGGCATGTGCATCTATTGTTTTCTCAGTCTGCCGCAGGCTCGATGAAGGTAGGACTTTCGGGTGCAGGATTGCGGCTTGAGAGTATCGTTCTGTCTTTTAATGATCAGTTTTCCATAGGACCATTGTGGAGGCTGGAAACATCAGAAGGACAAGAAAACCGTCACAGCTGGTTGGCTGAACGGATGATGCATTATGAGTTTTTCCATTACGCCAATTGGGAGCAGCGTATTGAACAGATGATGGTTACCCTTAGTGAAATTCCGGATGATAAGTCGATCACGATCTGGTGTGGCTCTAATGCTGACGAGCAGGTTGGATTACGCTTTGCATTATATCTCTTGCGCAACAGAGCTACACCTATTCGAGTCATTAATGTCACGGATACCTTGGAGCGGGAGCCGGATGATTATTTATATAATGAGAGTCCATTCCCTTTATCCATGGGCGTGGTGCATTCGAAAGAAATCGAACGGTTCATTAAGCGAAGTGAAGATGAACTTTATGTGGTGTGTATGGAAGACCGACGTCAATACGAACGGGAGTGGTTGGAGCTTAGCGAGCAAGATAGTGTCCTGAGATTATGGGACAATGACCGTATTGTTCATGTGCCGGAGGATTATTTGGATCAGGCCTTGCTGGATATGATTAGCCAGATACAGTTAGCTGATAATCTGGAATTTGTGAACACCGGAAAAATAATAGGTCAAGCTTTAACGCAGTGGTCGCAGCCAAGAAGCGATACTTTTTTGGAATACCGGATTCAACAGTTGATCGCTTATGGCAAACTTGATTTTCAGGGGATGCCGGGAATGATGAATCGTTATGCTGTGAAAATAAAAGAGTAAAGCGAAAAGAGATCAAATAAAAACTGCCGACGAGATCGGCAGTTTAATTTGAAGACCTTCTGATGTATCAGGCTATTCATCGGAAGGTTATTTTGCTATGTAATTAGAATCAATAGTAGCTGCTTGAATTCAATGAACTTATGATAGCAGGCAATAGAGCAACAGCCATAATGATATAGATCACGATTACAATAGCTGCCCAAAGAAGGCCTGCTTTAGCATAGTTAGCTTTGCTCGGATTAGTCGAGCCGCTAAATGCCCACACAAACAGCATAATAAGTCCAACTACCGGTATAGCCATCAGAAGTAAACTGATCATCCACTCCTTGAATGATACAGGAGGTGGGTAAACAGGGGCTGGTCTGGAGGGTGCTCCTTGCTGATTGTATTGCGGATTAAACTGGTTAGACAATTAGATCTTCTCCCTACGTGATTAGTATGTTGTGTTTCCTATATTGACCAAAACATCATACATGATATGACAATATGCAACAAGTAAAATTCAGTAAACAGTCTAATAGTACTATCACATGATTAAAAATAGGACTATACACCCTATTGACGAAGCAGTTTTTATATATTACTGTATTGATATTAACATTTTGTTTTTATCAATTGATTCAAATTAAAAGTTACATAGAGCATTCGTCACTTTTGAATTAAAAGCGACAAATGACCCATATATGAACAGGTAGGTGAGGCAAGTGACAGATGGATCGAAACATAATCACAGTGGCTTGACGGAAGAGGAGTTCTTGGCCGCTTATGATGCGAATGAATATGAGCGCCCATCCGTAACGGTAGATATGCTGCTATTTACGGTAATGGATCAGTTCCAACAAAATTACCGGAAGCTGCCTGAGAAGACCCTCCAGCTTCTTTTGATCCAAAGAGGAGAGCATCCTTATATAGGGCAATGGGCGTTGCCGGGTGGTTTTGTAGGCATAAATGAAAGTCTGGAAGAGGCTGCACGACGCGAGCTTAAAACGGAAACGAATGTGGACCAAATTTATATGGAGCAGCTATATACTTGGGGAGATGTGGCACGTGATCCTCGTATGCGGGTAATCAGCTGCGCTTACATGGCATTGGTGGACCACGATTCCTTGGAGGTACAGGCGGGGGATGATGCCGCTGATGCCCAATGGTTTGAGCTTGATTACAGCGTAGCTCAGGAGACGCGGACGAATCAGCCGGAAGGTTACACATGGGAACAAGACATTGACATCACATTGAAGCATGGGGACATCCATCTGTCAGCCAAAGTAAAAATCACTGAAATTCTTAAGGGGAAAACCATTGAAATCAAGCGAGAAGTGCTGGAGTCACAGGGAATTGCTTTTGATCATGCCAAAATTATTGCGTACGGTATAGAGCGTCTGCGCAGCAAAATAGAATACACAGATATCGCGTTTCACCTGATGCCAGCTCTATTTACACTGAGTGAGCTTCAGCAAGTGTATGAAATTATTCTAGGTAAGGAGCTCTTGGCCGCAGCTTTTCGTCGCAAAATAGCTGATCTCGTGGAAGAAACCAATGAGTATAGAAAGGCGGCCGGACATCGTCCGTCCAAGTTATACCGATTTAAGCCTCGGTCGCGTTTTATGTAGCATAAGGAATATGAAATGAGGAATCTTCATGGAAAAGTTTACGTTTTTTTATCGCAGTCATTCGCCGTTTTCGCAATGGTATCCTTCTGATTTTGTCGTGGATGGATTGGAGTTTAACTGTGCCGAGCAATATATGATGTTAAAAAAAGCACAGCTTTTTGGGGATGAAGAAGCGGGCCTGAAAATTATGCAAGCCCCCACCCCAAGGGAGCAAAAAGCCCGGGGCCGCAGTGTGCGCGGATTTGACCAATCCTTGTGGGAGGCCAATTGCCGGCAATTTGTGTATGACGGTAATTACGCCAAGTTTACACAAAATCCGAATTTGCTCAAGCACCTGCTTAAAACGAAAGGAACCACTCTGGTTGAGGCTAGTCCGACCGACACCATTTGGGGTGTAGGCTTAGCTGAGAGCGATGCTCGTATACGGAATCGCAAGCTATGGCGTGGCACGAACTGGCTAGGAGAAATATTGACGAATTTACGTGAGGATGTATTGCAAAAGGAGGTATAGTCATCATGAAAAATACAATGAATTCCCGGAGCAACCGGGAGGCTCGATCGCATATGGCGCAGGAAACACTATCCATTTTGGAATATGGGTATTATACGAATATCAAACAGGTTCAAGTAAATATGACAAAAGAGATAGGAAATGCGGTCACAGACTCGAAGTTATATACACCTTCTCAGCTGATAGCTGTAAAACAAGAGGCAGAGCAAAGAATAAAAAATATAATGGGGCCTTCTTCCCGTATAGAAGAACTGACGATTCTTGCAAAATTGGAAATTACGGGAGAAAGCACGTTACAGGCGGCATACAGACTCCAGGTAGAGGAGAAGCTGACCCACGTGGCGTGTTTGAATTTTGCATCAGCCAAAAACCCGGGAGGTGGATTTCTCGGAGGTAGCCAGGCTCAAGAAGAAAGCTTGGCTCGTTCGTCAGCGTTGTATCCTTGCATTTCACAAATGGAAGAGATGTATGGACATAATCGGAAGCTGCGGAGCTGTTTTTATTCAGATTATATGATTTATTCGCCTGAAGTTCCGGTATTTCGGGATGATCAGGGGACATTGTTGGAGAAGCCGTATCAAGTCGATTTCCTGACCGCACCTGCTGTAAATGCTGGAGTTGTGCGAGAACGGGAACCAGAGCAGGTGAATCGGATTGGTGAAGTGATGCTGGAGCGGATCCGTTACATTCTTGGAATGGCTAAGCAAAACGGCGTAGAACATCTTGTGCTGGGAGCCTATGGTTGCGGGGTATTTCGCAATAAGCCAGAAGAGGTTGCCCTCTGGTTCAAGCAAGTGCTTGTAGATGAAGGATATGGTTTGCTGTTTGACCGGATTGTTTTTGCAGTATTGGATCACAAAGCAGACCAACATACTTTAAACAGCTTTAAAAATGTTCTTTCTTGAAGCGAAGGCAGTGCATAAAAACTGTTTACTATAATATCTCATGAAAAAGGAAGGTGCTGAATGAATCCATCTTCGAACATAACCTGGCATGTGTCCGATATTGATAAGCAAGCGCGTCAGCTTTTGAATGGCCATAAAAGTCCGGTGCTTTGGTTTACGGGGCTCTCTGGTTCGGGAAAATCAACGGTTTCCTCCACACTTGAAAAAGCGTTATACGCACGAGGCATACACACGTTTATTTTGGATGGGGATAATGTTCGGCATGGTTTAAATCGGAATCTAGGTTTCCTGCCCGCTGACCGTAAAGAAAATATCCGCCGTATTGCTGAAGTTGCAAAGCTAATGGCACATGCGGGTGTTCTAACGATTTGCGCCACCATTTCCCCTTATCGTGAAGATCGTGAAATGGTAAAGGACATTTTACAGCAGGAAGGTTGCTATGAGATTTATATACAGTGCAGCCTGGAGGAATGTGAGCGACGCGATCCAAAAGGAATGTACAAGAAAGCACGTGCCGGAGAAATTCATCATTTTACGGGGATTGATGCTCCCTATGAAGCACCGCTGGAACCGGATCTAATCGTATCCACTGAAGACCGGGAGGTAATCCAATCGGTTCAGGATATCTTGGATTTTCTTGATAGGAAGCAGCTGCTATTATGATTTTATGATGAATTCTACATGAATATTGTCTGAAAGCCTCCATGGCAAAGCTTCGAGAAGTGATCAAGTAATCATTACAGAAAGTAAAAATGAAGCATACCAATTGGTGAATAAATACAGTACTGCATATACGGCAAGCCTTATAGGGCTTGCTTTTTTATTTATGATTTTAAACTAATTCTAAATCCTATATTATAATAATTATAAAAAAGTATTGATTTTTGTTTGTGCACAATTTATAGTGAAAGGCACATAGTCAACCAATTCATTCAAGAGGTGATGTCAATCATGAGTAACCAACCAACGAACCTGACCACAAGCTGGGGCGCTCCTGTTGGAGATAATCAAAATTCGATCACAGCAGGCTCACGGGGCCCCACACTAATTCAGGATGTGCATCTGCTGGAGAAATTGGCGCATTTTAACCGGGAGCGTGTGCCGGAACGTGTCGTTCATGCAAAAGGTGCAGGGGCGCACGGATATTTTGAAGTCACTAATGATTTGTCTGCATTTACAAAAGCAAGCTTCTTGTCTGAGGTGGGCAAGCGTACACCGATGTTTATTCGCTTTTCGACTGTGGCGGGTGAGCTGGGCTCGTCCGATACTGTACGCGACCCGCGTGGTTTTGCGGTGAAGTTTTATACAGAAGAAGGCAACTATGATCTCGTTGGCAATAATACACCTGTGTTTTTTATTCGGGATGCCATTAAATTTCCTGACTTTATTCATACGCAAAAACGTCATCCCCAAACCCATCTGAAAAACCCGAATGCGGTCTGGGATTTCTGGTCCTTATCTCCTGAATCGCTGCATCAGGTAAGTATCCTTATGTCTGACCGCGGTATTCCAGCTACATTTAGACATATGCATGGTTTCGGTAGTCACACGTTCAAGTGGGTCAACGCCGAAGGACAGGCAGTATGGGTGAAATATCATTTTAAAACGGAGCAAGGTGTGCAAAATCTTGATGTGGATTTGGCTGCGAAAATTGCCGGTGAAAATCCGGATTATCATACAGAAGACTTGTTTAATGCCATCAAAAAAGGTGATTTTCCTGCATGGAAACTTCATGTGCAGATTATGCCGGTAGAAGATGCAGATACGTACCGCTTTGATCCATTTGATGTAACAAAAGTATGGTCTCAAAAGGATTATCCGCTGATTGAGGTTGGGCGCATGGTGCTGAATCGCAATCCTGAGAACTACTTTGCTGAGGTAGAACAGGCGACATTCTCTCCGGGTTCATTTGTTCCTGGAATTGAAGCATCCCCGGATAAAATGCTGCAAGGACGCCTGTTTGCTTACGGCGACGCACATCGCTACCGTGTAGGTGCAAATCATAATTCGTTGCCAATCAACCGTCCGCATGCGGAAGTACAGAACTACCAACGTGATGGTGCATTACGCAGTGACAGCAATGGCGGAGGATCTGTTTATTATGAGCCTAATAGTCTCGGTGGACCCAAAGAATCACCTGCGCACAAAATTGCTCCTTTTGAAGTGTCTGGCGAGGCTCAAAGTGTAGCCTACGATCATCACGATCACTACACACAGCCGGGCGACCTGTACCGCTTGCTCAGTGAAGAAGAGCGTGCACGTCTGGTCCGAAACATCGTAAATGCGATGAAGCCCGTAGAAAATGATGAAATTAAACTACGTCAGATCGGACATTTCTACAAAGCTGATCCTGAATACGGACGTCGTGTAGCCGAAGGTTTGGGCTTGACCGTTCCTCAAGGCGAGTAAAAGGATTTTGCAAACTTCTAATCTGATAAACCCGTATGAATAAATAATAAAAGGATGTCCCAACACCACGTACATGGTGGATGGGACATCCTTTGTTTTTGAGAGCGATATAAATCAGGTGCTATTATATCCTCTGCAAGCGAGGTAAATAGATTACAAGAAACAGTGACCGTCCTAGTGCAAACACGATAAAGGATAGCCAAAGTCCGTGATTCCCATAATGGGGAACGCACCAGAAGAGAGCGATCAAAAAGCAGAGCAATGAAATCATCATCGAATTACGAATGGGATACGTTACCGTCATTCCCGTAAACACACCGTAGAATACCAGTCCCAGCCCGGCTGCCAGCGGAAAGACCACAAGCCATCTATTATAAGGGCCTGTAAGACTAATCACTGTAGCATTATCCGTAAATAGTGAGATAAGCGGCTCTTTCAGTGCGAAATACAATCCTCCGGTCACTACGCTGGTCACCAGTGTCCAGAACCAGGACAAGTTAATAACTCTTTGCAGCATTTTACGATCCCCGGCCCCCCGAGCCTGACCCGTCATGATGCTACTGGCGTTGGCGAACCCATCAAAAAAGTAAGCCATAATATAATGGATCTGCAACAAAATAGCGTTCGCCGCCAATTGATCGGTTCCAAAGCTCGCACTGCGCGCCGTAAACAGATTAAACATCGTCAGCAGACAGGCTGTACGAATCATAAGATCAAGGTTTGTTGCCATGACACTTTTCAACTCTGAAGCTCCAAACCAACCTCGCCAATTCATCTGTCCGCTGTGCTTCCATTCTTTCCAAATCGATGAGCGGAACACCAGGACCAGACCCAATACACATGCAAGAGCTTCCGCAATCAGAGTAGCGCTTGCTACACCAGTGACATTCCAATGCATCATCTGTGTAAATACAATAGCTAATACCATATTGATTACGTTCATTGTAATTTGCAAAAATAATGTAGCCTTCACACGGGACAATCCCATCAGCCAGCCGAGCAGCACATAGTTCACCAATGTAAGAGGGGCTCCCCAAATACGAATGTTAAAATAAATTGCTGCCTGCGCCGCCACATCCTGAGCCGGATGGATAAGCTGAAGAGAAGCTAGCAGAATTGGCTTTTGTAACACAATGAATACCGCACCAATGAGTAAAGCAATGGCCAGTGGGCGCATGAGAGCAGCTATGCTCTGGTCGTTATTTTGTGCCCCCGCGGCTTGTGCCGTGAAAGCTGATGTGCTGACTCGCAGGAAGCCAAACAGCCAATATAAAGTATTGAAAATAAGAGTGCCCACCGCTACACCGCCTAAATACGCGGAATGGCTCAAATGACCGATTACAGCTGTATCCACCGCACCGAGCAGCGGGGTTGTAATCGTCGAAATAATTAAAGGGATAGCTAAAGCAAGATAGGCTCGGTGGGAAGGCAACATGTTGAAAAAACCTCCAGTAATGATTGTGTATAAGGATGGCGATCCGAATGAAATAATGCTTCTTTGGGAAAATGCTCAACCACACTGCCTTCTTTCATGACCATGATTCGATCACTCATAAAGTGCACAGCCGCCAGATCATGTGAGATAAACAGATAAGCCAGTCCTAGCTCATCCTGCAAATCCTTGAGCAGATTTAAAACGGTGGCTTGTGTAGTCACATCCAAACTAGCCGTTGGCTCGTCCAATACGATAAAATCCGGCTCTGTGCTGATGGCACGTGCGATAGTTACACGCTGCTTTTCCCCACCGCTGAGCTGATGTGGAAACTTGTCCAGATAGCTGGCTGGAAGCTTTACCATATCAAGCAAATGTTCTGCTATATCCCGACGTTCTGAGGACATACCCGCCATAAAGGAAGGAACATAGTACTTAAGCTGGTCCAGTGGCTCCAGCAGGGAGTGCAGGATGGTTAGTCTGGGGTTCAAAGCCGCAGATGGATGTTGAAATACTGCACCCAGCCTGCTGCGAATCCGTTTTAATTCGCTCCGCTTTAGCCCTCGGATAGACTGTCCATCCAGTCTAAGCTCACCTTGATCAAATGGGTCCAATGTCAAAATACAGCGAGCGAGTGTACTTTTCCCACTGCCGCTTTCCCCGACGATGCCCAGACATTCTCGGGAGGAGATCGTCAGAGCAACATCTTGCAGCACCGTTTTGCCTCCAGCGTAAGCCTTCGTCAAACCGGAGACGGTCACGACAGGATTAGACGTGTCTTGCCGCTGAGCGCAGGCGGCTTGATTATTCATGTAAAGCGCTCCTTTCCAATGCGTTCTGTTCTTCAGTACTGTTGTAAGGCAAACGTGCTGGAGCGCCCGGAGACAGCGGTGGAATAGCCGCCAGTAGACGACGAGTATACGGGTGGGCCGGATGGTTCAGCACCGCTTGCGTTTCACCAGTTTCAACTAGTGAACCTTCGCGCATCACTGCGATTCGATCTGCATACTTGCGTACATGACGCAGGTCGTGAGTGATCCACAAGACGGATATACCCGTTTCCGTCCGGATTTGGTCAATGAGCTGGAGCACCCGATGAGCTGTGAGCGTATCCAGCGCGGTTGTAGGCTCGTCGGCAATAAGCAACTTCGGCTCCAGTAGCAGTGCAGCCGCAATAGCTGCCCGTTGCAATTGACCGCCGCTGAGCTGGAACGGATAGCTGCGGTACACGCGCTCGGCGGGAAGTTGTACGCGCTCCAGCACCTCGATACAGCGTTGCTTACGTGCCTTGCGATCTTGTTTGCCATGGGCGCGCATCAGCTCGTCCAGTTGGCTGCCCACACGCAGAAAGGGGGTGAAAGCCCCGTGGTAGTCTTGAAAAATGTAAGATATTTCACTACCAAGCAAAGAACGTCTTTGTTTAGCGGATAGATCCAGCAAATTATTGTCCTTCCACGCAATGATTCCTTCCGCTGTAACAGAAGAGGGGAGAAGGCCGCCGATAGCAAACGCCGTCATGCTTTTGCCGCTACCGCTTTCGCCGGCTAGAGCACACCATTCCCCCGGACGAATGGCAAGCTCCAGTTGCTCTACAATCGTTTTTGCATTTGTCCGAATCGTTAAGCCTTCAATAGTCAGCATGTGCCAGTTCACTCCTCTGTCCGGGTTTTAATATCATAACGGTCGCGCAGTTTGTCTCCAAATACGTTCGCCAGTAGCACTGTTAGCACGACAGCTATCCCTGGAACCAGCATCAGGTGGGGAGCCATTTGAAAATACGCTCGTCCTTCATTCAACATAGTACCCCATTCGGGAATTGGCGGCTGTGGACCTAAGCCCAAAAAAGATAGGGAGGCAATCATTAAAATGATTTTGCCGATATCCAGCGTAGCCAGCACAAGAACATTCCCAATTGCATGGGGGAGAATATGCCGCATGACAATCCGCAGGGAGGAGGTACCCGCCAGTATGGATAACGAAATGTAATCCTTTTGCTTTTCAGCCAGAACGGTACTACGCACCAGGCGTGCATAACCAACCCATTTTACCGCAGTCACCGCGAAAATAAGATTTACTAAGCCTGGTCCGAGCAAACCGCTCAGTACAATGGCAAAAATATAATCAGGTAATGTCATGAAGGCATCAACCACCCGTTTGAATACACGATCCATCCAACCTCCAATAAATCCTGAAAGCAGACCAAGAGGGACCCCGACAACCAGCGAAACGGCCAAAATCAACAAACTGGTTCCGACAGTCGTCCGAAGTCCAGCTATGACTCTAGATAGTACATCTCTGCCCAAATGATCCGTTCCCAGCCAGTGCGTAGCGCTGATCGATTGTAGTCGATTCCCCATCTGGATACGATACGGATCTTGCGGTGCAAGAAACGGAACGACTGTAATTGCTGCAAGAATGAGCAGGATGGAGAGCGACACGATCCATGTTTTGGACAATCGTGTTCTAGTGAGCTGCCTGTTTTCCGCATGTACGGATTTTATCATGATAAACGTTTCTCCTTCAAAGCGATTTCAGGATTGACCCAACGGTAGGACAGCTCTACCAAGATATTGATACATACAATGAATGCAGCCATAAATACGGTATAGCCCTGAATTATGGGGTAATCCCTTGCAGCAATGGCATCCACAATCCATTTGCCCAGCCCCGGATAGGCGAATAGCACTTCAATTACGACTGTGCCTCCCAGTAGGCTGCCTATACTCTCACTGAATACCGTAATGAGCGGAACTAGACTGTGACGAAGCATGTGTCTGAAAAAAATGTGGATGGGGCTGATTCCACGCGCTTGCGCCGCTTTGATAAAATCTTGTCCCGAGCTTTCAATCAGACTTGCGCGGATCATTCGTACATAAACGGCCGCCATTGCCAATCCCAAGGTAAGAGAAGGGAGTACCAAATGAAAAGCGGTTCCTTCACCCATAGACGGCAAAATGCGCAATTTAACTGCAAACCATTCGATAAACAAAAGCCCCAGCCAAAAGCTGGGAATCGAGGAGCCGATTAAGGCAAACACACGACTGGTTCTGTCAATCCAGCGGTTACGGTATAGCGCTGCCATCGTTCCCAAAGGGAGAGCTATCAGCAGCATAATGAACAGGGAGCCTCCGGTCAGCAGCAGCGTATAGGGCAGTTTTTCCATAAACTCTGTGAATACCGGACGATGGGTTAAATAAGATTGTCCAAAATCAAACTGAAGCAACTGAACCAGCCACTTACCATATTGCACAGGCAATGGTTGATCCAGCCCCAGTTGACTGCGCATATCCATTATTTGCTGATTGGACACAGCTACATCATCGACTCGGAGAATGCTCCGGACGGGATCGCCCGGAACAAGCTTAAGCAGACAGAAGCTCACAAAGGAAAGAATAAGAAAGAACAAAACCAGTTCAAGAAACTTTTTGGCGATGGATTTAAACATGCTAGTTCACATCCAGGTCCTGGGTCAGCAAGTAGTATTCACTTTGACTAGTTACCCAGTTATGTACGTAATCGCGATAGGCCACTACGTTGTTTGGATGGACCAGAAAGGATTGCAGATTTTGTTGGTCAATCAGCGTGACAGCCTTCAGCGCCAGCTTGTTGCGTTGTTCCTCATTCACGGTTGTGTTCAGCTGTGAAATCATACCCGAGAGTTCTGGTACATGCACACGCCCATAATTCAGTGCTCCTTCAGGCATGTAAGCCGCATTCAGAAAATAGCTTGCATCGCCGCGCGGGGCTGTAATGCTACTATAAGTCGCTAAATCCCAATCCTGATGAGCGGCAAGATATTCGTCAATATTATCAACCTGACGGATATCAATCGTAATGCCAAGTTCTTTAGCGTTAGCCTGAATCAGCTGGGAAATGAGTGGAAGCTCCGCTCTCGACTGGTAAGTTAGCAATGTAAGATGAAGCGGCTTGCCGTCGGGGTTCGCAACTTTTCCGTTCTGCACTGTATATCCAGCTTGCTTGAAGCCTTCTCGTGCAGCATTCAAATCAAACTGTTTCGTAATATATTTCGGTGAAAAAGGAAAGTCGGACAAGAACGGGCCTTGAGCAGGGGTTCCCTGACCAGACATGATACCACTGGCAATCTCATCCCGGTTGATCAGGTTATCGAATGCTTTACGCACAGCCGTCTTTTTCAGATCGTTATTGTTCATATTGTAAATCAGTTGATGCGTTCGCAAACTAGGAAGCGAGTCTACCTTAACATTAGAATCAGCTTTCAATAGCTCCAAGCTTTCAATTGGCGGGCGATACACAATATCAGCTGTTTTGGCTTGAAAAGCAAGCTGACGCGCATTGGCGTCTTCGTTAAACATGAATTTGGCATGTTTCAACTTTACTTCACCGTTCCAATATTGTTCATTGCGATCTAAATTCAGTTCACTTCCAGCACGGAAGCTGGCAACCTTGAACGGTCCCGTCCCTGATGGGAGGTCACCTGTAGCTGTGGTGTCTATAATAGCCGTATTCGGATGAACCAGCTCAGACACAAATTCTGGGAAAGGCTTGTCTGTCGTAATGGTCAAAATCTGTCCATCCGCATGAATATCACGGATATGTAGCGCATTTTTGACCGATGGATTGAGCTTTAACGCTCTTTCCAAAGAAGCTTTGACAGCAGCGGCATTGACGGCTTTACCGCTGTGGAAGTTCACACCTGGTCGGATGTTGAAGGTCCAGTGCTGTCCGTCCTTGCTGTCCCATTTCTCTGCAAGCCAAGCTTCCAGCTTGAGATCCTTGTTCACTTTGATCAGTGTTTCACTTACTCCAGCACGAACAGCTGTGTAATTTACATCTGAATGAGGGTCTATAGAAGGGCTTTGCACGTTAAACAATAAGGTGACACTTTTATCTTGTGGTGCAGCAGATGGAGAGGGTGAAGCTGACGGAGATGAAGCGCAGGCTGCCATCATCACCGCCATTACCGCAGGTATAAATAGTTTAAAATACGAACGCTTAAACAACAGGGAGTCCTCCTTAATAGTAATCGTAATTTTTACGCTTTAATTCATAAACCATATCGTAACCAAATGAAGGAGGTTTGTAAATATGTAATTGATGAATGTGTATGTAAATTCATATGAAAAAAGGCTGCATAACCAATAGTGAGATGGTTAGCAGCCTTTAAGTATATTTAGAAATGTTTAATTTGGAATGGCTAAAAATTTATGAATTAATGCATGGGTGCTTTGGCAGTGCCATGTTCAACATGAACTCTACGGATGAAAAACGCAAGGATCAACCCGATCACACTGATGATCATCGCAAAGAAAAATGAATTTTGTGATCCGATTGCCATGGCATTGGCCATTTCATTTACCGATTCAGGCATACTGGATTGGCTCAAATAGCTGTCCATGCCCTTCGAGAGAATGCTTACCGCTACGGCTGTACCAATAGCACCAGCAACTTGTTGGAGCGTGCTCATAATGGCCGTTCCGTCTGGGTATAGATCCATAGGGAGCTGGTTAAGTCCGTTTGTCTGAGCTGGCATCATAATCATGGAAATGCCGATCATCAAGCAACTATGAAGCACAATAATGAGTACGAGAGTTGAAGTTGTTGTAATGCCAGACAGGAAAAACAAAACAGCAGCTACAATCACAAGTCCTGGAATGACAAGCCATTTGGGACCAAATTTATCGAATAGGGAGCCCATAATGGGAGACAAGAGACCGTTGATAATCCCACCAGGCAGAAGTACCAAACCTGCTGTTAGAGCAGACAGAGCCAGCCCTTTTTGCAAAAAGAGTGGAAGAATCAGCATTGTAGAAAGGATCGTCATCATACATAGGAATACCATGATAACGCCAATAACAAACATTGGATATTTAAACACACGCAAATTCAACATAGGTTGCTTCATTTTCAACTGGCGTACAGAGAACAGAATCAACGATACCAGACCGATGATTACAGGAAGCAAAACAACCGGGCTAGCCCAACCTTCGCCACCTTCTCCGGATTTACTGAAACCAAACACGACACCGCCGAAGCCAATGGAAGACAATAGGATAGATAAAAAATCAATTTTGGGCTTGGTCGTTTTTGAAACGTTTTGCATAAATAAAACACCGCAGATCAGCGAGAGAACCAAGAATGGAAGGGAGATCCAGAAGATCCAGTGCCAAGACAGATTTTGCAGTACCAGTCCTGCAATGGTAGGTCCCACCGCAGGTGCAAACATAATGACCAATCCGATGATCCCCATAGCCGCGCCTCTCTTTTCAGCCGGGAAAATGATCAAGATGGTGTTAAACATCAATGGCAATAACAACGCCGTACCAATGGCCTGAAGAATACGTGCGATCAATAGCACTGTAAAAGTAGGTGCAAGTGCGGCAACGAGACAACCGGCTATTGAGAATAGCAACGATGTCACAAACAGCTGTCTTGTCGTAAAGGTTTGAATCAGCAATCCCGATACAGGTACTAAAATACCGAGTGTAAGCAGATAAGCGGTTGTCAGCCATTGGGCTGTTGCAGTTGTAATATGCAAAATCTGCATCAAATCATTCAGTGCAATGTTAAGTGCCGTTTCACTGAACATCCCAATAAAGCCGCTAAGGAGCAGCGCAATCATAATAGGTAGCACCTTGAACGTTTTGGGTTCAGAGGGTGAACTTGTTTGACTCATTGTACTCATGTTGTTTTTGTTCCTCCAAATAAATTAATAGTGTTGAATTATAACAATCGGTCTATATATAATAAACATGTTGTTATTTTTTTGTCAAAGTAAAAGTTTCAAATATTATATAATGAAGGATGCTGTATATGGCTGCTAAACCCGAATCATACGAGAATATCGTACAAACCGCATCGAAGCTCTTTTTTCATCAGGGGTATCACGCGACCGGACTGAATCAGATTCTTGCGGAGAGTGGATCACCGAAAGGGTCACTTTATTATTATTTTCCGCGTGGTAAAGAAGAATTGGCTTTGGAGTGCATAAGAAGAGGGAATGAGTTTATAAAGCAAAAATTAAAACAGACACTGGACGGGAATGATAATCCAGTACTAGCCATTCAGGATTTTATTCGTAATACAGCTGAGGAAGCAGACCGTACCGGCTTTAACGACTTCATGCCGATTGGCTTCTGGGCTGCTGCGGAAACTTCCTGTATTAGCGAATCGCTACGTCATGCTTGTGTGAATACATTTGCAGATTGGCAGCGCATTTATATGGAGCGTCTTCAGGAATCGGGCTGGGACGAGGAAAAGGCACACAGTCTGGCGGTACTTATCATTTCGATGCTCGAAGGTGCATTAATTTTGGCCGTTACGCAACAGAGCAGTGCTCCTATTTATAATATCGTGGATTACATTCCACAGTTGGTCAAATAATCCTGTCTCTTCAATTTTCAATCTCTCCTAATGAGCTCCAACAAGTAACTTTAGAGAGCCGATGTTCTCGTTTTTGAGAACTCGGCTTTTTTGTGGTTCTGAGACGTAATTTTACTCACATTACCAGCACCAAATGATGAAAAGTATGGTAAAATGGAATGAATTTGATTTTGATTTTGAGTGAAGGAAGGGTGATAGCAAGTGGCAAAAGCGAAGGTACCCAAACGGCCTACTCGGGATGAATTTGTACTGGAGGAAATCGGGAATCAGCTTGTAGAAGCACAACGAGAGCAATCTGAAGTTGTATTGACCGTATGGGGACGCGAAGAAACAACCCGTGGACAAATTGTTAAAATGGACCCGAGAACAGGAAAGGTTCATGTAGAGAGTAATGGAGAAACGGATAAAGTTCCTTTTATGGATATTATGAGTGTAAATTACCCGAGAGATTAGTTGTTGTGATTACATAAATATAGCAGATAGGGAAGAAAAGAATGACAAAGTTAGAGTCTCCCTTACTGCGTGGGAAAGTAACAATTTACAATTCGCGTATACAAAAACAACCGAGTGGTTTAGAGCCATCGGTTGTTTTTGTATACTGCTGCATGAGTGGGAAGAGAAAGCCGCGTTGTTGTATTGGCACTTGCCCTTGTACATGCTTATGTAGCTTTTATCGGGCTGGTATGACTGGCACGTGCTTCGGCTTTCTTAAGCACCTTACGATCAAAAATGAAGGGACCAAACGGCAACAGCGATGCAATCAAGGCTGCAAGACTTTGCAGTAGCGTTATTTTTCGCAGAATCAGCATGACCACAGTCGCTACAACATAGGCAACGAACAGTACCCCATGGATCATACCCACCCAGCTTACCATTTGTGGCATTCCAGCTGCGTATTTAAGTGGCATAGCGATACACACAAGCAGCAGATATGAAATCGCTTCAATATTACCAATGACACCAAACATCTTAAAGGCATTTTTGAACATAATACACCTCCTTCTCCTATTGCTTAAAATTTAATATATCCTATAATGCAATGTTATTAAACGGTAGAAAGTTACGATATATCGAATATTTATAGCTGAATCCAAAGGTTATGTCAGAGCTTTCACATGATTGAAGTATCTCCCACCAATGCTTCATTTCGCTGATTCCAACGTCCCACAGCTTAGCGTCCCCGGAAACGATAATCGTAATTTCGTTTAAATTGTTGCAACAAACAATGGGGCTTAGAAAGATGGCTTGGAGTAAGAAAAAACACTAAGCTGGTGTAGTTCGAAGGCTTAGCATATATTGTTTGCGCGACCCCTATCTGTAAAAAAGCTAGTGTGAAGCCTAAACATTTTGTATAGAAATTCCGATAACAGTTAAATGAATGTCTGTACATTATAGTGTTAATTTTAAGAGCTGGATTGCAGCAGAAGGGTTTGTAAGCTTGACTTATTAGTTTTGACAAATAAAATTTCCATACTGGTATCAAGGAGAGCATAGATTATGAATAAAAAACGTTTGCGTCAATGGATGGCTCCATTCGCAACGGCTACACTGATTTTGAATACGGGATATGGCATTTTGGCACCCGATGCAGTGGCTAGCGCGTTGTCGACTGAAAGGCATAACTCAAACCTAACAGGCCTGAATACAGCACAGTTACATACGAAATTAGCAACCGCTCAAGGTCGTCATGTGCCGGTTACTTCAGGCACGAAAGTGACTACGTTAACCAAAGGTTATGGTCAGAACACCTATCTCAACCAAATGCTAAAAGTAATGTCGAGCCAAATGGTTACTGCGAATATCGCGCTGGCAGAGGTAAGCAATCTGACAGCGGTTCCTACAGAAACAACAAAAGTATATTTGTCCTGGACCAATCCGTCGGACCTTAATTTCGACCATGTAAAAGTGGTTGGTGTCACTAACGATGTGTATGTAGATAATATTAGAAGTAACTCTTATATGTTGAGCGGTTTACAGCCGAATACGACCTATACCTTTCGAGTGAAGACGGTGAATAAGAGCGGAGATGAATCACAAGGTACGACAGTACAGGCCAAAACGGCTTCCATTGATGTCCCTGTAGATAAGACACCTCCGGGAGAGGTAAGCGGGCTGACAGCGACGAATGTCGGATATAACGCTTTTACCGTAAATTACATATTGCCTAAGGATGCTGACCTGAGCCAAGCGATCATCTATTTAAATGGTAAGGAAGTGCAACGAACTACAGGGACGTCCTATACGTTCAGTGGATTGATTGCTTCCACAAATTATACAGTTCTGGTCAAGACTATTGACAAATCCGGCAACATCTCTGGAGGAATCAGTATTCCGGTTACGACCTCAGCGCTTACCGTCGATACAGTGCCCGAAGTGACAGGAGCTTCAGTGACATCAGTTAATAACTATAGCGTCACTGTTTCCTGGACGAGACCCAGCGGAATTAGTACAGTGAGTCTGTATAAGGACGGGCAACTGGTAACCGATTCATCAGGAACATCCTATACATTCAACAATCTTTCTTCAGGGCAGGCCTATTCGTTCACGATTAGGTCCAAGCGAAGCACAGGTGCATTGTCCTCCGGTGTGAGACTGACTGCCACAACGGACAGTACGTCCTCCAATTCGTCAGAAGTGTCCAATCTTGAAGTAGATAGCAAAAGTGACACCTGGATCAAAATCACCTACGATATGCCGAGTAAAGCCGACAAGGTGAAGATATATGTTGATGGAGATTATGAGGGAACTACAAGCTCTGAGTCCTATAAAATCACGGATTTGCGAGAAGGACGCTGGTATGAGATTAAGGTCGTGACTGTTAATAGTAATGGAAGAGAATCTAGCGGTGTAAAGATATCAGAACGCACGGATTCGGATGGATACTATTCTTCTTCGTCATCTAGTTCATCGAATTATGAGAAAGCGAGAGATTTGATGCGAATTGCAGAAAACAGTCTGAATGCCTCGGACTGGCGTTCTGCCAGAGATGCAATCAGTGATCTGCCGAGCGGAACCCGTAAAAGCGATTTGCTGGATCGGTTAGAAGCTATTCGCAATAGAGCGATTGGTACCAGTAGTTCATCATCCGGGACGAGTTCTACAACAACAACTTCTGGTACAACGTCCTCATACCCTAACAATGCGGTTTCCTCATATTCAACTTCGTTCACCCTGACACCAGGAGCTAAATCAGCTTATGTCGATGGTCGTGCTACGACGATGGCTCAGGCTCCGCGAATCATAAATGGGGCGACGATGGTCCCGCTGCGCTTTATCAGTGAACGGATAGGTTACGAAGTAAATTATGAAAAGGCGACCAAAAAGATCATTCTGACTCGACCTACAGACGGCAAACAAGTAGTGCTTCAAGTCAAGAATTCGACCCTTGCCGTGTATGAGTTAAACAACTCCCGGAGTTATTCGACGAACATCACAGCTCCGGTTATTGTTAACGGCTACACGCTGGTTCCATTACGAGTGATTAGCGAGCTTTCGGGGTATCAGGTGAACTATAATACTGCATCCAAACAAATTACGATTACAAAATAAATGCTTCTGCAAAAAAGGGTTCTAGAGTTTTCACTTTAGAACCCTTTTTGTGTATTAAGAAGTGTATGTAAAACAATGACAAACTGTTACTCTGTAAACAAGTTATCTTGATTGAGAAGAATATCGAGTTGCTTAAGCTCGTCACTTGTTAGCCGAACACCCAGAGTTTGAAGATTGGACTCGATTTGATCAGGCTTGGTTGCACCTGGAATAATTAGATCAACGGCTGGACGCGTTAATAGCCAAGCTAGCGCAATCTGTGCAGGATCTGCACCCTAGTCTTTCGCGAATGCTTTGAATCGATCCACGCGTTCCAAATTTGCTAGAAACGCTTCTTTTTGAAATAAAGGATTATTCATTCGTGAAGTGTCATTAAAAACATCATTCTTCTTATATTTACCGGCCAACAGACCTGATGCGAGCGGGAAAAAAGGAATCAGTGAAATTTCGTGCTCTAGACAATAAGGAATAACGTCGGCTTCTGCATGACGAACCAGTAGTGAGTATTCAGCTTGAAGAACATCCAAGTGCTTATTAGCATTAAAAGCCTGAAGCTGCTCAAAGCTTAAATTTGAAGCGCCAATGGCTTTGATTTTCCCTGACTTCTTCAGCTCTGCAAGTGTGTCAGCAGCTTCAGCCAGCGGGGTACGGCTATCGGGAAAATGAAGAAAGAAAATGTCAACATAGTCTGTCTGTAATCTCATTAGGCTGTCATCCACAGCCTTACGTAATGCAGCTGGACTATTGTCGACTTCCAGATGGCCTTGATTAAATTGGGGGTTAGAAGAAGATTTAGTAGAGATTACAAGATGTTCACGGCCACCATAATCCCGGATGGCTTCACCGATTAACTCCTCAGAGTGACCCATTCCATACAGAAATGCGGTATCAATGAAATTGATTCCTTTTTCAAGGGCAGTCCTAATTAATTGTCGGCTTAGAGTATCATCGACTTTTGGATACATCATTGAATTACCTACCACACCTGCTCCAAAACCAAGTTTAAATGCTTTTAATCCTGTTTTTCCTATTGCTATTTGATTCTGGGCATATGGATTATAGGCTTTGCTATTTTTTATTTTACAGTTTTTCATAAAGAAGCATCACCTGTTCAGCAAGACACATAGCAATCAATTATCCAAGTGCTGACCGAGGAGGGGAATACCATTGTCGTTATCGAGCATAATCTGGATGTGATATATTATTGATCTGAGACTCGAAGGTGGTAGCAATGGAGGGAACACAACTATTGTGTTTATGATTTCGAATGCGATACAGGCAACCCCAAATGGGGTTGCCTGTATTTTTGTCTACATATATGTGATTGTATTAGTTGAATAGTTGATGATTTACTTTTTGTATTTGATGATCACATCGGTAATGAACTAATTGGAATTTTAATGCTTACCTGTCCGCCGCCTGTTTGGGTGGAGTTGGCAATAATCAACTTTCCGCCATGTAGATTGACAATGGATTTTGTTATATACAGGCCCATACCGTAATGTCCACTTAATCTTCTGGACGAGTCACCCATATAGAACTGCTCGGCGGCCTGTTTGAGGCCTTCCGGAGAGAAGCCTGGGCCTTCGTCTAAGATGCTGAACCGAATGCAGTCTTCCACAGACTCTACGGTCAGCTGGATCTCGCTATATTCAGGCGCCTGATCTACCGCATTAGAAGCAACATTCATAATGGCTCGCTCAAGTAGAACTGGATCTGCATACAGCGTCTTAGGGAGGTTATATGCAGCGAATGCTACAGATATTTTTTTGACAGCAGCCAAGGCCATTATCCGATCTTTCACTTTCGTTAAATAGAAGTCAGCATCCATCGTTTCCGCCCGCAGGGTGACTAGTGTTTCCGCTTTTGAAATTTCAATAAGAGTCTTAATGTACTGCTCCATCTGTTTGGTGCTTTCCGATATATAATCCGTATAGTTCTTTTGCTCTTCGGACTGATCGGTCTCGGACAGCAGCTCTACGTTTCCACGAACGATAGTGAGTGGTGTTTTGACATCGTGTGCTAGGGCGGATATTTGCTCGCGCCGGGATCTTTCGAGATTCCATTGTTTCTGAAGCGAAGTCTTTAACGTTTCTTTCATTTTATCCATGGAATGGAGGACCTGATCGATCTCCATCACGCCACTGAATTCGATTGAGAAGTCCAGATCCTGTGCTTGAATTTGTTTGGTGGCCTGCTGCAATCCACTCATCTTACGTGCCAGCTTTCGTCCGAAGGAGGAAGCCAGCAAGGCACCTCCCCCCAGAAAGGCGATACAGAACACGGCAAAAAAGGACAATTCCGCGTTCGGCAGGTATTGACGCAGGATAGGAAGTTCAAACTGAGCCGAGACAGAATAGCGCATCACAGTAACTTCATCATGATGTGAGACTTTTACATAGTTATAGGGAAATTGATAAGCAGTATCGTTCTGCTGCGTAACACTCCAAGCAGTTTGAGCCTGCTTTTCAGAAAGGTTTCCCTCAATGAGGCGGCCTTCCGAAGTGAATAACGCGTACTTGTACAGTTTTATCTGAGAATCCGGCTGCAGGATCTTGCCCGCTTCAATGATTGACTTGTCCTCCCGTACCTGCTTCTCCGCATAGTTCGCGGGAAGAATGGTTCCATAAGACATCAGGACATAGAAGATGAGAACCAGGAACAGAGCGAGCGCAATCGTCCCGATACAGAACATAACTAAATAACCCAGAAAAATGGTTCGTAGTTTGGTTGTCTTGCGTGCTTGCTGTACTTTGGTTACTTCCATCGGTACCCGATCCCCCAAACCGTCTCCACTGGCGAAACCTCTACTTTGCCAAGCTTGATTCGGATATTTTTGATATGCTCCACGATGGTGGCGGAATCGCTGTCCCCATCCAAGCCGAAGACAGCTTCGTAAATCTGCTCTTTAGGGAACACCTGTCCCCAGTTCAGCGCTAGAAACTTACATATCTCATATTCGCTTTTGGTAAACGGGACTACAACATTCTGAACGGTGATTTCCTTGCCGGACAGATTGAAATGAACTTCCCCGATGCAGAATACATTACGCCGTTCACGATTCTCCCGTCTGAGATGGGCGTTGATTCGTGCGCGCAGCTCTCCAGCCCCGAACGGCTTGACAATATAATCGTCGGCCCCTTCCCCAAGCCCCAACATCACATCGTTCTCCATGGATTTTGCGGTGAGAAACAGTATTGGACAGTCTACCTTGCTGCGAATTTCTCGGCAGAGTGTGAATCCGTCCAAGATAGGCATCATCACGTCAAGCAGGATAAGGTCAAATGCTCCGAGCTGCATGGTGAGAACCTGTGGGGAGGCGGAGACCACCGTGACAACATGGCCATCTTTCTGCAAAATATTTTGAAGGAGTGCCAAAACGGCGGGTTCATCATCAACGGCCAACAAGTTTGCCATACTTTATTCACTTCCCTTACTTTCTTAACTTCAATTCTTAATCCAACGAATGTTGTCCTTCCCAATGACAAATCCATAAACCTAATAATACCATGATCGCTAAAGTCCCCACTACGCAATATCTGATTCCCGAATCAAGCTGTATAGCTTCAGGAATAGCGTCTACTGAGCTTACGCTGTATTGCACCCAGATCGTGACGAACCGGGCCGCCCAAGCAGAGGGGAAGAATATCCAATTCTTTTCCCCCAGACCTGTAAGAAGCAAAGCGGACAACAAGCTCTCTACAATGCCGAGGCCGATGGAAGCTCCTTTGCCGAACCGCAAACTAATAAAAAAATGCAGAAAATAAAGGAATATACTGGACATAAACAGAATGCAGGCAGCAAGCACAAAGAACTCCATGTCATACGGAGACTCTTTCAAAAGATATAGAAAGCCAGCCCCAAAACCGCCAGAGGCAAGCAGCACACTGCCAAATCCCAAGATCATGAGCAGGCTGAGCTTGCTCATGAACGGTAGCAACTTCACTGGCGAGATCAATAGCTGCTGGAAATTGCCAGCGACTGCCTCCTGCTCAACAGCAATGGAGCAGACAATACCAATCATGGTAGGAAGAACCACGGCCAAGACCTGCAAATAGCCGTCCACCTTTGAAATCGGTGAATACGGAGTAAAGGAATAATAGGCTAGAAAGATTGCTATGCCTAAAAGCGGCACAAACAGCTGCACAAGCAGTAAGGGCTGCCTTCTAAGTTTAAGCACATCGGATTTCAGATAGCGGAAAAAAGAAATCATCTTATTTAGCCTCCCGCTTGCGGAAGGACATCGCCGTCAGTATCGACAGAATTATAAACAGGCAGATTGTGATCACTAGGCCGGGCACAATCACGCCTTTATCCAAAAGCGGATCTCCTGAAGGAACGGCAAGCCCATTAGGTAGCACTTTAATGACGGCGCACATTAATCGGGCTGGAATAGCATAAGGGACCGCCCACCACACAGAGGACGTAGCGAACAAAATGGTGCAAGATACGTTGCCCAGCATGTTAATAATTAGAGTGGCAAACATGCCTATTCGGTCCGTCAGGAACAGGCAAAGTGGAACTTGCCACAAAAAGGTGATGAAGAGGATTAGAGTTGCAGCAACGCTTCCTGCTAGTGTTACAGAAGTTGAGAATACGAATCCGCCAAGAGTTATCCCTATAAATAGGACAATAAAGGAAACCATTAAGAGTCTTACGCAAACCCCGATTTTACCGTACCATACCTGAGCCAAATCTACAGCCATGCCGAGGACAGCACGGTATTTCAGCTTCTTGCCATCCTTTTGGATCACTCCTGAGCACATTAAGGTGAGGGCACCTGGCAGCAGCATGAAATACCACCAATTGTAGCTGGCGCTTTGGAGCATACGTCCCCCCATGAGTACGGTACACAGAAGAAGAGTAGCGATGGGGGCAAGCCAGACCAACTTTTTTGTGAAGGTATGCTTTAATTTTAGATGTTCGGCGGCTATATATTGCTGCATCCTACTCATCCCCTTTTCGGTATTCCTGTGCAATCTGCATGAACAACGATTCCAGGTTTTGTCCTGGAGTGACCGCCTCTTGATAAGCTAATACGCCGCCGGCAATGATACCGACATGGTCAACGATTTGTTCGACTTCGGATAAAATATGACTGGAAAGAATTACGGTAATTCCTTGCTTCGGGAAGGAACGAATCAACTCACGTTGCTCCTGAATACCAATGGGATCTAGTCCGTTGGTTGGCTCATCTAAGATCAATAGCTTGGGATGATTGAGGAGAGCAATGGCAATGCCCAGCCGCTGTTTCATACCCATCGAGAACTGGCCCGAGCGCTTTTTCCCGGTATGGGTCAAATCAACCATGTTCAGCACTTCATCAATCTGCGAATCAGGCAATCCCAGCAACGTTGTACGAACTTTGAGGTTCTCTCTAGCTGTCAAATTCTCATAGAGTGGAGGGGATTCGATCAGTGCACCGATCTGAGCAAGATCTTTTCGGGACCAGGGTTTTCCTTGAAATAAAATCTCACCGGATGTCGGGCGTAGCATACCGGTTAACATTTTCAAGGTGGTTGATTTTCCAGCCCCATTTGGGCCAAGTAGTCCATAGACGGAATTCTCCTGAATAGACAGTGTGACGTTGTTCACCGCCTGTTGTCGTCCGAAGGTTTTGCAGAGATTTTTAGTCTGTAAAATAATGTTATCCATATCATTTCATCCTTTTCATTCGTTCTGACAACTACTTTAAAGATCAATTCTAAGAACTTTATAAGGATTTAAAATATTAATTTCAAACTTTATGCATTCATGCACTATTCGCTATAATGGATACAGTGATTTAGGAAAGGGATGTAATCATGAAGAAGATCATCGTAATTGGATCAGGAATTCTGGGGGCATCGACAGCGTACCATCTAGCAAAAATGGGTGCTGATGTCATTATTGTAGATCGTAAAGATAAAGGACAGGCTACTGATGCCGCCGCTGGCATTATCTGTCCCTGGTTATCACAGCGACGTAATCAGGCTTGGTACCAGCTGGCAAAGGCAGGCGCACGCTTTTATCCTGGGTTGATTGATGAACTCAAAAGCGAGGGAGAAACAGAAACTGGCTATGCTCAAGTGGGTGCTCTCAGTATTCATGATGATTTGGAGAAAATCAAAAAAATGGAGGAGCGGGCACACTTACGACAAGCGGATGCACCGGAAATCGGTGAAATTACCCGGCTAAATGAAAAAGAAACCCATGAACGGTTTCCTTTGTTAGTAGAAGGTTATCATTCTGTTCATATTAGCGGTGCCGCCCGTATAGATGGTCGTGCGCTGCGGGATGCGTTGGTCCGATCAGCACAAAAAAACGGGGCGGTCCTTATACAAGGAAATGCTACGCTTCAATATGAGTCCGTCCATGTAACGGGAGTAGTGGTCGGTGCAAAAAGCTTCTCGTCTGACAAGGTCATTGTTTGTGCAGGTGCATGGGCCAATCAACTACTGCTGCCTTTGGGCATTCATTTTAAGGTTAGTTATCAAAAAGCACAAATTATGCATTTGCAGGTTCCTAATAGGCAAGACACAGGCACCTGGCCTGTAGTCATACCGCCTTCTGATCAATATCTGCTGGCTTTTGATAAACAGAAGATCGTAATAGGGGCAACTCACGAAAATGAAATCGAAGGTTACGATACGAGAGTAACAGCAGGTGGTATGCAGGAAATTCTGGACAAAGGTTTAGAATTGGCCCCTGATTTAGCAAACAGCACTTTTCAGGAGGTAAGAGTTGGTTTCCGTCCTTTTACACCCGGCTTTCTACCGGTGATCGGAGCTGTTCCAGGCTGGGATGGTCTTATAGCGGCAAATGGGCTTGGAGCATCCGGGTTGACCATGGGCCCCTTTATTGGAAATCAGTTGGCAAAGTTGGCACTTGGAATGAATTTAGATATCGATATCAATGATTATGATATTCGAAAAGCAATAGATGAAAGTTGATTCTTGACCGGAGAAATGAAGTCGCCACAATGGCGGCTTTTTTAGCGATATAAGATTTTTTTCTCAACTTTAAGTGAACTTATATCGCTAGCCGAAAAGGGCAATTACAGGTTTCCATTTTAAAGATTAGATAACCATCTAACCGTTGAGTAGTTTATAGAGATTGACTCATATTAATGTTCAAAACTCCGCTACGTAAGAACAAGATAAGTGACATACTAAAACAAATCACAGTAAACAGGCTAACGGAAATAAAACCACCAGAGTGTGCATATAGCATTCCCGCTGTGAAAGAGCCAACCGCCGTACCACAATACATAGAAGAATTGGCAAGTGATGAAATTGTTCCTCGTGCTGTAGCAGACAGGCTTTGAAGCAAACTCATCATAAGTGGAAAAATCATTCCAAGGGTGAGGAAGATCAGGAAATATGTAATTTCGACATAAGTTACGCTGGGTAAATATGGAAGAAGTAAATAAAGCAGGCCGATGAAGATTATGCCATATTTCAAAGAGTGTCTAGCACCTACTTTATTAACTAGGCTACTACCAAATAAGCTGCTGATCGTATTTCCTAAACCAAGGAACAGAATTACCGTACCAATACTTGCAACATTGAGGCTGAATTTATCGGAAAGCCATGTGCCAATAAAAGAGAAAGCAGCAAAATTTCCGAGCTGGAATAGGAGGTAGGCAAGAAAAGCGACCTTAGGTGTTGATCCGCGTAGTAATGAACGATATCTACTCTCAATAGAGGAAGCCTTATGCTTCTGTACAGAAGCAGGCAAGGAGGGCAAGAGAACAGCAGTCAAAATAACGATCAAGAAGGTGCAGCAACCAATCATAATAAAAGGTGTTTGCCACCCTGTGGTAGCGAGATAGCTGCCGATGGGCACACCCAGCATTTGGGAAACGGCCAATCCTGCGGTAGCAACCCCCATGGTTTTTAACACTTTATGTGGTTGAACCAGCTGAGGAATGGCAGCCCAAACTTGAGGCGACGCGAAAGCGGCGCTAATCCCAGCCAATAAGCGAAAAGCAAACATGGTCCAAAAATCCGTGGCAAAGCCGCAAAGTAAAGTAAAGATACCAAAACCAAGCAAGCCGAACAGTAGTACTTTTTTTCGATTCCATTCATCTGACAAAGGTCCTGCAATTAGGGCAAACACAGCATAACCTAAAGCATAGGCCGAAACGATCCAGCCTGATTGCTCGATAGAAATACCGAAACTTTCACGAAGAATAGGTAAAAGAGGCGATACAATGAACGTATCAGTGCCGATGAAAAACATGATAAAGAAAAACAAGGTGATAATTTTATTCAAAACTAATTCCTCCATTTGTTCTATTGTTCGATAATTTTGGAACAATAGAAATATAACATTGCAATATGTTATAATGCAACTATAATTCTTTGTTCAGGCGGTGAACGGATTTTGAGAACACTGTATCATCCTAGCGTTAATGAAATTACTCTATCTACAGTTTTATATGCCCTAAGTGACCCGATTCGGCTTAATATCATCAAGATTTTGGACGAAAAGGGGGAGCAATCCTGTAGCTCGATAGATATTTCGGCCCCAAAGTCAACCTTGTCCCATCACTTTAAGGCTCTTCGGGAATCAGGAGTCGTTCATACAAGAATAGAGGGTACCCAACGCTTCATTTCAATACGGTACGACGATGTGAATTTACGATTTCCGGGCTTGCTATCGGCTGTACTGATGGGCTTGAAGCAATAAAACAAAGGTCTAGTTAGCATGATGCTGACTAGACCTTAATTGACGGAGGCAACGATATAAAATCATAAGTTGCCGCTTATTTTGTAGTTAGAGGGAGAACAATTATTCTATACGTCATTCATCATGTCATTGAGATGCGAATTCTCCAACGATTGTGTTAGGGTTTGCATGTTTTTCAAGTAGTCGATTTTATAGATACAGGAATAGATCACATTTAATACATAGTCAAAAGCAATTTGCGACGAAAATGTACCAATCTTGGCATGTTTTACTTCATCATTAGGCACCCGGATACAGATATTACTGAGTTTGGCCAATTCACTTTGATTGGTTGCTGTAATTGTGATAAAAGGGATATTTTCATGTGCGAAATGCCGTGCTGCTTTTAAAAAAATCGGCGACTTTCCGTGGTAAGTTAAAAACACAGCGCAGTCCTGTGTCGTAAGATTAGCCGTATGGTAAGCCCATTCAGACAGCTCCGTAGCTATAACCACATACTTGTTTATTTTCACCAATTTATTTTGAAAACTTTTCGCACGGATTTGTGAATCGCCTAACGCATATATAAAGATCCTTTTCGCTTGATCCAGCAATAGGGCTGTTTGCGACAATGAATCATCATCCATGAATGTAAAGTTTTTTTCAATCGTTTCTTTCATTAATTCTGCAATTTCTTTCGCCACTTGAAGTGGGGATTCATCAAAACCGAAGGGATAGTTGGGGTCTACATTGGAAATGTTCTGGGTGTTCTGCTGAAACTCCCGAGCAAGTTTGATTATAAACTGCTTGAAGCCCGATAGCCCAAGTTTATGTGTTAATCGATTAATTGCGGAATGCGAAGTATACGTTGCCTTTGCAAGCTCCTGAATATTTAAATGCAGGATACTTTCCTTATGAAGTAAAATATAGGATGCAATGCTTTTTTCGTTTGGTGTAAAGTTTTGCATTTCTGATAATTGCATCAGTATTTTCAACAGGTTCACCCCGGCTCAATTGAATATAACGTTCGGAAAATAATATGAAATAAACATTTTGTTTAAAAATAAACAACCATTTTTAAAAAAAATCGGTTGAATGTACCATTTTGGTGGCGAATCCTTTACGATCAACGTTCTTCTTTTATAATAAATGAAAAAGAGCCTAAGGGGGAAATAATATGCTTACCATCGGTTATATTGGAAATGGGAAAAGCACGAACCGTTATCATCTTCCTTTTTCATTGAACAGAGCTGAATTGAAAGTGAAGACGATATACGCCCGTAATCCAGATAAAAGGGAGTGGAAAAAAATCCCTGATGTGCTGTATACAAATAATATTGAATCTCTAATGAACGATAAGGAGATTCAGTTGATTGTTATCTGTACACCTGTAGAATCCCACTACTCTTATGCAAAAATGGCGCTAGACCACGGGAAAAATGTACTTGTTGAGAAACCTTTTATGTTAACCAAAGAAGAAGCCGTGTCGATCTTCCAATATGCTAAAGAGAAAAATCTGGTTATACAATGCTATCAGAATAGACGTTACGATTCGGATTTCCTCACTACCCAGAAGGTTATTGAATCAGGAAAGCTTGGAGATTTGCTAGAGGTGGAGATGCATTACGATTATTATCGCCCTGAGATCCCGAACTCCACTTCTCATTTTTCCAAATATAACAGTTACCTATATGGACATGGCGTTCATACCATTGACCAGGTTCTTTCCTATTTTGGGAAGCCGGACACAATCCATTATGATGTTCGTCAATTGCTGGGTACTGGAAGAATGAATGATTACTTTGATCTGGATTTTTATTATCCCTCGCTCAAGGTATCCATCAAATCCAGCTTTTTTCGCTTAAAAGAGCGGCCGGGTTTTGTTGTATACGGCAAAAAAGGCGTTTTTATAAAGCAAACGAAGGATCGTCAGGAGGAGCATCTGAAATTATACTATCTGCCTAAGGGACACTCCGATTTCGGCATCGACCAGCCCGAGCATTACGGCATCTTAACATATCTGGATGATAAAGGCGAGTATCATGAAGAAAAAGTCGTTTCTGAAAAGGGAGACTATGCTCGAGTATATGACGATATCTATCAGTCGATCGTACTTGGTAAAGAAAAAGTGATTAAAGACGAAGAAACGATAATTTGTATGGAAATACTTGAAAAAGGTATAGAGGAGTGCAACTAAAATGAAGTTGGGAATTGTCGGAGCAGGGATGATCGTAGGGGATCTATTGAGCTTTATTCAGGATATCCCGACTATTTTATTAAAGGCAATTTGTTCTAGACCTAGTCATGAGGAAAAATTACTGGATTGGCAACATAGATATGGAATCTCTCAGATTTATTCGAATTACAGCGAGATGCTGATGAATCGTGAGGTGGATACAATTTATATCGGGCTGCCTAATCATCTTCATTATTCATATGCCAAAGAAGCATTACTGAGTGGTAAACATGTCATTTGTGAGAAGCCGTTTACTTCCAATTTGCAAGAATTTCTAGAGCTAAAAGAAATTGCTCAGGAAAGAAAACTGGTATTGGTGGAAGCCATTACGAATCAATATTTGAAAAATTATTTGTCAATGAAGGAGTATCTACCTAAACTGGGTGAGATCAAAATCGTTGAATGCAACTATTCTCAATACTCATCTCGGTATGAAGCTTTCAAAGCGGGAATAATCCAGCCTGCGTTTAATCCGGAAATGTCTGGTGGAGCCTTGATGGATATTAATTTATATAATATTCATTTGGTTGTTGGATTCTTCGGGAGCCCTAAGAAAGTGGAGTATTGGGCGAACATGGAGCGTGGAATTGATACTTCAGGTATGCTGCTGCTTGATTACGGCGATTTCAAGTGTGTCTGCATAGGTTCAAAAGACAGTACGGCCCCCAATGCCGTGAACATTCAAGGCAATAAGGGCTATATACACATGGCAAGTTCAGCTAATATATGCGACTGCTTTGATTACACTGCGAATAAGGAAACGCCAATTCGGGTGGACCTAAAAGATCATTCGCATCGAATGTATGACGAATTCGTTGAGTTTGACCGTATCATCGAGGAGAAAGATTTGGAAAAAGCCTCGGATATGCTTGAACACAGCGAGAAGGTCATGAATGTGATTGAGAAAGCCAAGCAGTCCGCCAATCTTGTATTTGGCCCTGATAAACACGATCTATAATACTTTTAGATCAGTTAACGAACTGAATATTAAAGTAGCAACTCGCTAGGGTTGCTTCTGACTCGCTGATTTGAGAGTAGCAGACATAGTAGCCTGCTACTCTTTTTTTTCATCAGATTCACAATTTCCGGTCCAACAGCATGCCTATTTGCTCTGCCATCTCGACAGGAGGGAGAGGCTTATCATTCAAAAACCACCACTCCATAATTCCCACCACAGCGGACGCTGCATAACGGACAACCACTTCTTCGTTTAGTCCCCGATTTCTTGCTTCATTCATGTCGACCTCTTCCCGGAGTTCATCGATCATAAATTCAAGAAACCGAGTGCGGAAGTAAGGGGCGCCTTTGCTCACCAGCATCGTGGAGAAAAATAAATAGTTAGCCTCAAAATATTCAAACCAAACAATTTCGGCCTCTGTAAAGCTCAAATGAGCCGATTCAATACATAATCTTCGAAGTTCATTGATGTGTGCGGCGATCAGCTTATCCAGCAAATCATATTTGTCCACGTAATGAAGATAGATGGTTCCCCGGCTTACATTCGCTTTGTCGGATAGATCCTGAATCGTAATATGGTCGAAACTCTTTTCGGCCATCAACTCCGTTAATGCTTTTTTCAAGGCTTCCTGTGTTTTGAGTATTCTTCTGTCTACTTTCACTGTGTTCAACCCCTAAACTTCTAAATGATAATTGACTGTTTTAACTTATATGTCTATTAATGAACAAATCAAGCGTATTTAACAATTGCAAGCATTCTGTATCAGCTTATAATAATAGACACAAGTTCAATAATGTATCTATTTCAATTATAGATGCATTTATATGAAGGATCAATGCAAATGAAGAAAGAGGAGATATCACATGTCAGATACTCAAAAACTTACGGCTGCACAGCGAACGATTGGGGACTTCTCACCAAAGATCGTCGAGCTGACCGACAAGGTGCTGTTTGGGGACGTTTGGGAACGCAAAGAGCTGGACCCACGCGACCGCAGCCTCATTACCGTAGCAAGCTTGATCACCGGAGGGAATTCCGAACAACTGGGCTTTCATTTGAGTAAAGCCAAAGACAACGGCCTAACGGAAGAGGAACTGATCGAAGTCATTACCCATCTTGCCTTTTATGCGGGCTGGCCGAAGGCGATGTCCGCTATTACAGTTGCCAAAGAACTATTCGCAAAAGAAAACTAAGTCTCAAAGCAAACATTTTATATCCAATCTCAGAACCTCAATTAAGCAATTTAAATTAGAAAGGATGTTCATTCTCTATGTCCAATATTCAAGATAAAGTCGTTATTATTACAGGTGCTTCCAGCGGAATCGGAGAGGCAGCTGCCAAAGAGCTGGCATCTAAAGGTGCGAAGCTTGTGCTGGCGGCTCGCCGTGAAGACCGTTTACAAAAGCTGCAAGAAGAAGTTGAACAAAGCGGGGGTACAGCCATCTACAAAGTAACCGATGTGACATCGCATGAACAAGTGGAGGAGTTGGCTTCGTATGCACTTCAAGAGTTTGGGAAAATCGACGTACTTATCAATAATGCCGGAGTCATGCCGCAATCGTTTCTCTTTAAGAAGAAAATTGATGAATGGGATATGATGATTGCTATTAATATCAAGGGACTTTTGTACGGGATTGCTGCTGTTCTGCCTGCGATGCGGGAACAGAAATCTGGCCATATCATTAATCCGGGGTGTCCAGCAGACGGGCAAGCCTGAGCACGGCGTCCTGAATGGACGATTCCATCCGGCCGACGAACAGGGCACGCTTGGCATTATCTTTTGACGTGACCTTAATATCACAATCGTTCAGTACTTCAAGGATCTGGTTCTGTGTAAATTCGAGCTTGAGACTCAGGTAAGGAGAGTCAGCAGACGCTTTTATAATTTGACCGATCACAGGCAGATTCATGGAAGCGATCAGATAATTGGACGGTCCATATTCAAATCTCTCCTGTGCCAGCAAAATTTCTTTCAGACCTTGAACGACAACACAAAAAGAAGGCTTGTAAACCCGATAAGCGGGCTCAGTTAAGCTGGAATGCTGATATAAAAATAGGGAAGGGATCGCCGTTTCCTTGGCGCTATTCTGAAGCGAGTGACGCTCGATTAATCCGGTAAGCTCCTGTTGCTGTTGAATAAGGTTCTCGGACATTCAAATCCTCCTTGCAGGTTTGTCTGGTCCCATTATAAGACTTATCCGCCTGTAGCAACAGTAGCCGTGATAGGATTGGGCAATCATTTAAGACGAATGAGATACCGCTTCGCTTTCTCTGTTCGGCATAATAAGACTAAGCTCACAGAATCAAGCTAGGGGGAGAACAACAGAATAGCTGAAGCGGAGGGAGTGACAGAAGCCTCTAAACTACCGTAAGCATAACGACATTATCAAAGAACAAGTTTAAAAAAGGGAGGAGATGAATTATTTGAATCGTTGGTTTAGGAACTTATTGGTTCAAAGGCTTATCACATTAATAGAGTTTGAAGAACATGAATTTTTCAAAAAATTATATAATAGTTCTCTTGATAGGATAGTAAGTCAATCAACAAATGGAAAATAATAATACTTATAATTACAAACCTCTAACTAGATAAAGATAGAATCATAATAAGAAAGGAAGATGTATGATGGAAAAGCGTAAATTGGGAAATAGCGGTCTGGAAGTTTCTGCAATCGGACTTGGATGCATGGGAATGAGTTACGGTTATGGGCCGGCTTCGGACCAAAAGGAAATGATCTCGGTCATTCGGGAAGCGGTCGAGCGCGGCGTGACTTTCTTTGATACTGCCGAAGTATACGGACCCTACACGAATGAAGAACTCTTGGGCGAAGCTCTTCTTCCTGTTCGAGATCAAGTCGTGATTGCCACGAAGTTCGGCTTCAATATCCAGGATGGCAAGCAGTACGGGATGAACAGTCGCCCTGAGCATATCAAGAAAGTTGCCGAAGAATCGCTTAGTCGGCTCAAGATTGAAGCCATCGACCTGTACTATCAGCACCGGGTCGATCCAGATGTGCCGATCGAAGAGGTAGCGGGAGCCGTGCAAGATCTGATCCGGGAAGGAAAGGTGAAGCACTGGGGATTGTCTGAAGCAGGAGTGAAGACCATTCGTCGTGCACACGCGGTTCAGCCACTCACTGCAATTCAGAGTGAATATTCCCTGTGGTGGAGACGCCCCGAAGAGGAACTCCTCCCTGCCCTAGAGGAGCTCGGTATTGGCTTCGTTCCGTTCAGTCCTTTGGGCAAGGGGTACCTGACGGGGAGTTTTAATGCAAATACGACATTCAATCATGGCGACTTGCGTAGCGTTCTTCCACGTTTTACTCCAGAAGCCCTGGAGGCCAATCAGGTGCTGGTCGACCTGCTTAAAGAGATGGCTGAGCAGTTAAAAGCAACGCCAGCCCAAATCGCACTCTCCTGGCTGCTAGCCCAGAAGCCGTGGATCGTTCCAATCCCGGGCACACGGAAATTAAGCCGTCTGGAAGAAAATCTAGGCGCAGTGGACATTGAACTCACATCCGAAGATGTGCGCAATATTAACAGCGCAGCCTCGCAGATCACTTTGATGGGCGCCAGATATACGGAGGAGCTGGAGAGAAGAACGGGTCTTTGATCTAATTCTTCAAGTCATAATCCAATCATGAGGAAATCTCTTTTGTTAAAGTAAATAATTGAGATGAGAAATCGTATTTCTCCGCAATATTAAGATCCTGTCCCGCCTTATGGGGCGGGGTGAGTATAAGTCCAATGTTCATTAACTCGCTGCCGGTAAAAAAGCATTAAAATCATCCCTAAAATCGAAATAGCGGCAGTCATGGACGAGGAAATAATGTCCTAGAACTGCCGCTATTTTATTGAACTATCGTATCCGTTTGCGTAATAGTTAATAAACATTTATTTGTTCGCGGCACTGATTGCTGGGTCTAGGATATCCCACTCAATCTGTTTGCCAGCAGGAACCACGAGACCATGTCCTTTCAGTAACGAAAAGAGCTTATCCATCCATGGGGTACGCTTTTTGGGGATTGACAGAGGTATGGCTGCATGAGAAAATGTACGCGCGTACATAAAATGATTTGGAGGTGGGTAATATCGTTTCGCGCAAGGAAGTAGCAGAACTTTCCGGCGTGTCTGAAGCGACGGTATCTCGGGTCTTGAATGCAGTAGGTCCTATCAAAGAGGATACGCGGAGAAGGGTTCTGGATGCAGCTAATCAGCTTGGATATGTACCCAGTGCGCTGGCTCGTAACTTTGCCCGAAGCAAGAGTGGCCATCTTGGTGTAGTTATGCCTTATGTCCCAAAGGCGCACCTGTTCTCAGCCTATTTTTTCTCTGAGATGCTGAGCGGTATCGGAAACAAGGCCAGAGACAGCGGGCTCGATCTGCTTCTATTGTTCCGAAAGCCGGGGGAACGGATTGATTACAGTAGTCTTTTTCGCCAGCAAAGGATCGATACCTGTATCATCCTTGGAGCCAGGGATGACCACGATGAGGTAGAAGCTCTAAAGAGACTTCAGGAAGAAGGACGTCCGTTCTGCGTCATGAATCACCATTTTGAAGGGCAATCGTTCTGTGAAGTGGATGCAGATCATGTAGAAGGCAGCCGGGCGGCTGTAAGTCACCTCATCGAGCAGGGATATAAGCGGATTGCCTTTCTCAACGGCCCGGACATCTATTCCAACAGTACTGAGCGATTGAAGGGTTACCGTACCGCGCTTCAGGAGGCCGGTATTGAATATGACCATGATCTGCTTCTGGAAGGTAATTACAGCCGTCGAAGCGGGCTCGAAGCCTCAGCTACAATCGCAGGCAAATTGAATGATATTGATGCTGTATTTGCGGCGAACGACCGGATGGCCCTCGGGGTAATGCAGGGTCTCCGTGAGCGCGGACTGGCAGCTGACCGGTTTCCGGCGTTTGTAGGCTATGACGATTCGGATGCGGCTGAGATGGCTGTTCCGCCGCTAAGCAGTGTCCGCGTACCTTTTTATGAGATGGGGGAGCTTGCAGCCTCGAAGCTTATACCCGATTCTCTGAATCTTATTCCAGCCCTGGAACTAACCGGGCGCGACTCGATAAGAGAACTCCTGTCCACAGAGCTGATTATCAGGGCGTCATCCATTCGTCAATAACACCATTCGTCAAAAATTCGTTGAAACTCAGACCCATAAGGAGGATCACGACATGTCTAATCGTCTTCGTATCGGAATGGTTGGCTACAAATTTATGGGCAAGGCTCACAGCAACGCTTACCGTAGTCTACCCATGTTCTTCCCAGATGCCCCGCTGCAGCCAGAGATGTCCGTTATCTGTGGACGCAACGAGCAGGGGGTTCAGGCAGCTGCCCGCCAGTTCGGTTGGACCGAAAGTGTTACGGATTGGCGTGATCTAGTGAAACGTAACGATATTGATCTCATTGACATTAACGCCCCGAGTAATGCCCATAAGGAAATTGTCGTTGAGGCGGCCCTTCATGGCAAGCATCTGTTCTGTGAGAAGCCACTTGCGCTCTCGCTGGCGGATTCACGTGACATGCTGCAGGTAGCAGAGGAAGCAGGGGTCAGACATATGGTAGGCTTCAACTACCGTTTTTCTCCGGCTGTCCAGCTGGCAAAGCAGCTAGTCGAGAGCGGACGCCTAGGCAAAATTTATCATTTCCGTGCCTTTTTCCTTCAAGACTGGATCATGGACCCGTCCTTCCCACTGGTATGGCGTCTGCAAAAAGAAGTGGCCGGTTCTGGCTCTCATGGTGATCTTGGCGCCCATCTGATTGATCTCGCTCGCTTCTTGGTCAGCGAGTTCCATGAAGTGATCGGCATGAGCGAGACATTCATCAAACAGCGCCCGTTGGCTTTGGAGATGAGCGGGTTGAGCTCCAAAAGGAGTACTGAAGCAAATGCTCCGATGGGAGAAGTGACAGTCGATGATGCCACGTTGTTCCTGGCACGCTTCGCCGGAGGTGCGCTGGGCAGCTTCGAGGCCACACGTTTTGCTGCCGGACATCGGAGCACAAATTCATTCGAGATCAACGGTAGCCTAGGCAGTGTGCGGTTTGACTTTGAACGAATGAACGAACTGGAAGTGTATTTCACACAGGATGAGGAGGACGTTCAGGGCTTTCGCCGCGTACTCGCTACCGATCCGGCACACAAGTACTCCGAAGCCTGGTGGCCTGCAGGACATACGATTGGATTCGAACATACCTTCACCCATGAAATGCTAGAGATGTTGAGTGCCATCTCTGAAGGACGGCAACCGTCGCCGAACTTCCGCGACGGTGTTGCTTGTCAGGCTGTGCTTGAAGCGGTAGAACGATCCATAGAGGAACGCCGCTGGGTATCCATTGAAGAAATGTAGTATAACAATACATTCCGAAAGGTGAGTGGATTTCAGATGCGCAAGGCACTGATTGTATGGGGTGGATGGAACGGACATGAGCCGGAGCAGGCGGCGGCCATTTTTGAACGCATTTTGAAGGAAGAGCAGTTCGAGGTGAAGGTGTCTAATACCCTGGAAGCCTACCAGGATGCTGAGAAACTGCTTGACCTGGACCTGATCGTTCCAATGTGGACCATGGGACAGATTGAGCAGGAACTGGTCAATAATGTCTCAGCTGCGGTTCAAAGCGGCGTAGGTCTCACAGGCTGCCATGGCGGCATGTGTGATGCCTTCCGGAACAACGTGGACTGGCAGTTCATGACAGGCGGGCAATGGGTTGCGCATCCCGGCAATGACGGCGTAGAGTACATGGTGAACATGAAGCGCGGCTCCAGCCCACTTCTAGACCATATTGAGGATTTTCAGGTCAAAAGCGAGCAGTATTACCTCCACGTAGACCCGGCAGTTGAAGTGCTGGCAACCACACGCTTTCCGATCGTACCAGGCCCCCATTCAGCCAATGGCCCGGTGGATATGCCTGTTGTATGGACGAAGCGCTGGGGGAACGGCCGCGTCTTCTACAATTCGCTGGGCCATCACGCAGATATCATAGATATGCCTCAAGTGACCGAGATGATGCGCAGCGGGTTTCTGTGGGCAGCAGCAGGCAAACAGGCTGTGGCCACCCGGGGTAGCTCTCTGGCAGAGGCTTATACAGGCATGACAGACAACCAACAGCGTTAGCGTGGACACGAATAGGATGAAGCGTTAGCGCATCTGACAAAGATTTTTACAGCCTGTATCCTCATCCTCGGAAAGTACTGAATGCAGAAGGGCAACAGACAAGACGGACGGTAAGATCGTTAGGCGTGTATTCTTATGCAATGATGTCCCGATTGAATTCGTATTTCCAGTCTCCATTTGATTGATACATTGATGATTTGTAATTTTACAATATTTAACAATCAGAACAGATGGGCTTGTTTATAAGCCCCGTTCAGCGACAGGATGGTATCCGATGTAACAAAAGAGTGCCATTATCCATTTTTTCTGAAGAAGAAGGGAGTCCAGGCATGAACAAAATGAAAGTAGGCATTATTGGGTGTGGTAAAATTAGCGGAATTTACATGGAAAATTGCCATCGTTTCGACATTCTGGAGCTGTACGCAGTAGCGGATCTGGACCAAGGTCGGGCAGAGGAGCAGGCGGTAGCGTTCAACGTACCGAATGTATATTCGGTAGATGAGATTTTGGCTGATCCGGAGATCGAACTCATCATTAATTTGACCATTCCGGGCGTTCACGCCGACGTATGTCTCAGAGCTCTTGAGGCAGGCAAGCATGTCTATGTGGAGAAGCCACTTGCCGTCACCCGTGAGCAGGGGCAGGCTGTCTTGGATCTTGCTCATCAAAAGGGACTGCTTGTCGGCTGCGCACCAGAGACCTTCTTCGGTTCCGGTATACAGACATCATTGAAGCTGATTGAAGACGGAGTCATTGGAAATCCGGTAGCCGCTACGGCTTTCATGATGAGCCGTGGACATGAACATTGGCATCCTGATCCTGAATTTTATTATGCAGTCGGCGGCGGTCCGATGTTTGATATGGGCCCTTATTATTTGACGGCTCTGGTGCAATTGCTGGGTCCGATTGCTACCATTTCGGGCATGACAAGCAAGGCGATGGATCGGCGAACGATTACGAGCGAAAAAAAGAGAGGCCAGTCCATCCCGGTCGATATACCGACCCATGTGGCCGGATTGCTGCGTTTCAAGCAGGGGGCTGTCGGCACGCTCATTACCAGCTTTGACATCTTTGGTGGAAGCACTCTGCCACCGATCGAGGTATACGGCACTCAGGGCACGCTACAGGTGCCTGACCCAAACACGTTCGGAGGGCCAGTTCGCTACAGGCTGCTAGGCGAGCAAGAATGGACAGAGATACCGCTGCTGCCGGGCTACCAGGAGAACACACGGGGCATCGGTGTTGCCGATATGGCCTACGCTATCCGCAGCGGACGGCCTCACCGCGCCAGTGGTGAATTAGCCTATCATGTGCTGGAGGCGATGTGGGCGTTCCACGATTCCTCCGATCAGCAGACCTTCTATCCCATGCAGAGCACATGTCTGCGCCCGGCGGCTTTACCGGAAAACCTGCCGTTGTATACGTTAGATGCGTAAACTAATGTAATTTTTACATCCCGCTTTGAATGTTCATTTCTATTGAAAAGAAGACTTCAGCTCCGTTTTGACCGCGGCTTTGGAGTCTTCTTAGTTCATTTTCAGGAAGAATCTTAATTTCGGGCATAAAATCATTCTTTACCTATCATTCTAAATATGTTATATTGTTGGCGTAGGAGGAATACACGGATAAGAAGCCAAGAGTTATGAGGAGTGGTGTGAGATCTTGCCGTGGACTCTTCTGCAAATATTAGAATGATCATTCTAATTATAACAGATGGAGAAGGGATGGATTGAACATGGAATATCGTGTATTAGGAAATACAGGCCTTAAAATAAGCAGTTTTGTATTAGGTACAGGTACTTTTGGTTTTTGGGGCAACAATACGGAGAAAGAAGCTGCAGTCATGTTAGATGAGGCTTTGGCTGGAGGCATTAATCTGATCGATACAGCGGATGTCTATTCAAGTGGTCAATCCGAAGAAATTCTGGGTGACATCCTAAAAGGACGCAGACAGGATGTTATTCTGGCCACGAAAGGCGGAATGCCCATGGGCAGTGGGCTTAATCAATCCGGTAACTCGAAATATTGGATTAAGCGTGCAGTAGAGGGAAGCTTGAGAAGGTTGCAAACGGACTATATCGATTTGTATCAACTACATCAGCCAGATCTCCATACTGACATTGAAGAGAGTCTTGACGCACTTACGGACCTGGTTCGTGAAGGGAAGATTCGCTATATTGGTACATCCAATTTTCAGGCATGGCAAGTGACCGAAGCACAATGGACTAGCGAACGCAAAAATACCGCACGCTTTGTATCCGAGCAAGCCCCGTATTCCATATTGAATCGAAGCATCGAATTCGATTTGCTTGCTGCAACCGCAAAATACGGAATGGGCGTAATGGTTTGGAGCCCACTTTCGGGTGGTCTACTAACGGGAAAATACCGCTCGGGAGAAGCTGTTGCCCCAGATTCAAGAGCAGCAAGTTCTCTAGGGAAACTTTCAACTGTTGTAGATCCGAATCGAGAAGAAAATCGCATCAAGTTCGAAGCCGTTGCTAAGCTCCAAACCCTTGCAAATGAAGCAGGATTAACTTTGCCACATCTTGCCATGGCATTTACACAAGCTCATTCGTCAGTTACTTCTGCTATAGTGGGGGCAAGAACAATTGAGCAACTTCGTGAAACGTTAAAAGGCAGCGACATCCGATTAAGCACTGATATCCTGGATGCGATAGATGCTATCGTTCCGCCAGGAGTAACCCTGGATGCCCTGGAAAAAGGATGGACGCCTGATTGGTTACAAGCAGACAAACGAAGAATCCTAGGTTAAATATATAAGATAGACCTCATACCTGTAATGTATTCACTTTTTTTAAATCTAGTTTGCCGATCCTTCACTAAATTGTATAATGATTATTCGAGGTGATGACGATGGCAAGATCAAAAGAATTTGAAGTTAATGAAGTATTAGATAAAGCAATACACCTGTTTTGGGCACAAGGATATGAGAAAACTTCAATGCAAGATTTGGTTGAGTTTATGGGCATTCACCGAAGAAGTATCTATGATACCTTTGGGGATAAGCATGCCTTATTTATGAAAGCTCTCGAACGATATGAAACGAAGCAGACCAGCAAAATGAGGTTTCTGATTGAAAAACAAAAACCGATCAAAGAATTAATTCGGGAGTTGTTTGAGGCGACAGTAAGAAATGAAGGAGAACCTCTAGGGTGTTTTCTCGTGAATTCAGGCGTGGAACTCGGCGTGTTGGATCCTGAAGTTTCATCCTTAGTTGATGAGAGTTATTCGCGAACTGAGGAACTCTTGACTAACCTTGTACTGAAGGGTCAACAATCGGGTGAGTTCAAGGCTGACTTGGATCCTGTAGTTATTTCTCATTATTTAATGAATGCGTGGTTAGGGCTACGTACGTTGGTTAAGACAACAACGGATCAGCAAAAATTAAAGAATATTATTGATATGACACTGACCGCTTTAGATTAAAAGTGGAATTACAGCATGACAGGCAAAAGGAGTCACCTAAATGGAGGACTGTTTGTTTCCGTGATACAAGTTTTTTCTTGTCCCTCTAATGAAAGAAAGAACTTGTATCTTATGCCTCAAACAAGTCAAGGAATACCGCTCCAAAATTAAAATTTTAGTCATAAAAAAATTCTTTACTGTTCGTTCTAAAATTGATATGCTAATAGCAAGTTAGATCTAACTGTTTTTTTACCCTAATAAGAATGATCATTCTAAAATCGTCTTTAAAACTCATTACCACTAATCTGGATGTTATGAAGGAGAGAATATTATGAAGTATACAGTTATTACGGGAGCAAGTTCAGGGATTGGATATGAAACGGCATTGGGATTTGCTGCACGTGGCAAAAACTTAATCTTGGTAGCTAGAAGATTGGATAAATTAGAAGAACTTAAATCAGCAATTCAGGATATTGATCCTACTGTAAATGTTATTGTTCATACAAGTGATCTGTCTGTTACAGATCAGGCCTACACACTATATAACAATTTAAAAGAATACCAAATTGAGACCTGGATTAACAATGCGGGGCTCGGTGAAGCTTCTTTTGTAGCAGAACAGAATTTAGATAAAGTTGAAACTATGTTACGTGTTAACATTGAAACCTTGACGATCCTTTCTACACTATATGTGCGAGATTATGCTGATGTAGAAGGAACTCAGTTAATTAACGTCTCATCCGCACTCGGATATGCCATTGCTGTAGGGAGTGTTGCTTATTCTGCATCAAAATATTACGTTAGTGCCTTCACAGAAGGCCTTGCAAAAGAACTAGAAATGAAAGGTGCAAAACTAAAAGCAAAGGTTTTAGCACCAGCTATAACGGAAACGGAATTCTCGAAGAAATCATTAGATACTGAAGAATTTGATTACAAAGCAAACATGCCTAAGTACCACACTGCCAAACAAATGGCGGGCTTCATGGTGGATCTTTATGATAACAACGAAGTGGTAGGTATTGTAGACCAGAACTATGATTTCAACCTGAGAGGCCAAATCTATCCAATCATTTCAGAATTTTAAATTCAATTCATATATCCTTGAATACATGGAAGAATTAGAGTGCAAGAGGGTCTACAATAACATAAAGGCTGAAACATGGCGTACAACTGAAAATTGTGCGCCACGTTTTTTTTAGTCTAAAGATGCTCGATGTTTTCAAAAAAACGCATTTAGTAAAAAATGGTATAGCGAGCGGATCAACCTAAAAACTCGATTGCGTTCATGGTTATGCTATCCCCAAATTAGCAAAGGAAGAGGATGAATGATGAGAGCAGCACAAGTACAGAAATATTCAAAAATAATCCAAGTGGAATTAAATGATGTAAACATACCACAGATCAATAGCCATGAGGTACTTGTCAAAGTAAAAGCTGTAGGTGTAAATCCACTGGACATTCTTAATCTGAATGGCAGTGTTCGGATGATTGCCGACTATAAGTTGCCATTAACTTTAGGGAATGAACTATCTGGGGTTATTGAAGCTGTTGGTGATGATGTTTTGAATTTTAAGGTTGGTGACCCTGTGTATACGAGGTTGCCGCTTAATAAAATCGGTGCTTTTGCTGAGTATGCGGCCGTAAATGAAGATGCTTTATCCATCATGCCTGAAAATCTATCTTTTATTGAAGCTGCTGCTGTACCCCTTACTGCCTTGACTGCTTATCAAGCATTGCACGATGTACTCCATGTCCAGCCGAATAAAAAGCTATTCATTCCTGGAGGAACCGGAGGATTTGGCGCTATGGCAATCCCCATTGCCAAATCACTGGGACTATTTGTTATTACAAGTGGAAGTGAAAGAGGCAGATCACGTATACTGTCGATCGGGGCTGATCAATTCATAAATTATAAGGCAGAGAATTATGCTAACATACTGTCCGATATCGATTATGTGATCGACACCTTGGGTACCAAAGAGATCAAAGCTGAACTGGGTATTTTAAAACCACAAGGGAAATTGGTATCATTGAAAGCCGGACCTAATTATCGCTTTGCGGTTGACAATCATTTTCCGATGTGGAAAAAAGCATTGTTTGGTCTAGTGGGTGCTCGCTTAGATTCTTTAGCACGCAAGAATCAAAATGAATATCGTTTTTTATTTGTGCAAGCCAATGGAAGTCAATTACAAGAAATCACTAAACTTGTTGAAAAAGAAAATATCAAGCCCTCTATAGATTCAACTTATACGTTTGATGACATTAACAAAGCGTTGATTAAAGTGTCAACGGGCCACTCCCAAGGTAAAGTGATTGTGACCTTTTAAGTAATATTACATTTTTCATGATACTAGAATGTTCATTCTACTATTTGTTTCTAAAACGTGCATTCTAGCGAGTTAAAAAACGGTATTCGCGGGAGAAGCAACCCGGGATTTGATATTACTTTGCGAACCCCAAAAAAGGGGAGAAGAACAGATGATTAGACATGTGGATGTTGATTATTTAAAGAATTGGTTCTCATTAATGCAATCCCCCTGACCAAAGTTTCTGGCAGGGAGGATTGCATTAATGTAAGTTCTAGTTCACATACTTCTCTATCGTGCTTCGCACTGCTCCGGGACCTGCCAGCATTTCATGAAACATGGCTTCAATCTTGTCGCCCAGACCAATTTCATATAATCGGACACCGAACAGTTTGTCATCCTCGAGGAGGCAGCGAACCTCGGAGGTCTGATCGCCCAGCTTCGTATTCTGCAAATATCCCTGCAACGTATCGAGTAACGGGTCCGGACTGAGTGTGAAGGGTTCTCCTTGATCATCCACTCCCAGTAAATAGCGACACCAGATCGCAATGGTCAAGGGAATAGCAGTCAAGTTCGTAGGATCAAGCCCTGCTGTGCTAGCATAAGTCTTTATGGTTTCCCCAAAACGGATGCTCATCTTTTGAGAGGTATCTGTTGCAATCCGCTGTGGCGTATCCGGAATATAGGGATTGGCGAAGCGTTCCTGCAATACCTCGTCAATAAATGGTTTCGGTTGGATGATACCGGGATCAACTACAACAGGTAAGCCTTCCTTGTAGCCGATGGTTTCCACCAGACGACACAATGTCTGATCCTTCATTTCATCTGCAATGAGCTCATACCCAAGCAGACACCCAGCGAGGGCCAGCGCTGTATGCAGCGGATTGAGACAGGTAGTGACTTTCATCTTCTCCACTTTGTCCACCGTATCCCGATTCGTGAAGATGATGCCAGCTTCCTCCAGTGCAGGTCTCCCGTTCGTAAACTTGTCTTCAATGACCAAATACTTGCTAACCTCAGCATTGACAAAGGGAGCCGTATACGTATGCCTGGAGGTAACGATCATCTCCATGTCAGCTAACCCCAGCTCCCGAAGAGCAGACTGTACTTGCAAGGAAGGGCGAGGGGTGATTTTGTCAATCATGGTCAGGGGGAAGGTTATTTTCTCCTCATTCTGCAGATAGTCTGCAAATCCTCCCTCTACTAGGCCTCTGCGAGTCCACTCCTTGGCGATGGCAATCATACTATCCTTTAACAGATCGCCGTTATGGGAGCAATTATCCATGCTCACAAAGGTCATTGGATGCCGTCCCCTCAGATAACGCCGATAGGCAAGCGAAGTAGCTATGCTCATCACATGCACCGGCTGTTCAGGACCATTCGTCAAATCCCTCTCCACAACAGCCAGATACTTGCCGTCGGGTCCGGTCAGGGCGTATCCTTTTTCCGTGACAGTAAAGCTGGCCATCTGCAGGGACGGATTCTCAAATATTTCAATCAGACGGAGGTAGTCGTCTGGACGATTTTGCTCTGCTGCGAGTCCCTCAACAATGCTTGCGACCACGCTCTTGTGAAATCTTCCGTCTGCACTCATCAACACCAGTAAGGTTAGATTGTCGTAAGGCTTATAGGCTTTTTCGATCATTTCAAAATCAAAGGCTTCGGCCGCAATAATACCTGTATCCGCTTTCAAGTTATTCAGCAGTTGTTGCTGCGCATTGGCTATCAACCCTCGAAAAATATTGCCTGCGCCGAAATGCACCCATTGCGGTCTAACTCGGGTGTTATTGGCTACAAGCTCCAGATCATATTTTGGCAGTTCGATGCCTGCTGCTCGCCAGGCCGCCTTGTCTAAAAGGCCTTTCCGGTCAAGTTGGAGCATTTATTTCACTCCTTTGCCTTGAGCGAGACTATCCCAGACACCAAGCAAGTACATAACCCCCAGTGCACGGTCATACAAACCGTAGCCAGGTCGACAATTCTTTTCTTCCCCCCATAGATGTCTGCCGTGATCCGGGCGTACATACCCCTGATAGCCGTTCTCGTGATAAGCTCTAACTACTTCCGGTACATCGACGCTTCCGTCCTTCCCGCGGTGTGACACTTCAATAAAGTCGCCATTCTCAAACACCTTGACATTACGAATATGCGCAAAATGAATACGATCATGAAACTCCCGAATCATGGCTGGCAAATCATTCTCAGGATTGCTCCCCAGTGAGCCTGTGCAAAAGGTTAGACCATTATATGGACTGTTCACTGCATCTAGGATGCGTCGGATGGTCTCACGACTCCGGACAATTCTCGGCAATCCGAAGATGGGCCATGCCGGATCATCAGGATGAATGGCCATCTTGATGTCAACCTCCTCGCAGACCGGGATGATGCGCTCAAGAAAATACTTCAGGTTGTCAAACAACTTGTCTTCAGTGACATCCGCGTAAGCAGCAAAAAGTTCATCCAGTCTCGCCAACCGTTCTGGTTCCCAGCCAGGCATGGTGAACTTCCCAGCTCCCTTGAGAATCCGATCCACCATTTGGCGGGGATCATCGGTAATGGCAGCCTTTTCATAAAAGAGGGCGTTGGACCCGTCAGGCAGTTCCTTGTACAGCTCTGTTCTGGTCCAGTCAAAGACAGGCATAAAGTTATAGCAAATCACCTTAACTCCCACTTTGGCTAATTTTCGAATGGTGTCGATATAAATGTCAATATATTGATCGCGGGATGGTAGGCCGATTTTGATATCATCGTGGACATTTACACTTTCTACGACCGCCGTACTAAAGCCCTTGCTCGTAATCTGATCAGCTACCTCCTGAATTCGCTCCATTTCCCATACTTCACCGGCTACCTTATCATGTAAAGACCAGACAATGCCCATAACTCCCGGAATTTGCCGGATATGATCCAGTGTAATATTGTCGTTGCCTTCCCCATACCATCTCCAGGTCATATTCATAACGATACCTCCCTGATTATATTTCATCTGTCTTGTATACAAGATTGAGTTGATCATAAATTATAGGGTTTGTTCTTGTCAATGATAATCTCAGAGGGGTCCGTCACCTCAAAATGCTTTATAATAAGTCTACTAGATTTATAAAGTGAAGGTAGGAATGATATGTTTACAAAAGAAGAAATCATGCAACTGTTGAAAAAAGATATTTTGTCACTGACCTTAAAGCCGGGTACTCTTCTCAGCGAGACGACTTTGTCAGAACGCTTTCAGCTGTCCAGAACTCCGCTACGCGATGTATTGAAGTGGCTTGCGCTTGAGTCCTACATTGATATTTATCCCAAGAAGGGGAACATTGTGTCCTATATTGATCTGGAGTCCGTTGAACAAATTATTTACTTAAGAAGCGCATTGGAAAAGGAGATTATGAAGGAGCTTTCTTCGCAAATTGCATTAAGCGATGTACAGAAGCTGAGCGATATTCTGGACAGACAGAGAGCTGTGATTGAAGAAGATCATGCTACGGATCAATTTCTCAGTTTGGATGATCAGTTCCACCAAACCATGTTCCAATTGGTGGGGCGGGGGTTTCTTTGGCAGCTCATTCAGCAGTCAAATGTTCACTATATCAGATATCGCAAGCTGCATATGCTGGAAACAGGGAAGCTGATGGGCATCTGGCATGAGCACCAAGCTATGCTTGAATCCATGCTGAATAAGGAAACAACTAAAATGGATGATCTGGTTCATCATCATCTCAGAGAGGATATCCATTCGCTCGATTTTCTCCGGAAGTTCGCTGATTATATCAAGAAATAAGGCTAGCTCAAATTGCATGTACAGGAGTTTTCGTCCTTGTATACATGTCAGGTGAAATCCTCCTTGAATACACTCATGGATTAATGTGACAGATTAATCAAATTTATTGTAAATAGGACTGCAGACTCTCCTAGGAACCAACTATGATGTAACTTATAAAAGAGGCCAGATACCTGAAAATGCTTGAAATTACTCTGTTTTTTTAAGAACCAACTTTAATGTCACTAAACACACCGGCAGCCGTCCAGTTCGGCTTCCGTTTTCATTAAGCTAATTACTAGTTAAACTCGATTAAGGAGGGATCTAGATGACTCATTCATTCCATCCCGTCCACTCTCCCAAATTGCAACCGGAGCTACAACAGCCATGGTATAACTGCCGGGAGTATCCAGCGAGTCCTCAATTGGAATCACATGTGGCTTCTTTTTGGACAATGGATTATCGTCCTGTTCCAGACAAGCTTTGGCATCGAGTTATACCGGATGGCTGTGTCGATATTGTCGTGAATCTTCTTTCTCCATTCAGCCGAAAGGCTGCCTACGTTGTGGGTCCTACAACTCGATCAGAATTACTGCAGTTCTCTGAACCTCGTTCACTATTTGGTATTCGGATATATTCGGAATCAGCTCGTTCTATTCTTAAGACACCTCTTTCGGCGTTTAAGGGACAGCGTATCTACTTGGATGATGTATTGGGTTTAGAAGAAATGTATTGGGTAGAAGAAATCTTATCAGCCACTACGATCTCCGAAATTCTTGCGGTTGCTGAACATCATTTGGTCCGAATGCTGGCGAATAGCGATATGGCAATTCCTCCACTTGTGTATCAAAGCTTGCAGATTATTTATGGCCGAAAAGGGAATTTATCCGTAACGAATTTGGCCAATCAAGTTCACTTTAGTGAACGGCATCTTAGAAGGGTATTTGATCAGGAGCTGGGCTTAAGTCCGAAGGAGATGCTTGGAATAATCCGGTTTCAAAGCACGCTGCAAGATTTTTTTCAGGGCGGTTATTCCAGTTTAGTGGATCTTTCGCTCAAATACGGCTATTACGATGAGTCACATTTCACCAATACATTTAAGCAATATTATGGATTGTCTCTTAAAAGCTTGATAAGTAAGAGACGAAAGAGTCCGATTTTTCCTATTTAACAGTCTATATGATCGATACAATGGAGGTGAATAATCATACCACTGGATAGGAGTTGTGAAGCATGGCAGTTAAGTTAAAAAGATTATCGATTTTCGTAAAAGAGATGAAGAGGTCCTTGGATTTTTATCGGACATTAGGCTTAGAAATACCGGAAAGGGCAAATGAAGAACATCATATAGAAGTAGCATACAACGATGTTATTCTTTCTTTTGATACTTGGGAATCGGCACAGATGATTCTAGGCGACCAGCAGAAGCCTGCCGGTTATCGGATGGAGATCGCTTTCCAGTTTGACAGTAAGGAAGCGCTGGATGAATCGTATAGCCGATTGACAGTACAGGGATATGAGGGGCATTTTGAACCGAACGATACACCTTGGGGCGAGCGTTATGCGATCATAAAAGACCCTGATGGCAATTTGATCAGTTTGGTCGCTTGATTTGGTTTAAAATTACGGTAGCCGCACACAACGATCGGCTGCCGTTTTTTCAATTAACGGGCAAATAGTTCGAACAAATTTAAAAAATACTCTTTTCTTTTGACTCAACAAAGGGGTAACGGGATGAAGTTGAGAAGTAACGGCACGGTTTGGTCGTGGATGCATATCATGCAGGTGCGATATTCGTTGGACAGCAAACCTGTATTAAATAGTACAAGTGCAAAGAAGAGCAGCCCGGAAAAAATATAAGAGGTTCACTATACGTGCTTCGTTCGCTGAACTAACGGGCAGGTTAGCTCAATAAGAACCTGACGCAACTTCAGAATTTCCTTAGGCTGCATAACCGATAGGGGACTATGCAGTAACTGAGTTCGGCTCGAGCCATGGTTTTTGATGTGACTAATGATAGCGGAAAATCAAAAAAGAACCTGGATAGTTTTATCAGGTTCTTTTATGTTGCATATAAAACAGACACGATGATATAATCAGATTACGACTTCGTAAAATTTAATGGACATAACTATTACATCTTACAATTTAACTTTACCATGCCGGTGAACTCTTGTCAAATGTTTTTTTCTCAATTTAATGGTTAGGAGAGATGTTGAATGAGTTCTTTGGTTCTCGATTTTCAAGAAATGGAAAAAACCAAGCTTTTGCTCGTTGGCGGAAAAGGGTTAAATTTAGGGGAATTATCAAAAATTGAAGGCATACATGTACCAGAAGGATTTTGTGTTACAACAGTGGGATATCAAAAAGCCATCGGACAAAACGAAACGTATCATGCTTTGCTGGATCGACTAACCATGCTAAAAGTAGCAGATCGAGATCAAATTGGTGAAATCAGCAGGAAGATTCGAGAAATCATAATGGACATAGAAATTCCTTCCGATGTTGTGCAAGCAGTTGCTCACTATCTCTCCCGGTTTGGTGATGAACATGCATATGCAGTGCGTTCTAGTGCGACTGCTGAAGATTTACCACATGCCTCTTTTGCTGGTCAACAAGACACCTATTTAAATATCATCGGCAAAGAAGCAATCTTGCAGCATATCAGCAAATGTTGGGCTTCCCTATTTACGGATCGCGCGGTAATCTACCGTATACAAAATGGATTTGACCACAGTCAAGTTTATTTATCCGTTATCGTTCAAAGGATGATTTTCCCACAAGCTTCAGGGATTTTATTTACCGCTGATCCGATTACTTCCAACCGAAAGCTGCTATCCATCGATGCCAGTTTTGGACTTGGAGAAGCACTGGTCTCTGGTTTGGTCTCTGCCGATTGTTATAAAGTACAGGAAGGGGAAATCGTTGATAAGAGGATAGCAACCAAAAAATTGGCTATCTATGGACGAAGAGAAGGCGGAACAGAGACCCGGCAGATCGACCCCGATCAGCAAAAGACTCAAACCCTTACTGAACAACAAATTTTACAACTGGCACGCATCGGAAGACAGATCGAAGCTTATTTTGGTTACCCGCAAGATATCGAATGGTGTTTGGCCCATGATACTTTTTATATTGTCCAGAGTCGTCCAATCACGACTTTATACCCGATCCCTGAAGCAAATGATCAGGAAAATCACGTTTATGTATCTGTCGGTCATCAACAAATGATGACTGACCCGATAAAACCATTGGGATTGTCTTTTTACCTGTTAATAACTCCTGCACCCATGCGTATAGCCGGTGGAAGGTTGTTTGTTGATGTTACACATATGCTGGCTTCGCCTGTCAGCAGAGAAACTTTCTTAAATACCCTGGGAAAAAACGATCCGCTCATAAAAGACGCATTTATGACCCTAATAGAGCGAGATTTTATAAAATCGTTACCAGATGATAGAAAAGAACCGAGTCCCGGTAATAGCAGTAAAGGGTTGTCGTCTGCAGGTTTTCAAGCACAAATCGAAAACGATCCGGCAATCGTTTCTGATTTGATTAAGAACAATCAAACATCGATAGAAGAATTAAAACAAAACATCCAAACGAAATCAGGAGCAGATTTATTTGATTTTATTCTGGAAGATCTCCAAGAATTAAAGAAGATCTTATTTGACCCACAAAGTTCAAAGGTTTTTATGACTGCTATGGATGCTTCGTCATGGATCAATGAAAAAATGTACGAGTGGTTAGGTGAAAAAAACGCAGCAGATACGCTTTCTCAATCTGTACCAAACAACATTACTTCGGAAATGGGTCTGGCGCTATTGGATGTCGCAGATGCGATTCGTCCTTATCCGGAGGTAATTGATTATTTACAACATGTAAAAGATGATAATTTTTTGGATGAACTGGTTAAGTTGGATGGTGGACAGGAAACTCAAGACGCTATCTATGCTTATCTCAACAAATACGGAATGCGATGTGCCGGTGAAATCGATATTTCGAGAACTCGTTGGAGTGAAAAACCAATTATACTTGTCCCCATGATTCTCAGTAATATCAAAAACTTTGAGCCTAATGCTGGCAATTGGAAATTTGAGCAAGGGCGACAGGAGGCTTTGAAAAAAGAACAAGAGTTATTAGATCGATTGAAGCAATTACCGGATGGTGAACAAAAAGCCAAAGAAACAAAACGAATGATCGATCTGATCCGGAATTTCATCGGTTATCGTGAATATCCCAAATACGGCATGGTTAATCGCTACTTCGTTTATAAGCAGGCTTTACTAAAAGAAGCCGAACAACTCGTACAAGCTGGTGTTATTCACGAGAAAGAAGATATATACGATCTCACTTTTGAAGAACTTCACGAAGTCGTACGCACAAATAAACTGGATTATCAGATCATCCGTAAACGAAAAGACGATTATAAATTATATGAAAAACTAACTCCCCCGCGTGTAATCACGTCTGATGGTGAAATCATTGCGGGTGAGTACAACCGAGAAAATCTCCCAGCCGAAGCGATTGTAGGTCTGCCTGTTTCTACCGGAGTTATAGAGGGACGAGCACGTGTCATCTTAAACATGGAAGATGCTGATCTGGAAGATGGAGATATATTAGTCACCGCCTTTACTGACCCCAGCTGGACACCATTGTTTGTATCCATAAAAGGCCTAGTCACCGAAGTTGGTGGACTGATGACTCATGGAGCCGTTATCGCACGTGAATATGGCTTACCCGCAGTTGTCGGAGTGGAGAATGCTACCAAACTGATAAAAGATGGGCAACGAATTCGTGTGCATGGAACAGAAGGGTATATCGAAATATTGTAATGGCTGAATGCGCTAAGTAATAGCCTCTGTCATAATGGACAGTATTAAATGCAACCTGTCATGGATAAAAGGGCGGTTATCCTGTTCGTCCTTTTATCCATGACACAAAATGATTTATACATAGCTGACCCGATAATCTAAATCTCTTGTCCTTTAAGGAGAGAATCGGCAGGCGCCGATTCTTTTAATGGAAAGCATTTTTTCCCTTTGAGGGATATAGGCCATGCGGCAGGCAATGTCCCAAATGCTCTTTTGACAACCCAAAATCCAAGACTGGCAGGAAGGATTAACACATGCCAAACATGCTTAGAAAGTTCTCTTTAGGCCGAGTCGTGGGAACTCCTGAAAGCTTGCAGGCCGTTTCGGAAGATGAGACTTACCAAAAATATTAGTGATAAATGTAGCGATTCACCCTATTTATTGTGCAATAGTCCATAAGTAGTAGGCCAACGTTCTGCGAAAAATTTTTCCGTTTCCATTAGATACAATTGGCGCTGTTCAAGAGTTCGCTTCTCCATACCTGAGTAATTATACCATTTAAGTGAGTTTATACCCATTTTTCGAAAAGTTCCACGAAACATCATTTTGGTGATTGGATTTCCAAATAGCCATCGATAAATATATGTTGGAGTTGCCATAACAGTTAGTAAAGAAGCACCCTTCAAACGAGGAAGCAGACACTTAAATAAACGTCCTGGTTTAGGCTCGCTGTACACGATTCCTTTTGCGAATACCTTATCCAAGAAACCTTTCATCATTGCTGGCATTCCTTCCCACCAGATAGGAAAGATAAAAATAAGGTGATCTGCTTCGAGTAGTCGCTGTTGATAATCTGCAATTAGAGGATCAATTACTTCCTATGTTCGCCAAGACGCGAGGTCAGAAGCAGACATAACAGGATTGAAGCCGTCTTTATGCAAATCAATCAAATCGATTCGGTGACCACTTGAACGCAAACCTCTTATGGTAGCTGCCAACAAGGCGGCTGAATAGCATTCTATTGTGAAGAATATTTTCTGAAGCACCACTTCCATAAGGATGATCAAATATAATAAGAATATTCATATAAAATTCCTTTCTTGTACTTTGTTTTCTTGGAAACAAAATTGTTTTATGGATACAATAATATATTTTTGTTTCTCTGTTTTCAATAATGTTTCCTTGTATTTTATTTTTTATAATCACTTGGTATACTAGAAATATAAAATCTGAGAATATTTCTTTATTCTCTAATATAAAATCTTAAAAGTAAGAGAGTGAGATTGTAAAAATGAATGATAATGTTGAACAAACGCTTTTAATAACAGATATAATAGGTCACATTGCTGCTGTACAAAAGCGATTTCAGTCAGAAGGCGAAGATGAAGAAAGAAGATGGATGATTAAAAATGCTACTGAATCGGTCGTTATCGAATTTTTAAAGGAAGCATCTGTTCAGATGCTCCATGTCTTGGATGCTATAGGAGAATTAGAGCCAGTCAATGGCATTACAATTTCTAGGCATTTTGGTATTCCCAGAGGTAGCGTATCAAAAATAACTCAGCGGCTGGTGAAACTAGGAGTTATACATGCTGAATCATTATCTTCCAATAAAAAAGAAGTATTATTTCGTTTAACTCCATCTGGTGAGCAAGCTTTCAAATTGCACCAGCAACTTCATAAACATATTGATGATAATTTTAGGATTTTTCTAAGTCGTTATAACCTCGATCAGATACGCTTTCTTTCAGAATTAATGAGAGAAGTATTGGAAACTTCATGGGTTGGATCCGAAATGGTTCCTGTTGAAGCAGAGGATGAACACGAAGATTACAAGTTATCTACTAACAAAATTAGCTTACCTATAGATTTACAACAAAAAAATGAAATCTTAAGTATGCTACAGAATTTTGATTCGAAGAAGTTGAGCAGAGTAAAAGAATTGATACGTATTGCCTTTCTTGAGGATTGACTAATACCTGTCTCTATCAAATTTAGGGTTTATGGAGAAACTCTTATAAAAAATGCATGAAGGCACTAAAAATTCTTAGGTCTCCTAAGAATTTTTTTTCATAGAAGGAGAAAGCTCAAGAGGCCATTCTGTACTCTCGACCATAAGTTATTTGGTGATACTGGGCTACATCCCGCTCCCACCAAATAGCAATTAAATGGAAGCGGGATTGCAACAGCGATAGGAATAGGATATTACACTCTATCCCGTCGCTCAGGCCAGCTGCAGCGATAGCTTTTCTAATGGTAACCTTACGGTCAGGGAACCCACAATTATAGTCAGTTCTATGATGTCCTTTATCATTGGGGTAAAGTGACAGACTTGACTTGAGCAGAGGTATTTCCGTAAATATCCTTGGCCAGCACGAGAATATGCAGCGTATCAGCTTGGGAGGCACCATCCTGTTTGTATTTAGTAGTTGGAAGCGTTGCTGACCAATTGGCTTTATCTTCTGTAATAACGACACGAATGCCATTGACATAAACTTTAAGCTGCGCGATATCACTTTGATCTGTGACTGAACCTTCCAAAGCGAGAACATCATCCGTGATCGAAGCATTCAACTTAAGTACAGGGGGGCCTGTTTCCTTGCGTTTAGAGGGTGGGAGAGTGGTTTGCGGGTTATAGGAAAAGGTTTCATCCTCAAGCGCTGGAGTACGTGCTGCAATAGGACGGTTTTTGGTCGCCTGCTCATAGGAATAAGCGTAACGAAGCAGGTCATTATCGCTGTATGCGGCACCTGCCATCGTCAGATTAACGGGCATACCGGTATCCTTCATAGCGCCCATACTCACAGACACACTTGGGATCCCGTACTCGCGTAGAATGAAATTCGTATTGGAGAAATAGTTGCCATTCTCCCAAGCCTCCTCATAGGACGTTTCATTCACATCGGAGTCAGCTTTGCCGATATTCGAATTTGCCGGGAATGCAATAAAATCAAGGTTGTTTTGCTTCATCCAATCTTCAAAATCAATCTTTCGTACATTTTCAAGCCCCCTGAGACCTTCCTGAAACTGAGGAATTTGTTCGTAAGGGGTGACGCCTTTCTTTATGGTTTCAATGAATACGTCATAGTGGCCAAGGTCTCTGCCACGTTTGGCATCTACCGAACCGGGCGGATTCGGGAAGACGGTTGCAGGGTCGATATTAGCCCATGACGGGAAATTTGGATCGCCCACACTTTTAAGGAATTCCTCAGCTGCATAAGGATTAAGCAACCCAAATTCCTTTTCATCCCACTTTGCTGGCATCAAACCACGTTCCTCAGGTGTTTTCGATGTTGCCCGGTCCTTCTCGCTATTCGCCTGCAAGGGGAAGTCAACTTCCACAACCTCAGCTCCAAGAGCAGTTAAATCCTTAACAGCTTTTTCCCATAATGCCTGTATCGAAGGTCTGAATTTGATCGGAGTTGTGGTTTCATGGTCCTTACCGATATAAATTTTCGGAACGCCAATGCGTTTGCCTTTCAAAGCTTGAATGTCTCGCAGCTCTAAATAGGATTTGGGACGGACACTGTTGACAGAAGGGAGCCGAACGGCTTTCTGCTCTCGCCAGAAATCGCCCTTGGTGATCTTATCTTCTACAACGATCACGTCAAGCAAGCGGAGCATGTCCTCGACAGTCCTCGTATGTGGGACAACGACATCCCGTATAGGGAAGAGCGGCCAATTCCCCCGAATGGAGATTAGGCCCCGCGATGGCGTGTAGGCAATTAAACCATTGTTAGATGCTGGTGATCTTCCAGAGGATACCGTTTCTTCCCCCATACCGAAGGCAGCGAGGTTGGCGGCTGTTGATACGCCAGATCCGTTAGAGGAGCCAGAGTACCAGGCTGCAGCCAAATAATCTGGATTGTACGGACTTTCAGCACGGCCATAAACGCCTCTTTGCATTCCACCTGCTGCCATTGGCGGCATATTGGTTTTACCAATGAGCACCCCTCCGGATTTGCGTATCTTTTCTACTGTAAAGGCATCGTCCTTTGCCATCAGGTTTTTGAAAGCCGGAGATCCAGAAGCGACAGTGAGCCCCTTAACCTTGTAGCTGTCTTTAACCGTGTAGGGGATGCCTTGCAAAGGACCGGTCTTAATACCTTGTGCCCTTAGTTGATCAGCTTGAGCAGCTTCTTTTAGTACGTCGGGGTTCAGAATAGGGATGGAATTCAGTCGAATGCCACTAGAATCATAGGCATATACCCGGTTAAGGTACAGAGCAGTGAGCTCGACACTTGACAGTGCCCCTGACTTCATCGCTTCCTGCATTTGAACAATCGTAGCCTCTTGCAATTGAAATGTAACTAGGGAAGAGACGGGTTCACTAGTTTTACTAGAGGATGAGGGTGAAGGAGCGGCGGATGCAAGCGGGCATCCCGTGAAAGTTAAAATCATACCAACTGTGATCCATTTGCAATAGTTACCGATTACATTCCTTGTATTCGCTTTTAGCGTTCGTGCGCACATAGCATTTTCACTCCTTAAATTAGGTAGGATCAGGAATTTAAAAAGAGGGGATGAGAAAGGTCCTTTTACAGTATAAATGTTTCTAATTATATTACTTATTTTCATATGAAATGTCAATTTTTGTAATGCGCAACACAAGGAAGTTCGCTACTTTTAATGTGAAATCTAGTAATCCATGATTCAGATTGTTGCATCATCGCTGAAGACAAAAATCAATCTCCTCCGAGAAAGAATTTTATATTTCGTTTAATCCCAAAGGAAGAGATGTTGAAAAAACTATTATATGCCTGAAAGAGTATTGTGGTGACTTGAGAGAAGTTCGTAAAAAACAATCGAATGATTCAAGTTTTGAAATGAAAACGACACCGTTTTGGTGCCGTTTTTTCCCGGGAGGAGGCGAAAGAGGCTTAATTCTAACGTTTTAATTTATGACTTGATTCCTTTTTAACAGCCCCCATAATTGATCAGCCACATCATTTGGCGATTGCGGCATGTTATTCAGAATCCACCATTCAATTACGCCTACAAAGGCGGAAGCCATGAATTGAGTAGTCAATTCTTTGCTGTAATTTTTGTTGTCCCCATCCATATTAATATGAAGTTTGATGTGGCTCGTAACGATTTCAAGCATCCGATCACGAAACGCGGGAATTCCTTTGTTTGAAAGCATGGAAGCATATAATCGATGATTCTCTTCGAAATAACTAATGACAGGCAAAAAGGAGGATTGGATTAAATCGAAGGTCTCTCCGTTAGCATGTGTTATCGTCGTAACCGAAATCATTTTATTTAAATTCTCTTCTATGCACTTGTTTAGCAGATCGTATTTATCGCGGTAATGGAAATATACCGTCCCTCTATTGACATTTGCCCGATCCGCAATTTCGTTGATCGTAATGTCCTCAAAGTCCTTCTCTGAAATTAAAGAAGCAAAAGATTGAAAGATAGCTTCCTTCGTCTTTAAGATCCTTCTGTCAATTTTAATGCCCATCCGCATAACCTCCATAAAAAAATCCAACACATCTATCGTTTCCGTTGAATATTGAACAAAAAGCGCCACATTAGCGATTGAACTCATCCGCATACCCTATATAATAATCAATAAGTTCAATTTATTCAACAAATGTTGGATAGTGAAGAGAAGGAGTGTGAGGAAAAAGGGATGATGGCTTGAAAACAGAATGGTTACAGCAATCCGAAATATTTACCAAACGATTAAACTGATGCTGACGCATGTGTCAGATATCGTATTCATGCGATTCACTCAAACCCAATGAAATAAGGAGGACCACTTCATGTCACTGGAAACTATACAAGCAAAAATGGAATTAAGAGAATTGGTCGATGCTTATGCAACTCTAACAGATGAAAAAAGAATTTCGGATCAAATGCGTTTATTTACGCCGAATACTCAATTCAAGGTCTACTTTGGGGACCAGTTGGTGTCCGATGTTACAGGAACAACACAACTGGAAGAGGAGTTCAAAGGTCACGTTTCACTTGTAAAACATTATTTCTCCATGAATGGACAGCACGTTGTGAACGTGGATGGCGATACTGCAACGGGAGTTGTATTCTCTCAGATAAAAATGGTGAGGGATAAAGAGGGCATAGAAGTTATCACAGACTATAGTGTTCAATATCATGATGTATATGTACGTCTAAACGAAAAGTGGTTCATAAAGGAACGTACTTCAAAATATATAATCATCGAAGCAAGATCCTTGCAAGGTTAAAGGAATATTCAATTGAAAAAGATGTAATGTTAAAAAATGACGGGAGAGTTGTACACGCGATTCCGTCATTTTTTAGTTATATTTAGATATATATCATGAATGTAAGCTGCATATCGTTTTAGGAAACCATTTACCCCGATGACGATTCCTTCAGCATCGTGCGTCGTGAGCAAACTGGGCGCCCAAGGAATCGAGTATTAACGTCCATCAGGTCAGCTACATTAAGCAGCACGGAGGCAGCGTCAACATCTCACCTTTTGTACAATGCGGGGAGGAGAGGCTATTGTTTTTTGAAAGAAAAATGCTCCTGTATCTTTAGCTAGGATTTTGGGAGCATTCCAATCAGTTGTTGAAGTAGTGAGACTGTTAGAGGTCGGGGGATAAGTGCAGGTTGCACAGGCCTCCAACCCAGAAGTTCCTGAGTTGCAGCGCTTGATCTCGGGATATCGAGCGCTGCAAGTGTACTAAGGAAGCCGATAACTTGTGTCATAAAAAAAGTGTACAAAAGTACCTATATTACTATTGACACAAATTTTCCTACATAATAGAACTAAGAAACCCAATCAGATTAGATTGTGGTAGTGCCCTGTAAACATTTTTTATAAATATTACTTTTTTGAAGCCAGCTTTTACAGTAAATAAAAAGAAGCAAGAGATGAAAGAACACTGCAGGGAAATTATCGATCCAGCATTAGTTCTTCAAAAGTATTGTGGGTTATTTTACAGTCATGAAACGATAGGCAGTGAACAAAATAGATGGATTAACAATGTATTACACAGTAGATTAAAAGACAACAATAAATAAGCATGAATGTCGGTGGTCAAGAACATCTACACTATTAGTCAAAATACGGGTTTTGTGAACATGTCTAAAGAAAACCGCATAACAGCTTGGCTTTACCTGTTGTTGTCGGATGACAAGAACATTATCCCATAAATGACAAGAACTTTATCTCATTCCCTATTCACATTTAATTATATCCGATAAATATTATCACAGTCAAAAATAAAAAATCGCCTTTAGTAGGCGATTTTTAAACGTAAGATTCAATTCTTTTATTTTCATCACTTGAATTTTCGTAAATTCTCATTGCTACACTTAATGGTTTAAAAGTATTCATCTTGAATAACAATTTCTTCATAGTTTTAGTACTTAGCGGACATTTAAATTCATTTAAATTAATCGTTCTAGCTACACTTGGAAGCATGATTTCGATTCTTTGATTGTGCCTTACATCTGAGTTGTGTTTTAGAATTGCTCTCGGAATACTATTTTGTAACATAATATCTATTTTATCTCGATTCGGAACACTAATTTGTTCGGCTCCTTCTACCGCTATTTTAAGCCATTCGTAAAAATAATTAAGACATAGCTCAGATGTCACTCGATTTAATACCCAGTTAAACATTTCTCTGTTGTCGTATATAGAAAGATTGGTATGGGCAAAGAGCTTAGTTTTGTAGTCATCTATGATGCTCTCTATAAGTTCAGTTACAACAGTTATACCGGGCCTTCTTCTAGAAATAACTAGATTATTGTAAAAATGCTCTCTCCCTAATAAAGTTTGCTTCCAAAATACATAAGCATAAGCATATGGACAAATGGGAGGGAACTCTTCATTTTCATTTTTTCTAAGTTCCTGAAGCATTAGTATACATTTTAGATGTTTTTTGATGAATTTCTTTCTAATATATTGGTCTATAGCTTTGAAACATCTACTATTTTCATTATATAAATCATTCTTAAATTCATCTCTATACAAGTAATCTTGCCTTAAGGCAACTTTCACATTAAAAAAATACTTGGATTTAACTCTAGGTTCACCTTAAATCCAAAACGCTCTTGCTGGGGGTCTAAACGCGACAAATACGGTACGGAATCATGAACATTTTCGGCCGTCACATGCACATCGGTAATGGGCGCTGTTAAATAACCCGAATCGAGTGCAACGGCTCGCCTTGCTCCAATGGAGGTAATACATCTGGTTCGGATTCTTCCTGAGAATCAGAATCATACAGAACTTTTCGCCAACCTTCCTGCACAATAAGTCTTCCTTTGGTGAGAAATGTTTCTTGATCACCTACGACTGTAATTAAGCGCGAATAATCAATAATAGCCTTATCATAATGCGCAGCTATCAGCCTCTTGACAATCAGCTCGTATAAATTACGCTCTTCTGGTTTCAATCGTCCGATTTGGGGGATCACTTCTGTTGGAATGATCGCATAGTGATCACTTACTATTGCCGCATTGACAAATCTCTTATTATTGGCAATAGATTGTATGGGCAAAGGAAAGAAATCCTTGAATGATTCTTGACGACTTAACTTTGAAAGAATCTCAGGAAATTGCCTGGCTTCTTCAGGTGTTACATAAGCCGAATCCGATCTCGGATAGGAAATGTATCCTTCCAGATAAAGCTGCTGCAGCGCATTTAAACAATTTTGAGGCGAATATTTATAAATTTGATTGGCAACTGCTTGCAATGAAGATAAGTTAAAGAGCTGTGGCGGTTGAAATTCTTTTCGCTCTCTCTCAATTTCATTGACTGATGCCAGCTTATTTTCACAGTTTCTTTTGACGGACTCCGCTTCATCCCGACTTGCAAACCGTGTTTGCTCCTCCCGAAACCATGTGCCTTCATAGACAGTATCATTTATTAGGAATTTGGCTTTTAATTCCCAGAACGGTTCCGGTTTGAAATTCTGAATTTCTTTCTCGCGTGCTACGATTAGCGCCAATGTCGGACTTTGTACACGCCCAGTTGAGAATACTTCTCTAATTCCTCTACGCTGGAACAGAAGTGAATATACCCGTGAACCATTCATTCCTACGAGCCAATCAGCGCAAGAACGGCTAACGGCTTCATAATATAAGGACCGGGTATCCTCTTCACCTTTCAAATTCATAAAACCTTGTTCGACGGCTTTGGGTGTTAACGATGATATCCATAGCCGTTTCATAGGTTTGTTCACTCCAACAAGCTGAACCGCTATGCGGACTATGTACTCTCCTTCCCTCCCGGCATCCCCGGCATGGACGATTTCTTTGATATCTGGACGCATTAAAAGGGATTTAATCACTTGAAATTGCTTGGCTTTAGAAGGAGAAACGCGATGTCTAAATTTTTCGGGTAATATCGGCAAAGTGTCTAGACTCCACTTCTTAAGACTAGGATCGTATTCCTCTGGAGGCACCAATTCGCAAACATGACCAACAGCCCAAGTCACTAGGGCTCCTTTTGGAAATGTATCGTTCGGTGAGATTTCAATATACCCTTGTTGTTTTTTTATGTTTAAAAGGTGAAGCCAACTTCGCCCCTTGATCCGGTTTTTCCGCAATAATAAGTTTCAATATGTCACGGACCTTTCTGAGAGAACTATAAATTGATTATATCAGCAAATCGGTTCAATTTCATGACTTAGAATTATATACAGCAAAATGATAATAAGTGGTATTAAATAGTTGCTGGGCTTCACTCCCTCTTTTTTTATATCCATTCTTAGGTAAATTCAATTTTCTTTTCAGACATCACATTGAATCTTGATAATTAGGCCTTTCTTAGCGGATCATGTTTTACGATGTTACGAGCAAATGAACGGCGAGCCTTGACAAAAACCATTGCAAAAGAGGCAAAAAGAGACCCCGAAGTCTCTTTTCAGGTTCATCACCAGCAGTTGTGTAAGCGCAAAATAGCCCCCACCTTGTTCCCAAGATGAGGGCCTGTTAGTCTTAGTTTGATTGAAATAGGCGGCACGTCAGTGGGAGCGAAGGCGACCATGGCAACAATTCGTCTAGCTCAACCGGATCTTTCGGATTCGCAAGCTGCGGAAGCTGTTCGAGCAGGTCCGTCAAATACTTGAAAGGATTTAGCCCGTTTTTCTTCGCTGTTTCAATGACACTGTAGATCGTTGCACTGGCTTTTGCTCCGTGTGGCGCATTGGAAAAAAACCATTTTTTTCAATGATAACGAGCGAATACCAGCCGCTTCCGTCCGGTGAAGAATAGACGGTCGAGTACGCAAACCACATCGCCCCGGCATCGTGTCCGCTGTCGATATGCAATTTCACCTTCAATTTGTCATTAGTCCTATTGGCGATCCGCCAACATTTTAACTTTATCTTGACTAGCTTAAACCATGCTATTAATAGTAAACAAAGTAACGAATTTCACCGATAATGTTACTTTGTTTACGGGATATCTTAACTCTGTAAACAACGTATTCAGCGTAGTGGTGCCTTTACAATGAGAGGCATCGGATAACCTTGCTAGGTAGGGCTTGCTGAACGGGTCACATTTTACAGTGGAACGAGCAAGCGGACCGCGAGTCTCAACCACAGCCATTGCAAAATAGACAAAAAGAGAACCCGAAGTCTCTTTTCGAGGTTCATCACCAGCAGTTGCAGCCCGATCACGGTCTCGCTCGTCGTCTGAAGGTGTGCTCGAATACGGCCAAACCCATAACTGCGCTTGCCTTCGCCGAACTTGCCTTCCACCGCATTGCGTGCGGCTGCATCCGTCTTGGCGATTTTCTTTTTCTCCTGCTGATCGGCTGACGGACGACCCAACTGCGGTCCGCTTAAGCGAATTCCCTCTTTGCAGAAGCGCAAGTTGTCGCGGGTTCGATAGATCTGGTCGGCCAGCACCGCTTTGGGATAATAACCAAATCTGGCGCGGTAACGCTCTACGGCGTCCTGCAATGTCTGCCCTTCGTTGTAGCTATCCCACGACAGATGCTCGCGGAAAGCGTAGCCGTTCACCACGCTAATCGCCAGCTTCTCTCCGAACTCGACGTTTGCCCTGGCTTTGCCGCGCACGATCGGTCTGACATGTGGCTGTGCGATACTGACAATCCGATCCGATATGCTGTGTGTCCGCTTGTCATACATCGTTTGCTGCTGACGATAAAGCTCTTGAATGACCAGCAGTTCCTTGTACAAACGCCGCGGCAGGCCGCTCGTCATATCGGCGAGTTCGGCGATCATGCGCAGATCACGGGAAACGAACCTGAGCTGCTTGCCGATCGCTTTTCGCATCGCGCGCGGCTTCACGCGCCGCTGCTTGGCAACCGCCAGATAGGCTTTGCGGGCACGCTCTCGGTATGTTCTGGGCTTCGGGTCTTTCCACGTTCCGGTTCGTGCAGGATGTCGATGATCTTCTCCAGCTTTTCTCTGGCCTGATTCAGTAACGACAAATCCGTCGGGTAGGCGATATCCGCCGGCGCGCAGGTAGCGTCCAGCAGCAGTTCGCCCTCGTTCGTCAGTTCCATCTGCTGTAGCTGCGTTTCTGAAGGCTTACCGGACGCTGCGTCAGTTCCGCTGCCAGGTTCATCGTCGTCCGATGAATCATCCGACACTTGCGCGCTTCTTCCAGAGCGATCCATTCATTCACTTCATCCAGAATTTCGCCACCCAATCGCTTGCGGAAATGCGTCATGAGAGAATGATGAAACGGACGGCGGTACCGATATTCCGGCAGACCGAGGAAGTACTGCAGATACGGGTTCTCCAGAATCTGACGAAGTGTCTCCCGATCATCGGTGCCAAGCCGCTCCTGGATGATGAGTGCGCCGAGCGCGATACGGATCGAAACGGCTTTTTGGCCCTTGAGGCTTTTCTTGAAGTTTTTCGCATACTTCTCTTCGAGCATCCACCACGGAATCATCTGGGCCAGCAGCACCCAGCGGTTATCTTCTGCGAGCTTTCCGCCGAACGGCAGAAAAAAGTCGACGGGCAGGTTCATCTGGTTCTCGGTTCGCTGATACAATCCTGACGCCTCCAAGTGCACGGTTTTTCACGGGGCTGCCCCGTTTTCCTTCGACATAAGAGGCCCTAAACCCTTGTGCCTGTTGGAGTTTTGATTCGTTCAGCAAGCCCTAGGTAAACCGTGTCCTATGGGCATCGGCGCACGTGTTTAGACTCCGATGCCGCGAGGCTCATTGTCAAGGCGAATACGTTGTTTACATGTCTTCGATGTACACGCCCTTGATAATCAAGGATTTTCTAAAAGCGAGTTGAGATAATTAACGAAAATATACGCTAAGTATTAAACGGATTAATGACCCTTTGGCGGCTCAAACATCATATTGTTTAACTGGTTCACAAAAATACCTTCGTTCGGGCCCGGGTTGTTTCGAAATACTTTCGCTTCTTCCACTAGAACCTCGTCCGCATCCGTACCAAGTACCTTCATCGTTTCATCAATGAATGATGCTAGTAGCATAGAGCTCGGATCGTTATTGAAATACGTTTGAACCCCTGGCGGCGCAATTTCCAGGATTTTCACCGATGTGTCTTTAAGCATGTACCGTTGGGATAGCGTATAGGAATGGAGCGCTGCTTTCGTCGCACTATAAACAGCAGCACCCGCCAGTGGCACGAATCCAAGTGACGAAGTCGTGTTGATAATAACCGCTTCTTCTTTGGACTTCAAATGCTCGAGTATCTACATAACTTTTCACAAATAGTATATTGTACATATTTTTTAGAGAGAATGCCTGTTTTAGAACCTTCTCTTTGTTCTTATTCAAAAATTTAATTGTACAATTCTCTAGGGCCTGTACGCAAACCTATTTGAGCCATAAACGAATTGAAAGCAGCGTCAAAAAAGCCATGAACATGTTCGCTGTTTTTTCATAGCGAGTGGCCAAGCGTCGATAGTTTTTTACTTTGTTGAAAAAGCATTCAATTAAGTGTCGCTCTTTATACGTTTCAGAATCTAACGGGCGCTTTACCCGCCGATTGCGTTTGCTTGGGATAACCGGAGTGATCGCTCGGCTTTGCAAAAGCTCCAGAATGGCATTGGTATCGTAGGCGCGATCAGCCAACACTTCGCCCGGGCAGAAGTCCAGTTCATGAAGAAGGCGATAGCCGGTGACAGAATCGTGGTCTTGTCCTGGCGTCAATTCGAAACGCAGCGGATAGCCGAGCGCATCCACCATCGCATGAATTTTGGTAGTTAATCCTCCGCGCGAACGTCCGATTGCTTGCCGGTCCTGCCCCCTTTTGCGCCCGCTCCATGTTGATGGACGCGGACGATGGTGGCATCGACCATGACCTGCTCCCAATCCGGCTCGATGGCGACATGCTTCAGTATTTCACCCCAAATATTCGCTTTTTGTAGCCGCCAGAAAAAGCTGTAGGCTGAAGACCAAGGGCCATAGTAACTCGGTAAATCCCGCCATGGCGCGCCCGTTCGAGCAACCCAAAGCACGGCATTGAGCATCTGGCGCCGATCCTTGGGCGGACGTCCTCCCTGTTTTTTTCGGGCTGGGGGCAACAGGGGGTCAACTATATTCCATTCTTCATCCGTTAACTCGTATCTTCGTCTCATGTGCCTTATTTTACTAGATTTCTACGAGTTGTACAGTTTGCGTACAGGCCCTAAAAAAATCGGGCTAAAAAAACGCATTTTTCAGCCCGATTTTGCTTATTTTTTTTTAAAATCCACCTTAGTTCTTACCGCCATAGCCCTTATAAGTAGCGTAAACTGCATCTGCATATTGATTGGCCAGAATAGGACGGCCATAAGAGTCTGTAGTTCCCGGATACCAGTTATCTCCTCCGTTATAGTGTAATAAGCCATTATATATGTTGCCGAATCT
>NZ_POVS01000016.1:0-96414 GCF_002894905.1 Paenibacillus sp. F4
GGGTGGAAGTGCAGTAATGCATGGAGCTGACCAATACTAATCGGTCGAGGGCTTATCCTAAGAATAAAACGCAAATAAGTTTCGGATCCAGTTTTCAGGGTGTAACACCTTGAAAGTATGTACAAGTGACATACAACAAGCGCATGGATATTCATTCACACGATAAGTGATGAAGCGAATAACCGTACGGAAGAATTTGCACAGCAAATTCATGTTTGGTGGCGATAGCGGAGGGGTTCCACACGTACCCATCCCGAACACGACCGTTAAGCCCTCCAGCGCCGATGGTACTTGGACCGCAGGGTCCTGGGAGAGTAGGACGTCGCCAAGCGACAAGTAAAGAGGACCATGATCTCATTGAGATAATGGTTCTTTTTTGCATATACGTATATTTTAGAAATATCCTTACAAAAGGAAGGTAACATTTTTGTTACGGAATGTAGGAGTAAACCCTGTATAATATAGGTATTGAATCCCATACACACACGCTGCATTATTGCAGAATTATGCAAACTCCATCATAGGATTTTGTATAGTCAATCAGGCTGGTAAGGAGGGAAGATCATGCGGCGAAATAAATGGCTTGCTCTATTGGTGCTATTCAGTGTCGCTGTCGCGATTCTTACCGGGTGCGTGGAAGAGGAGCCTTCTTGGACATCGTTTGAGGGTGCTGCCAACGAGAAGACGTTTCCGGTTCCCAAAGAAGCTAGTAAAACCGATCGGGCCAGCAGTAATTCGGACATGGACTATGTTCGCTATGCACTGCCAGCGTTGAAGGAAAGTGATAGTCTACCTGCTCCTTATTTAGAGGAGATTGCAGCTTGGGGCTGGACTGAGGAACCGAATTTATCCACCTCGAATCAGAAGGTGTTTCAGAAAAATAAACACATGGTGCATTTGTCTGTGCATGATGGTTCTTTTACTGTATTGGTTCCAAAAGACAGAAAGGCTGTTGTGAAGAGCAAAAGCGTGGATCTTAATTAGGGCACGGTTTTCAACCGAGTAAGCAGCATAGGATTTATTGTAGATCATATTTATAGTAAACTCATAGCGTATTGTATGCTGTGCATAATGATGAATGAAGAGATCGAATATGGGGAAGCACTCAGAACTGCTGTTGAGTAGGGAGTGGCTTCCTTTTATATATTTGCATGTTGATCAAATGCTCTACATGAATAACAAGGATAAAGATGAGGAAAAGTTTACTTGATAAGAGAATAAAGCGATTATAGTTGTTAAGTCACAAAAAAAGGAGTAACCGGTTGGGGTTGCTCCTTTTTTATTGCTTCGGTCTATATGGTCGTAGGTTAGTTCAGACCTGAATTTTCTATCTGTACGGATAATGAGTGGTTAGATTTACTGTTGATAATATGAGGCATCTTCATCGGTGAACTTCAACATGCCATCTTTTCTCTCCCCTGTAAGCCGGCTGAGGATGTATAGACGCGGTGCAATAAGCCATAGATGCCAGAAGAGTAAGGATACAGTAAAGGCTGGTGGAGACCAGAGAATGAATACGGCTGATAAGCAGATGCCGATCCAGAGGGTATGTATGTGCACACGACGAAAGATGCTATAGCCTATGTACTGGTCTGTCATATAGCCTAGCCAAGGTAATTTACGGTGGAATGCCCAGCGTTTGCGGAAGGCTGTTCCGCCACCGATGAATAGGACAGATCGTGAGATTACGAAGTGTACCCATAAGGTTAGGAAAAAGGCAAGAGCAAACAAAAACACGCTGGTCCAGGAAAAGGCAAGAAGCAGAAAGAGAAGCATAATAACAGGTAATGTGATGTGACTCCATATTAGTTGACGCGGTATACTGATTTTTTTAATGAGCTTGTAGTGATAGTAGGTAGCTTTGGTTCCGGTTTCCTCTGTCATGCGAACAGTCCTTTCATTAATCTACTGCATCACAAGTGGCTTCCCGTCCACAGCCGGAAAAAGGGACGGTACTTCGCTCATGCCGCTTTAAATAAGCATTTAATCGTTTTTGTAGAAATACAGAATGATCGACATCCAGTGTTAGCTAGCCTACTCTATATTACTGGAAAAGCTATCACTGATGAAGTGTTCAAGGGCTCCGATGAAAGGGTATCCATACATAAGAGCTTTTCTTATTATATCGGCATAGACGGCTGTTTTTTAAACATACGGGGTACAAACACCATAATGGCCCAGGAGGAATATATATAGAGTATATCGTCGAACTGGGCTATGAAAAGGTTTAAAATAGTAGAAAGTGCCCCATACTAATAGTAAAAGAAACAAGGTGGGATGGATATGCATGATCAAGGCGGCCACCGCTGCATTATATGCGGGCAGCACAAGCATGAAGGCATTTTTATCGTTTCCGAGTTTATCTGTGATACGTGTGAGGCTGAAATGGTGCACACGGATGCAACTGACGCCAAATATCATTTTTTTATTGATCAACTAAAGCAAATCTGGGTACAGAAAAATGCATAATATCCTTTGCTAATTAGTCTTTGAAGGATTGGCATTCCAAGGTCTGTCGATACGGGCCTTTTTTTCTGTGAGTAAAAGTAGGATTCCGCTTGATTTTACGATAAAATAAGGTAGATATAAAGCTTTGTTTGGAAGGATTGCAGAATGATGGGGAAAAAGGCGATACACGCACCATTAATGGAAGCTCTAATACGTTACCGGACTCAGGGCAATGCTTCTTTCCATGTACCCGGTCATAAAAATGGACAAGTATATGAGCATGAAAATATTGCATCTCTGTTGCAAGAAGTGATGTCTATTGATGCTACAGAAATTACTGGACTGGATGATTTGCATCACCCAGAAGATGTGATTCGTGAAGGGCAAGAGCTGGCTGCAAAGTGCTTTGGTGCTGAAGAGAGCTTTTGGCTAATTGGAGGAAGCACGGTCGGTAATTTGGCTATGATTTTAACTGTATGTACGGAGCCGGGAGATCTACTGCTGGTACAGAGAAATGTACACAAATCTGTTCTGAACGGTCTCATGCTGTCAGGGGCTGATGCAGTATTCCTAGATCCGGAAATAGATACACTAAGCGGGCTGGCGGTTGCCCCAACGACGGATACAATAAAAGCTGCACTGAAGGCCTATCCTTCGGCTAAAGGGGTGTTACTTACACTACCTAATTACTATGGGATGGGGCATGACCTGACGGCAACGGCTAAGGCCTGTCATGCAGCCCATGTGCCGCTATTGATAGATGAGGCACACGGTGCCCATTATGGGTTGCATCCTCGCTTGCCAGCCTCTGCGCTATCCTGCGGGGCTGATGTAGTCGTGCAGTCGACACATAAAATGCTCCCAGCCATGACCATGGGGGCCATGTTACATGTGCAGGGAGAGAGAATCCATCGGGAACTGCTTCGTCAGCGTTTGGCGATGGTGCAAAGCTCTAGCCCTTCTTATCCGTTAATGGCTTCACTGGATTTGGCAAGATGGTATATAGAGGCGTATGGAACAGATGCTTTTACAGTGGGCTTAGCGGCGGCAGATGCTTTTAGAAAGGGCCTGAAGCAGCTCCCACGCTTTCGCTTATTAGAACCTATACAGCAGGCACTAGAGGGGAAAGACGCTCACAGGGGAATCTCTGAGGTCCTAGAAAGGGCTGATGAGGGAATAAGCGGATATTCAACCCAGGATCCTTTTAAATTGGTGCTGTATGATACATGGGGTATACTGGATGGGTTTGGACTCAAGCATGAGTTGGAGACTTACGGATGTGTTCCAGAGATGAGCGACGAAAAACATGTTGTTTTATTGTTTACGTTAGGCTCTACGGCTAAGGATGCGAGTCACCTGTTGCAGGCTCTTGTGCATATAGATAATGATATAAGATTTAAGGAGACGGCTTGTGAGCCGGGGTCAACGGAAAAAGAGCAGCAAAGATTCGAATTAGATTTTTCCACGTGGAACAATGATAAAATGAAGGGATACTCTAGTCCGGTGCCGTTTGGGCTTCGACCGATTAGCCCGGATCAGATGGAGACCGTGCCTGTAGACGAATCCGCTGGCAGGGTAGCGGCTGAAATGATTATCCCGTATCCTCCAGGTATTCCACTGCTGTATGCAGGAGAAACGATCACAGAAACGATTGCATTGCGGATGAGTCGTCTACGTGAGCTGGGAGCCAAGTGGCACGGGGTAGCAGATGAAAGTATGCTTACAATTCGGGTATTCCGTTTACAATAAAGATTAGATACTAGAGACTTAACAAATACAGAAGACTGAATAAAAGAAGCATACGCAGCCTATGGGTGACTTTTATTTTTCAGGCAGGAAAGCAGGGAATAACATGAATCGCAAAGGTATTTTTATTACACTGGAGGGGGGAGACGGCTCCGGTAAAACAACTATGATTCAACGGCTGGCGAAGTTTATGGAGAGAGAAGGCTATCCAGTCATCACGACGAGGGAGCCGGGTGGCATCGAAATTTCCGAAAAGATTCGTTCTATCATTTTGGACCCTGCTCATACCAGTATGGATGCTCGAACAGAGGCACTTTTATACGCGGCGGCGCGGCGTCAGCATTTGGTGGAGAAGGTAAAGCCGGCTATTGAACAGGGAGCTATCGTATTATGTGATCGTTTTGTGGATAGTAGCTTGGTCTATCAAGGATTTGCAAGAGGGATCGGAATTGAAGAGGTAGCTTCAATTAATCGCTTCGCGGTGGATGATTGGGAGCCGGATGCCACATTTTATCTAGATATTGAGCCCGAATTGGGATTGGCAAGAATTAATGCGTCACGAGGAGCAGAAATGGACCGCCTCGACATGGAGAGTATATCGTTTCACCAAAAGGTGCGAGAGGCATATTTGGAGTTGGCTCGCAAATTTCCAGAGCGAATTACAATTGTTGATGCGTCTCCGGCGCCAGAGCAGGTGGAGCAAGTATTGAAGGATTTGCTGAAAAAGCGGTTTGTTCAGAATTTTAGCATATAATTGTCGAAGGATATACGGTAAAATTGAGCTAGGGACAAGGTTGTCTCTAATATGACTTGAAGGAGGAATACAGGATGAAGCTGATTATTGCGATTGTACAGGATAAGGACAGTAACAGATTATCCAGCGGACTGGTGAAAGCAAATTTCCGTGCTACTAAATTGGCGAGCACAGGAGGATTTCTGCGTGCTGGTAATACGACATTTATGATCGGTGTTGATGACAATCAGGTGGACTCATTAATGAACGTCATTCGCAGCAGTTGCAAGGTTCGTGAACAGCTGGTCACACCCGTTACCCCTATGAGCGGGACGACGGATTCCTATTTACCGTTGCCTGTTGAAGTGCAGGTGGGTGGAGCGACGGTATTCGTGATGCCTGTAGACCGTTTCGAGCATTTCTGAATCTACACAATAGGGCCTATTCTGCCGATATGATAGGGGAATCGCCTGTATCTTCTCACATGATGGGAGTGAGGGCAGATCCACTAAAACGGCAGCGCTACAGCGCAGTCCCCGGAAATCCGAAGAAACCCTGAGTTCTAGTTTGAACTGTTCATGAAGGGGGAAAGTGGAAGCATCCGGGGAGAAAGCAGGTTTATATGAAAATAAATCCGGGCTATCGCCCTTTACAAAGTACATTGTCTACAAATGAAATGAGTGCAAAGCCAATTCAGCCCAAGAGCTTCTCCGACGTTATGCAGCAAAATGGGGAGCAAGCTTCGCAGGAGGAATTGAATCGGCGCTTTAAGGAAATACAAATGCAGGGAGATCGTCTTGCACGCTCAATGACGATTCGTGAGCTGAAGGCCTATAAGATGCTGGTTAAACGGTTTTTGGAAGATACCGTTCGGCGAGGCGTGTCCATGAAGGACACGAAGGGCTGGGATCGCCGGGGACGCAGCAAACGTTATAAGCTGATTGATGAAGTGGATGAGCTATTGCTCAAAATGGCGGATGAGCTGCTCGAAACCGAGCAAGGCAAGATTGAGCTTTTGCAAGGGGTCGGTGAGATCAGAGGATTGCTAATTAATCTCTCATTTTAATGCAGACTTATGTTATAAATGAATACAGACGGGCTGTTGCCACGAAGAAATAATCTGCTTGCTGATCATGCTGGCAGATTATTTTTGACTATGTACATGCCCCGAAGAACAACGATTTGCCGATGGATCACAGTTGTTTTCAGTGGAGAAAGTGAGGAAATATGTCTTTTCAACATATAATGGGCCAGGATGTAGCCAAAAAAATGCTGCAAAGTGCACTACGGAATCATACGGTCAACCATGCCTATGTTTTTAGCGGGCCGCCGGGAAGCGGGCAGATGAACATGGCGCAGATCTTTGCTAAGGCCTTATTTTGTGAGCGACAGACGGATGATGCATGTGGGGAGTGTTTGTCATGCCGCAAGGTAGAGCACGGGAACCATCCAGATTTGCATATTGTAGAGCCGGATGGAGCTACGATTAAAATTGATCAGATTCGCGGGCTTCAACGTATATTTTCTTACAAATCTGAAAGCTCCAATCCGAAGGTATATATCATTCGGCAGGCGGATACCATGACAGTGCAAGCTGCTAATAGCCTACTTAAATTTCTGGAGGAGCCCCAGATTCCGGTGGTCGGTATACTCATTTCTGAAAATGGACAGGCGTTGCTGCCTACGATTCAATCACGGACGCAGCAGGTTCCTTTCCACGCTTTACAGCCGGAAGTGATGATGCAGGCATTAATTGGGGAAGGCTATACGGCAGGGCTTGTCCGGTCGGTCGTTCATATTGCTTCAGGACTGGAATCATGTAGAGAAATTCTCCAGCAGAATTGGTTTGCAGAAATTAGAAACGTAGTGTTACAATTAGTGAAGGAGTCCATGAGTCGGGGGAGCTCGTCTATTATTCTGGCTCAACAGAAGATTTTTAAAACTGGACTTTCTGAACACCTGGATATTCTGTTTCATCTGTTTCATTTGTGGTTTAAGGATATGCTTCATTTCCGTTACGGAAGGCACGAAAGCATTGTTTTCATAGATCATTTGGAGTCCGTCTCCAAATTGGCAATCACCCGCAGCACGGAACAATGGGTCTCTTATATGGATTTGGCCGCGAATTGCAGGAAGAAGCTCCGTTTTCACGTCAACGGGCAATTATGCGTGGAGCAGCTTCTGATTGGGTTGTCCGATACAAGCGGTTCTATCACCGGCTAACAGGAAGGCGCGCTTGTTCCACTCTGCACAATCCGCGACGCCAGGTTCCCGGTTTGTGCGACAGTGAGACTTCAATTGCGGCCATTCGTACAATGTCGGCTTCAAATGAGGTTTAGTGGCATACAAGGGGGTTAATTTTTGTATAGTGTAGTGGGTGTCCGTTTCAAGAAGGCGGGCAAGACTTATTATTTTGATCCGCTGGATCTTCCAGTGGAGAAAGAAAACTGCGTCATTGTAGAAACCGCGCGCGGTATTGAATATGGCAAGGTTGTAGTGGGCAAAAAAGAGGTAAATGATTCGGATGTTGTCCTGCCCTTAAAAAAAGTCATTCGTATTGCTGGGGATGATGACGCTCTTGTTGTAGAAGAGAATAAATTGGCGGCCAAGGATGCATTCGGCACGTGTTTAAATAAAATTAAAGACCATGGCCTTAAAATGAAGCTGGTAGATGTAGAATTTACATTTGACCGCAATAAGATCATTTTTTATTTTACGGCAGAGGGTCGGGTGGATTTTCGAGAGCTTGTAAAGGACTTGGCCAGTATTTTTCGTACACGGATCGAGCTGCGGCAGATCGGCGTACGGGATGAGGCTAAAATGCTTGGCGGAATCGGACCTTGTGGACGTATTCTGTGTTGCTCCTCATGGCTGGGGGATTTTGAGCCGGTATCTATTAAGATGGCGAAGGATCAGAGTTTGTCGCTGAATCCGACGAAGATTTCCGGGTTGTGCGGGAGATTGATGTGCTGTCTCAAGTTTGAACATGATAACTACGAAAGCATGCGAGAAGAGCTACCTCAGGTGGGTAAGATGGTTATCACCTCTTTGGGAGAAGGTAAAGTCGTAGGTGTGAATGCAGGTCATCGCACGGTGCATGTTCAACTGTTTGAGATCAGTAAGGTCAAGGAACTTCCAATGGACGATGTAGTCGTCAAGTAAACCATTAGGTTGCTTCGGGGTGGAAACTTGGATAAATTAAATGTTTTTGCGCGTATTCACGAAATGGAAACCCAAATGGGACAGTTGCATAGCGATCTGGGTGAATTGAAACTGGCAGTAAAAGAGCTGCTGGAGGAAAATCAACGACTAACGATTGAAAACGAACAGGTGCGCAAGATGCTCAAACGTGAAACCTCTGGAGAAGAAAAGACGGCAAACAAGCCGAAGCTTCCTCCTCCGATCGTCATTAAGGATGAAGGGCAAACGGGTGAGGTCGTGGGCGAAGGCTACGACAATCTAGCGAGGCTGTATCATGAAGGATTTCATATATGCAACGTGTATTACGGACATTTGCGAACGGAAGGCGATTGCCTCTTCTGTCTGTCATTTTTGAATAAATAAAAACAAGCCGTAGGAGCAAGATGCCTACGGCTTTTTTGTAAGGAAGTATGAGTGAAAAGCGATTTTGGTTATAAAAGATGGGAGAGCACTATGTACGAAAATGAAAAGAAGTCTGAACGAATTGATGATCTGCTTTCACATAATTTGCGTATTATCCAAAGTGATGAAGTATTCAGCTTCTCGATGGATGCGGTCTTGCTGGCACGATTTGCCGGTATTCCGCAGCGTGGGAAGATTCTGGACCTGTGTACTGGCAATGGGGTTGTCCCGCTGTTGCTAACGACACGAACAAAAGCGTCTATTGAAGGAATTGAGATTCAACCACGTTTGGCAGATATGGCTAGACGTAGTGTCAGCTTGAATGGATTAGAAGCAGCAATTCAGATTCGGGAAGGGGACCTACGTGAGCTGGTTCACATCACGGGACATGGTGTTTATGATGCGATTACCGTGAATCCCCCCTATATGCCGCTAAATGGTAGCGATATCAAGCTGAATCCTCACCAGGCAATTGCCCGTCATGAAGTGAACTGCACACTGGAAGAAGTCATTCAGGCATCCACCCGGCTTGTCCGTAATGGGGGAAAAGTGTCTATGGTTCATCGCCCGCAGCGATTGGGTGATATTATAACCTTGATGCGTAAACATAGTTTGGAACCCAAACGAATACGTTTTGTTCACCCACGAGTTCATATGGAAGCCAATATGGTCCTGGTTGAAGCATTACGTGACGGCAAACCGGAGGTTCGTCTGTTGCCTCCGCTCATTGTATATCAGGAAAATGGGAATTATACTCAGGAAATAAGAGATATCTATGGAGAAGTAAGCAAGGGGGATTCTGTGTGAAAGCAGCTGTACAAAAAAGCTTTAGTACCAGCGAAGAAGAACGGGGAAAGTTGTATCTTGTTGCAACACCCATTGGGAATCTGGACGATATGACCTTTAGGGCGATTAACACCTTAAAATCATGTAGTATTATCGCTGCCGAAGATACGCGGCAGACACGCAAACTGCTCACCCATTTCGAAATTACACCGGATATGCTCTTCAGTTATCATGAACATAATAAGGCTGCCAGTGGGCCTGAACTGATACGTTATATAATAGAAGGAAAAAATTTGGCACTAGTTAGCGATGCAGGTCTACCGGCCATTTCTGACCCTGGTTCGGATCTGGTCAAACTGGCACTGGAAGCGGAAATTAGCGTCATTCCTATCCCAGGAGCAAATGCGGCACTATCGGCCTTAATTGCCTCAGGACTGGATACAGAAAGGTTCACCTTCGCTGGCTTTCCACCACGGGAGAAAAAGGACCTAGAGAAGCTGTTGCTATCGTTTCAGGTATCTCACGGCACAATTATTTTTTATGAATCGCCTCATCGTATTGTGAAGACATTGATGGTGTTGAAGGAAACATTAGGTTCACGCAAAGTGGTGCTTGCGCGTGAGCTGACCAAGCTGCATGAGGAATGGGTGCGGGGAACCGTGGAGCAATGCCTTGCTAAACTAGAGGAGAATCCACCGATTGGTGAATATTGTCTGGTGGTTGAAGGGAAAGACGAAGAGGAAGAGGAACAGGAACGTCAGGCATGGTGGCAGTCTTTATCTTTGGAGTCCCACGTTGCACATTATGAGGCAGAGGGACTCACACGCAAGGATGCAATGAAGCGTACAGCCACAGATCGTTCAATTTCCAAGAGAGATGTTTACAACGCACTCTTATGAATATCTGCCTAAACAAAAAAGGGCCTTCCAACGGTTGGGTTCAAACCGTGGAAGGCAACAAGGAGTATATATGAAAAAGGTTAGAATTAACAATATCTGATAAGTCTATTATATACTAAAATTCTCAGTTTGTCACAGGTGTTGGGATTTCAGAAATGCAATCTTGGCAAACAATTTTTCCTTTGAAGTAAATTACATTCTCAGCATTGCCGCAGAAGATACAAGCTGGCTCGTATTTTTTAAGCATGATGCGTTCGCCATCAACATAAATTTCCAAAGCGTCTTTCTCTCCGATTCCCAGGGTACGGCGCAATTCGATTGGAATAACAACACGTCCGAGCTCGTCAACTTTTCTTACAATACCAGTGGATTTCATCATAATAAATCAGGCTCCTCTCGCCGTTTAAAATAATATAAGTGTCATGATTCGACAAAATTTTCTCTTTTCTGATATTTACTATACCAACGATTCCCAAAACAGTCAACCTTAAAAATGTAGTAACAGTCTGATTATGCAAAAGTATTTAGATTAAAGAGCTTTACTTGTGTGTATTGCCTTATCTTATTGATGATTTATTCAGTTTGTCGATTTGGAAATGTCGAAAAACTATAATTCGACATTTTACGACAAAGAATGTCGAATGAGGGGAATCATTTAGGATTTTATTGTATTTTAATCCATTATTCCGAATATTAAAGGAGCTGATATCTTGCACCAGCCACTCAGTGAAGAAAAAGTTTTTAAAGACCCGGTACATAACTACATCCATGTTCAGGATACTGTGATATGGCGGTTGATCAATACGCCGGAGTTCCAACGTTTACGGCGCATACGGCAGTTAGGCACATCGTATCTTACGTTTCATGGAGCGGAGCATAGCCGGTTTTCACACTCATTGGGCGTATATGAGATTACGAGAAGTATTATTTCTCAATTTGAACGTGGAGATTTCCCAGATTGGCCGAAGGAGGAAAGGCTGGTTGCTCTGTGTGCAGCTCTATTGCATGATGTGGGACACGGTCCATTTTCTCATTCAATTGAGGAAGCCTTTCATATGAACCATGAGGATTGGACATGCCGCATTGTATTGGGAGACACGAAGATCAACGCCGTGCTACGGCAAGTCGACGAGAAGCTTCCACAAAAGGTGGCTGCGGTTATAGCCAAAACGTATGATAAGCCGATTGTTGTCAACCTGGTAACCAGTCCGCTAGATGCCGATCGTATGGATTATTTGTTGCGGGATGCTCACTCGACAGGCGTCAACTACGGCACGATTGATTTGGATCGTATTTTACGACTGCTGCGTCCTCATAATGGGAGAATTGTTGTGAAGGAATCAGGTATGCATGCAGTAGAAGATTATTTAATGTCACGCTATCAGATGTATTGGCAAATTTATTTTCATCCTGTAACACGCAGCTCGGAAATCCTTTTACGTAAAATTTTCAAGCGAGCAAAGGAATTGTTTAAAAACGGATATGAGTTTGGTTTTCTGCTGGACCCGCTGCCGGATCTGTTGAAAGGAGAGCTTACAGTAGAGCAATATCTGATGCTCGACGAGTCATTAATCCAGACCGTATTTAGCCAGTGGAAACGAGAAAAGGACGAGATTTTAAGCGATTTGAGCAGCCGTTTTATGGACCGTAGATTGTATAAATATGTAGAGATTGAAAATATGGATACAGATACCATTGACAGTATTCGAGAAGCTTTGAAAGAGGCTGGTTTGCACCCTGAATATGATTTTGAAATTGATTTTCCGACAGATCTTCCTTATGATGTGTTTCGGCAGGGTGGCTCGACGGACAACCAGATTTTACTGCTTGGACGTCAGGGCGAGGTGAGTGAAATATCCGAAGTTTCGGAAATTGTGCGCTCAATAAGTGGTATTCACCGAGGAAAATATCATATGTATTTTCCCCAGAATAAATTGAACGCGGTAAAAGACAGGCTTCCTGCCGAAATAAGGAATTATTTTGTCAAAGAATAGACAACTATATAGAAATGTAAGTAAAAAAAGGAGATGTAAACCTTGGAATTATTCGACACTCATACTCACTTGGATGCGCCACAATTTGACGAAGATCGTGAAGAAGTTATAGCACGTGCTGTCGAATCAGGAGTAACGCGGATGATCAATATCGGATTTAATCGTGAGACCATTCCATCCACCATGAAATTGGCCGAGACGTATGATTTTATTTATGCAGCAGTTGGATGGCATCCGCAGGATGCTATTACAATGCAGGAGGGCGATTTAGAATGGATTGCATCGTTATGCAGTCATAAGAAAGTTGTAGCCATCGGAGAAATCGGTCTGGATTATTATTGGGATACATCACCGAAGGATGTTCAGCATCGGGTGTTTCGAAGTCAAATTGGTCTGGCTCGTGAGCTCAAAATGCCCATTGTTATTCATAACCGGGATGCCCATGAAGATATTGTTAAGATTTTGCGCGAGGAAAAAGCGAGTGAGATTGGAGGAGTCATGCACTCCTTTTCGGGTAGCTGGGAGACAGCCAAAATGGTGCTGGATATGGGATTTCACCTTTCCTTCGGTGGTCCAATAACGTTCAAAAATGCCAAGCAGCCAAAAGAGGTGCTCGCACAGGTGCCGCTGGACCGTCTGCTCATTGAAACTGATGCTCCCTATCTGACGCCTCATCCGTTTCGTGGGAAGCGAAATGAGTCTGCACATGTGAGACTGGTAGCAGAGGCTGCAGCCCAAATCAAGGGAATTACAGTGGAGGAATTAGTGTCAATAACGACCCGAAATGCCCTGGAACGATTTGACATTCAATGAAAAAGTGAAGAAATCGATCAAGATAAAGAGATAGACGAAGCTAATCATGAATTTGTTGCAGGAAACTCGAGAATATTACAATATTTTAACCGAATATTTTGAAAAATGTACTTGAAACCTGCTTTACAACATGCATAGAAACAGGATATCATCTTTTCAGTGAATTGTTGTTTGAATGTAAACATCAACAAGTCATTTCATGAACCAGTCTCGCTGAGTCCCTTTTACAGGGAACGGGGGAACCGATATGGCTTACAGTACGTCCGGCGTATGTGCAAGAAGGGAACGTCTCTTCCGCCAGCCGGCTCGACCTAAATTCTTTTCCCGAATGGGATTGAACAGGTGGAGGAGCCGTATTTCGATTTCTTTCTGGGTCTTCGGGGTGAATGTGAAGGCGACCGCCATGAGCGGTTGACCCAAGCTAGGGCGACTCTCTACGTCCGAACCCGACAGCTAACCCCGTAAGCGTAACAAGAGAGAAGCCATCTCGTGCATGAGTTTTCCCGCATATTCACACATGCCGGAAGCCACGAAAGAGCTCTCTAGTCTCTTTCTCTGGCTTTTTTTGTTGTGAATAAAAGAAAATCTGTCATCATACTGTGGTTAAACAGGGGAGGACAGCATGCCGCGAAGACGGGTACATGGTGCAGGACAGTCGTAGTTTGGGCTTGTCTTGTAGAAAATCTGTTATAGTCACGTCAAATCTCAACTATGTCTTACTCCAGACGGCGGGCTATGTAAGGAGGACGGAGGAAATGGGCATTTTCCAAAAAAAGGATACCCATGAGTCACGCTCATCCAGCATGTCTTACGTATTGCGTTGGAAGCAAGAGAATGTGCGCCAGGCTGCTTTGGTTGCTATTTTTCTAATCGCGCTAACGATTATGATTTCAATTCTGATGTACACGCAATCTAAAAAACAAGTCTTTTTTGTCATCGATGGCAAGGCGTCTGCGGTAGAAACCCGGGAATCCAAGCTTCAAGATTTGCTGAGCGAGCATTCCATTTCACTTCAGCCGCATGATACAGTTTCCATGCCGCTAAATGGAGCAGTACAGGATGGGGATCGCGTAGTCATTAAACGTGCCAATCAAGTCAAAGTATCTTCAGGCAATGAGACGAAAAAGCTGTACACAACAGAAAATACAGTAGAAGGTGCCATTCGTACCTCGGGCTATAAATTATCGTCAACGGATAAAGTTTATCCTGCGTTGGATGCCTCTGTTTCGTCTAACATGGACATAAAAATCGTCCGTGTGAAGAAACAGCAGGTCGAACAGAAAAAACAGGTGCCTTATCAGGTCATCAAAACGGCCGATCCGAGTCTTTATAAAGGCGATAATCGGGTCATTCAAAGCGGCAAATCGGGTGTGGTCGTCCAGCATGTTCAAAAGGTATATCATGATGGAAAGTTGGTATCCAAACAGCTGGTTAACAAGGAAGTTGCACAGAACCGTGTGGATAAGGTCATTGCGGTAGGAACGAAGAAAAAACCGGTCGTTCTTGCTGCTTCCGTCGGTCCCAATGATGCGGTTAAGGCAACAGCAGTTAGTTCGGGCAGTGCTGTCCGTAAAGCAGGCGTCAATTTTAAATATAGCAAGGTTTTACAAAATGTCTCCATGACGGCGTATTCCTCACAGGAGCCAGGTATCGGTACACGTACTGCATCCGGCGCACGTGTCACGGAAGGACGCACCATCGCTGTCGATCCGAGTGTAATTCCAATCGGCTGGTGGGTGTATATCGAAGGGGTGGGCTTCCGCCGAGCGGAGGATACCGGTGGCGCGATTAAAGGCCACAAAATCGATGTGTATTATGAGAGTTTGAGCCGAGCCAACCAATTTGGTCGTAAGCACGGTAAAACCGTATATGTCATCGGACCGGTAAAGCCTGAAATCAACTAAAACAGGTTGTGTATGTTGAGGGCAATGCGATAGTATTAACAACATAGTTATGCCATGCTAAGAAGAGGATATCCTCTTCTTATTTTGTTTTCAAAAGCAGGGAAAGATAAATATAGCTTGCTGTGTAGCAGTGGAGGGAAACGCAAATGATCAAGGAAGTGATCGTGGTAGAGGGCCGGGATGATACGGTGGCCATTCGCCGCGCTGTTGAAGCGGATACGATAGAAACTGGCGGCTCAGCCATTAATAAAATGACGCTGCGTAAAATTGCATTGGCGCAGGAGCGGCGGGGGGTCATCATTTTAACCGATCCCGATCATGCAGGGGAGCGCATCCGTAAGATTATCGCGTCCAAGGTACCCGGCTGCAAGCAGGCCTTTATACCCGAGGCAGAAGCGACGCGCAAAGGAGATATTGGCGTGGAGAATGCCTCACCAGAAGCGATCAGACACGCTCTTGCACGGGTTCATACGACAGTGGAAGGCGCCGACCCACTGATTGAGTGGGCGGACCTGATTGATGCTGGACTCATCACCCACCCCAATGCTGCTGCACGCCGTATGGCCTTAGGGAATGTGCTGGGTATTGGTTATTGTAACGGAAAGCAGCTACATAAACGGCTCTCTGTATTTCAGATCAGCCGCGAGGAATTTGCCGGGGCGCTGGCACAAATTGAAAGTGAAGGATTGTGATGTCCGTATGACAGGGATTCAAGATATAGCAACACCGCGGCGTACGAAGGAAATTATTCAACGGCACGGTTTTTCGTTCAAAAAGAGTTTGGGACAAAATTTCCTGATTGATCAAAATATTCTCAATAAGATTGTAAATGCTGCCGGATTGGATGAGACGAAGGGTGCACTTGAGATCGGTCCTGGGATTGGCGCTTTAACCGAGAAGCTGGCCCAATCGGCCAAGGCAGTTACCGCTGTCGAGATTGACCAGCGGCTACTGCCAATTCTCGAAGAGGTGTTGGCCCCTTACGAGCATGTGAAGGTACGTCATGGAGACGTGCTGAAGCTGGATTTGCGCGAGGTGTTCGCAGCCGATTTTGCAGACGTGAGTAAAGTAAGTGTCGTGGCTAATCTGCCGTACTATGTTACTACACCGATTCTGATGAGGCTGCTGGAGGACAAGCTCCCTCTGGAGAATATCGTCGTTATGATCCAAAAAGAAGTGGCTGAGCGCATGGCTGCGTCTCCTGGAACGAAGGATTACGGCAGTCTGAGCATTGCAGTGCAATATTACAGCGAACCTGAATTAGTCTGCACTGTGCCGAATACAGTATTTATTCCCCAGCCAAATGTGGAGTCTGCAGTCATCCGGCTGCGTGTACGGGAAGCCCCTCCGGTGGAAGTGGTGGATGAGAAGCACTTCTTTGAAGTGGTTCATGCTGCTTTTGCCCAGCGTCGTAAAACCATTTCCAATAACTTAAAAAGCCGTTTCTTCACCAAAGAGAACAGGGACACGCTGGAGCCGCTGTTGCAACAAGCTGGTATTGAACCCTCCCGTCGAGGAGAAACGCTAAGTATTGAGGAATTTGCGCGTCTCAGCGCTGTGCTGTTGGAGGCAGGTATATCCTAAGCTGGAACCAAACTGTGCATTCACCCATACGATATAGGAGGGGTGATACAGTGTGATGAGTTTAGGAGACTTGGTCGTTCGGAAATCGTACGGTGGAGATGTCACGTTTCGTGTTGAGGACATCCAGCGGGATAAAGCGATCATTAAGGGAATAGAATTTCGGCTGCTGGCCGATTCCCCGGTGAACGATCTGGTCAGAGTGCCTGCAGACCAGATTAGCGGAAAGACTCAGCAGGCCCACATTAAGGCTGGTGAGTCTCTTAATCTGTTGCAACGGGCACGCCAGCAGCAAGCTGCTCGTAGTCAGGCAGCTCTGGTTGGGGACTGGAGTGATCCGGTCGAGTCAACGTATTTTGAAATGCCGGGAAAGGTTCTTCATCTGGATGGAGATCCCAGCTATCTGAAAAAATGCCTCAGTTTATATGAACAGCTCCGTGTTCCTGCAGAGGGACATCACGTTCACGAATCGGCAATGGCGGACACGTTGTACCGATTGCTTCCCCGTATCCGTCCGGATATCGTAGTCATTACCGGACATGACGGTGTGCTGAAGCAGCCACAGCCTTACGATTTGTACAGCTTGAAAAGTTATAAAAATTCGCAAAATTTTGTGGCGGCGATTCAGGTAGCAAGACAATATGAACGTCATCTGGATTCGCTGACGATTGTAGCGGGGGCGTGCCAGTCCCATTTTGAGGCGCTGCTACGTGCGGGAGCGAACTTCGCCAGCTCACCAGGGCGTATCCTGATTCACGCGCTGGACCCCGTTTACGTGGCTGCCAAGGCGGCCTTTACTTCGATCCGTGATACGGTCAACATGGGGGACCTGTTTCACCAGACAATCAGTGGCAGTCGCGGAGTGGGTGGAATTGAAACTAGGGGAAGCTATCGCATCGGCCTGCCGAAGCTTGAAAATTTGTCAACGCTTAAAGTAACGCCTTCCGCCATCTAGGATTCAAATGTGCCAATAGGATTAATCTGAACAAAAAGCCTCTGCTTTCAGAGGCTTTTTGTCATTTTTTATATAAATTATTCCTGTTCGCAAAAAATTAAATTGACAACTTATTTTTCGTGTTGTTATAATATTTAGCTTGATTTGACAATCCCTCTAAAATTCGTTATAATGGACAAGGAAAGAGGTGGTCGTTAGGCAATGGCTAAAAATACGCTGTTGGAAATCAAACGCAGTCTCGACGCACATGTAGGGCAAAAAATTTTGCTGCGGGCTAACGGCGGGCGCCGTAAGACCGTCGAACGAACTGGTGTCTTGGAAGAAACGTACCCTTCTGTTTTTATCGTCAAGCTGGATCAGGAGCAACAGACGTTTAAACGTGTCTCCTACAGCTATGCTGACATTCTTACCGAGTCGGTGGAAGTCAGCGTATATGATCCCGACTCCCATACAAGTGTAGTCGAATATTTTGAAACACCTTAATTGATTTCGTGATTTATACCAGCTTTGCAGGTTTAACGACGGCTTCGTCATTTCAAATGACGGGGCCGTTTTGTATATACAGAGCAGGATGAAGCATGACATCTCTGCACATACTAAGCCGGGAATGATCTTCCTTATTCCATTGCCGAAGGGGGCGTATGTATGAGCAGAAGAAGACGGAGTGTCATGTCGGAGGAGCTAAAGTACGAGCTGGCCAAAGATCTTGGGTTTTACGACACGGTCAAGGAAGAAGGCTGGGGAGGCATTAAAGCCAAGGATGCGGGCAATATGGTCAAGCGGGCCATCCAGCTTGCTGAGCAGGCAGCTTCTCGCAAATCGTAGCCATCGGTGGTGCTGATGAAAAGCGGGGATATCCGGGTTCATACCGGGTCATCTCCGCTTTTTTGAGCCTCATGACTTGACACGCTGAGTCTGATATAATATGTTAAGCTGTCTTGAGGGAAAAGTTGAAGGTGGGTGAACGCCTTGAAAATATATGAAAAAGCACCGGCGAAAATCAATTTAATGCTTGATGTTCTACGTAAGCGGGACGATGGTTATCACGAGGTCGAAATGATTATGACCATGGTCGATCTGTCTGACCGATTGACGATGTCTGAGTTACCGCGTGATACCATTATTATTTCAAGTCAAGCCGGGTACATACCATTGGATGAAAAGAATTTGGCTTTTCAGGCTGCGCGTCTGATCAAAGAACGTTATAACGTGTCTACGGGCGTCCACATCCATCTGGATAAGCATATCCCGGTGGCGGCAGGGTTAGCGGGTGGAAGTAGTGATGCTGCCGCAGCGCTGCGTGGACTGAATAAGCTATGGAAGCTTGGTATCTCGGATGCTGAATTAAGGGTGTTGGGTGCGGAGCTGGGCTCAGATGTACCTTTCTGTATTACAGGGGGGACGGCTTTAGCAAGTGGACGCGGAGAACTGCTCAAGCCACTTCCGAATCCGCCACAATGCTGGGTGATCCTTGCGAAGCCGCCGATTAATGTATCGACGGCTGAAGTGTATGGTCGTGTCAAAGCAGATCAGATTACGCACCACCCGTCTGCCCGCCAGATGGAGCATGCGATCCGTAACGCTTCTTTTACCGATGTATGCAACGCGCTGGGGAATGTACTTGAGGATGTAACACTAAAGCTGTATCCAGAGGTAGAGCATCTTAAAAACTCTATGATCCGCTTAGGAGCAGACGGTGTGCTGATGTCAGGGAGTGGACCTACAGTGTTCGGACTGGTATCGAAGGAAGCCAAAGTGCCACGGATTTACAATGGACTAAGAGGGTTTTGTAAAGATGTGTACGCAGTACGACTTTTGACCTGATTTTAGATATTTCTTTCTTATTATAGTGGTAATTGTTGTACAAATACGTACGAAGATGATATATTTACTATTAAATATTCGGATTTTACTATATCACTTACATTCCGCCAGCAACCGGCCAGTCCGCCGGTGCTTTACTGTACAAAGCGGGCGGCAGGAGAATAGATCGCGAGGAATTGTTGTGAAAAAACTTAAAAGAAGCTCACGATTGGTGGAAATGACGCAATTTTTGTTGTCACGGCCGCATACGCTGGTGCCTCTTACTCATTTTGCGGATCGCTACGGGGCAGCTAAGTCCTCCATAAGCGAGGATCTGGCCATCATCAAGGAAGTATTTGAGGATGAGGGCACTGGCGAGCTTCTGACGCTGGCGGGAGCGGCAGGGGGCGTCAAACTGATCCCGAGGCTTTCCAAGCAGCATGCGCTTGCGTTTGCGAACGACCTGTGCGCGCAACTGGAGCAGCCTGACCGCATATTACCGGGAGGATACCTGTATTTGTCCGATTTGCTGGGCCAACCTGCGATGATGAACGAAGCTGGTAAAATATTCGCAACCGCTTTTGCCAATCGTCAGATTGATGTGGTTATGACGGTGGAGACCAAGGGTATTCCACTTGCCTATGCAACCGGAGCACAGCTGAATTTGCCAGTCGTTCTCGTACGGCGTGATCATCAGGTGACAGAAGGCTCGGCTGTAAGTATTAATTATGTTTCAGGATCACAAAAGAGCCTGCATACGATGTCTTTATCCAGACGTGCGATGCGTGAGAAATCGCGTGTGCTCATCGTAGATGATTTTATGAAGGCCGGTGGAACGATTCAGGGGATGGTCGACTTGCTGGCTGAGTTTGATGCTGAGGTGGCCGGTGTAGGTGTGCTGGTAGAATCGGGCGAGGTGGAGAACGAAGAGCGCCTGCTGCACGATTATATTTCACTGGCGAATCTGACCGCAGTCGATTCTCGAAGCAAGCAAATTACAGTCAAGCTGGGCAATTATTTTGATGAGTGAACAGGGCAGTAAATTGTCACAATCCATCATAAAATACCTAAATATGTCGAAAAGAAATCTTTTCAAAAAAATTACCTGAATTTAGGATACGAATTACCGAAAAAAAGAAGGATTTCGAACTGCTGTGTGGAATGTATACACCAAGTCCTATTTGGAAAAAGGTGGTGAAACACACATGCAGATTACGGATGTTAGACTCCGCCGAGTGAACTCAGAAGGAAGAATGAAGGCGATTGCATCCATTACGATTGATAATGAGTTTGTTGTTCATGACATCCGAGTTATCGACGGTAATAACGGGATGTTCGTAGCTATGCCAAGCAAACGAACTCCAGACGGAGAGTTTCGCGATATCGCTCACCCGATATCTTCAGGAACCCGTGAGAAGATCCAAGCTGCTGTATTGACTGAGTACGAACGTGCAGCTGTGGATGAAGAAGTTGCTATTGAAGAAGGCGCTTAATTCGCCTAAAGCAGGATTGGGGTACAAAAGAAAAAGAGAGCCACTAACTGTGGCTCTCTTTTCTTTTTGTCTGGAATGAGATATATTCTTTAGTGAGTTAACAGTCAGTTTTAAGGCAACTTGGAGCCATCCGGGCTGCCGAAGCGGCTTTTTCATAAGACAGGGACTAGGCAGCGATGCGTCCCGGGGATGTATGTCCAGCACAAGCTGGCCTGAAAAAATAGCCATTAACCAAAGGTTCGCCGTTATTTTTCAGGAGGATTGTGAAAAGTTAAGCAAAATCTGATCTGGGAATTAACGTTTTAGCCAAGGGGTAACTGTTATTTTCAGGATAGGAGGTTGGACTTGTTGGAAAGGTTGGCAGTCATTCTTGCCGCAGGGCAGGGAAAACGTATGAAATCCAAATTATATAAAGTTCTGCATCCGGTGTGCGGAAAACCGATGGTCGGGCATGTGCTCGACACGGTTCGTGAAATCGGGGTGTCCCGAAGTGTAGTCGTCGTGGGTCATGGAGCAGAGGCGGTACAGTCTTATTTGGGACCGTCGGCAGAATATGCGCTTCAGGCAGAGCAGTTGGGAACGGGCCATGCTGTCAAGCAAGCCAAGGACTTGCTCGGTCAGAAAAAAGGTACAACCATTGTCATTTGTGGGGATACTCCTTTGATCACAGCGGAAACGCTAGAGGGCTTGGTGCAACTGCACGAGAGCCGTGGGGCGGCTGCGACGATACTGACCGCTGAGTTGGACGACCCGAAAGGATATGGACGAGTTATCCGTGATGCTTCCGGGGCCGTGCTCAAGATCGTGGAACAGAAAGATTGTTCACCTGAGGAAGATGCTGTCCGGGAGATCAATACGGGAACGTACTGCTTTGACAATGCCAAGCTGTTTGCAGCGCTGGACAAGGTAACGAACACCAATGCACAGCAGGAATATTACCTGACAGATGTCATTGGTATTTTGCATGGTGAAGGTGAACAGGTTGAGGCGTATTTGACAGATGATGTGTCTGAATCCATCGGTGTTAACGACAGAGTCGCTTTGTCGATAGCTGAGGGCTATATGCGTGAGCGCATCGTTCGCAAGCATATGCTGAATGGTGTCACTGTCATTGATCCGTCTTCTACCTATATCGGGAGCGAGGTTATTATTGGTTCCGATACGGTACTGTACCCGAACACATGGCTGCACGGTCAAACACAAATCGGAGAAGATTGTGTGATTGGTCCGCAGGCTGAGATTCAGAATACGATTATCCATTCAGGCGCAACGGTAAAACATTCGGTGTTGAACGAAGCGGAAGTGGGAAGCAGTACATCTGTGGGGCCGTTTGCTTATCTGCGTCCAGGCGCGAAGCTTGGCGAACATGTGAAAATTGGTGATTTTGTTGAGGTGAAAAATGCGACCATTGGAGATCACTCCAAGGTGTCTCATTTGAGCTATGTCGGTGATGCCAAGGTGGGTACAAACGTAAATATTGGCTGCGGGGCAATAACGGTCAATTATGATGGATATAATAAATCCATTACAGAAATTGAAGACGATGCCTTTATTGGCAGCAACGTGAATCTGATCGCCCCGATTAAGATTGGAAAAGGTGCTTATGTTGTAGCAGGCTCCACTGTAACACATGCTGTCCCTGATAACGATCTGGCCATTGCCAGACCACGTCAAGAGAACAAAGCCGGATATGCGGACAAAATCCGCGCACGTGCCAAAGCGAAGAAGAAAAGATCGGAATGACCTAATCAGCAAGCTGTTGAATCTGTAATGAATGAACCAGCACGGAGGGTTTCTATTAATGACTTATTGCGATTCCAAACTCAAAATATTTACTTGTAACTCCAATCCGAAGTTAGCCCACCAGATTGCGGACTACATCGGCATCCCAATGGGGGAATCCCATACCACATCGTTTAGTGACGGTGAAATCCAGGTTAAGCTGTCGGAAAGCGTACGCGGCTGCCATGTGTATATTGTGCAGTCAACTTGTCTGCCGGTTAACGACAACTTGATGGAGTTATTGGTTATGATTGATGCACTTAAACGCGCTTCTGCCAAAAGTATCAATGTCGTTATGCCATATTACGGTTACGCTCGTCAGGATCGTAAAGCTCGTTCACGTGATCCGATTACAGCGAAACTTGTCGCTAACTTGATTGAAAAAGCGGGAGCTCACCGCGTAATCAGCATGGATTTGCATGCGATGCAGATTCAGGGATTCTTTGATATTCCAGTAGATCATATGCTGGGAGCGCCAATTCTGGCCCAATATTTCCGTTCCAAGCAAATTGAGAACCCGATTGTAGTTTCACCCGATCATGGCGGGGTCGTTCGTGCGCGCAAGCTGGCGGACTTCCTGAGTGCGCCGCTCGCTATTATTGATAAGCGTCGTCCAGAGCCAAATGTCAGTGAAGTGATGAACATCATCGGGAACATTGAGGGTAAAACGGCTATTTTAATTGATGATATCATTGATACAGCCGGAACGATTGTATTAGGTGCAAATGCGCTTAAAGAAGGCGGCGTAAAAGATGTGTATGCGTGTTGTACACATGCTGTGCTTTCCGGTCCTGCTATGGAAAGACTAGAGAATTCGCCATTAAAAGAGGTGGTTGTGACGGATACGATCCCGATCGTTCACCCGAATCCGACAAGCAAGCTGAAGGTATTGTCTGTGGCTCCATTAATGGGAGAAGCTATCATCCGTGTGCATGAAGAATTGTCGATCAGCAAACTGTTTGAAATCGAATAAGCGCTGGCTCATTAAAAAAAGGGGTTGCCTTTTCCATATGGAAAAGGTAACCCCTATCAGCATGTCAGGCTAAAAGCCTGGGCGAGATATGAATGTGAAACGTTGACGATTGTATAGTGTGTCCTCTATTTCGACGAAATGCTCATTAAAACGCGCAACGATGCCAATCTGAATATGTACATTCCCGTCATAGATCTGGACAGGAACGGAATGTTTTAAATGATATAGAAAATGGCTGTCATATAAGAGGATATCACCTTGATTGAGCATACCGGCACGCACCTTCCTATTCAATACAACTATTTTACCAAAAAATCCAGACTGCGAAAGAGGGTATCAAGGTTATGAAGTGGATTGTAGGATTGGGCAACCCCGGTCCCCAATACGAGAAAACGAGACATAATGTCGGATTTATGGCATTGGATGCTCTTGCCTCGCGTCATAACATCCAGATTAACCAAAGCAAATGCAAGGCGTTAATTGGAGAGGGTCACATTGGTGGCGTAAAAACCGTACTGATTAAGCCAATGACCTATATGAATCTATCAGGCGAGTCTCTACGTGCCTATATGGACTATTACAAGGCCGATATGGAAGATCTGATTGTCGTGTACGATGATCTGGATACAGAAGTCGGTAAAATAAGATTGCGTTATCAAGGTAGCGCAGGCGGTCATAACGGCATTAAATCGATCATTCAGCATACCGGCACGCAGTCCTTCAATCGGATTCGTATGGGCATTTCCCGCCCGGAGCCTGGACATGCTATTGTCGATTATGTTCTGGGTACCTTTCCAAAGAAGGAAAAAGAATTACTGGCCGGAATGATCGAGGACACGTGCAACGCCTTAGAACACAGCTTGAGTCATCCGTTTGAACGGACGATGGCTGAATTCAACAAGTAAGTTCAGACGTAGGCAGACGGGCTTAAATGGAAGATTGTTGGACATACTGAAAGGTATAGAAAACTTTCAGGAGGCATATACATTACATGATTGTTAATTATGTATGCAGACATTGTCGAACTTTCTTGGGACGAATTGATTCCGCGGCAATAACCGAAGAAAGGTTGGGCTTCCATTCCTTGACCCCTGCCGAACGTAGAGATATAATAGCGTATAATTCGGGTGGTGAAGTGACCGTCAAAGTCATTTGCGAGCATTGCAGTCAAGCATTGGAGAATAATCCAGAGCTGAGTCTGCTCGTTAATCCGCTCCAATAACAGGTATTCAACTGGTAGGATGTACCAGCTTGAGAGGTGAAGCGGCAATTCCGCTTATGGAGCCTTGGCAGCATTGCTGAGGCTTCTTTTTCGGTTTACATGTAACTATTTATAAGCATAAAGGGGTGCCTTTTTTGTTACAAGCACTTATTCAGGCTTTTACGAAGGATGCTGATTATGCATCCATTGCAGCAGGTATTTCATCAGGGATGAAGGAACAACTGATATCAGGTTTATCAGGCTCTTCCCGACAGGTACTGATGGCCGCGCTTGCCGAAGATACCGGACGACCGTTAATGGTCATGACGCACAATATGTTTGCCGCTCAAAAAATAGCAGATGACTTACAGGAAGCGCTTTCTCCTGATCAGGTTTTATTGTATCCTGCTAATGAGCTGGTAGCTGCTGAAGCAGCAATATCCAGTCCAGAGACATTGTCCCAACGAATTGATGTATTGATACGCTGCGCCCAGGGTTTTCGTGGGATTGTTGTCGTGCCGTTTTCTGGCGTCCGACGTTTACTGCCAATCCCGGAAACATGGCGTGAGGCTCGTATTGAGCTGAAAGAAGGCGAGACGCTTCAGCTGGAAGCGTTTTTGCTACATATGGTAGAGATGGGCTACCAGCGTGTAGAGCGTGTGGAATCACGTGGAGAGATGAGCGTACGCGGAGGAATTATTGATTTTTATCCAATGACAACCCGTTGGGGTTATCGTGTGGAGCTGTTTGACGATGAAATTGATTCGATCCGTAAGTTTGATCCGCAAGATCAGCGTTCGGTGGAAAAGGTTCAGGACGTTACCGTAACACCGTGTAAGGAAGTTATTGCGAATAACCAGCGTATGGACCAGGCGGCGGATGCCGCTGCTATTTTGTTGGAGGAGCAGCTGGGCAAAATGACGGATCGTCAAGCTAAGCAGCACCTGAAAGAAGAGATTCATCGTGAAATTGAGTTGCTGCGAGAGCATGTGTATTTTGACGAAATCTATAAATATATCTCCCTGCTGTATCCTGAACGTAAAACCCTAGCAGACTATATGCCGGAAGATACGATTCTGATTATTGACGAACCGGCACGTATGCTGGAAACAGCCAAGCAACTGGAACGGGATGAGTCAGAATGGAATCTGCATTTGCTTCAAAACGGTAAAACGTTACCGCAGCTAGAACTGTCAGATGACGCGGACAATCTGCTGTACAACCGGAGATTTCAGACGTTGTTCCTGTCGATTTTCCTCCGTCAGGTTCCTCATACCCAGCCACAAAATATTTTGAATTTCATCTGCCGAGGAATGCAGGATTTCCATGGCCAAATGAATGTGCTCAAGGCGGAGATGGATCGTTGGCGCAAAGCCGGCACACAGGTTATGATGCTGGCAAGTGGAGATGAACGTCTGGACCGGATGCGCCGAGTGCTTGAAGATTACGGTATTGATGAGCCGACGATGGCTATCGGCAATCTGCAAAGCGGTTTTGAAATGCCGTCTATTCATCTGGCAGTCATTACCGAGGGCGAGATGTTTTCCCAGAAGCAGCGGAAAGCTCGTAAGCAGGGCCGACATGTGGACAATGCAGAACGGATTAAGAGCTATAGCGAGCTGAAGGTGGGCGACTACGTCGTACACCAAAATCATGGGATCGGGAAGTACATGGGGATCGGCACGCTGGAGGTTGGCGGTATCCATAAGGATTACATGCATGTCCTCTACGCGGGTGGAGATAAGCTGTCTGTGCCGATTGAACAAATTGATCTGATTCAGAAATATGTCGGCTCAGAGGACAAGGAACCCAAGATTTATAAACTGGGTGGCAATGAGTGGACACGGGTTAAAAGTAAGGTGCGCAGCTCGGTTCAGGATATTGCGGATGACTTGATCAAGCTATATGCAGAACGACAGTCGGCACCAGGGTTTGCTTTTGAAAAGGATTCACCGGAGCAACAAGAGTTTGAGGATATGTTCCCGTATGATGAGACACGTGACCAGATTCGGGCCATCGAAGAGATTAAGAAGGACATGGAGCAGAGCCGCCCGATGGATCGTTTGCTATGCGGTGATGTAGGTTACGGCAAAACTGAAGTTGCCATTCGTGCTGCTTTTAAGTCTGCTATTGAAGGCAAACAAGTAGCGGTGCTGGTACCGACGACGATTTTGGCACAACAACACTATGAGACGTTCCGTGAACGTTTTTCAGGGTATCCGTTCAATATTCAGGTATTGAGCCGTTTCCGCTCGCGCAAAGAGCAAAATGAGACGATAAAAGGAGTTCGGCAAGGCACAGTCGATATTGTCATTGGTACCCATCGTCTGTTGTCGCAGGATCTGGTGTTTAAGGACCTCGGAATGCTGATTGTCGATGAAGAACAGCGATTTGGCGTAACCCACAAGGAAAAGCTGAAGAAGCTGAAAACGAACGTAGATGTGCTGACGTTAACGGCAACACCTATTCCGCGTACGTTGCATATGTCCATGCTGGGTGTACGTGACTTGTCAGTCATTGAGACGCCACCGGAAAACCGTTTTCCAGTGCAAACCTATGTGGTTGAGCACAGCCAGACTCTAGTTCGTGAGGCCATTGAACGCGAGATGGCACGCGGTGGACAGGTGTACTATCTGTATAATCGCGTGCAGGGCATTCAGGAGATGGCTGCAGAGATCAATGCGCTCGTACCGGAGGCCAAGGTGGGCGTGGGTCACGGACAGATGTCCGAAACCGAACTGGAGAAAACTATTTTGGATTTCCTGGATGGCGAATATGATGTGCTGGTCAGCACCAGCATTATCGAAACCGGCGTGGATATTCCAAATGTGAATACACTCATTGTGCATGATGCCGATAAAATGGGGCTATCTCAGCTTTATCAGCTGCGTGGGCGTGTAGGTCGTTCCAATCGGATTGCCTATGCTTATTTCACGTACCAGCGGGATAAGGTGCTCACGGAAGTGGCGGAGAAGCGCCTTCAGTCGATTAAAGAATTTACGGAGCTGGGCTCCGGGTTCAAGATTGCAATGCGCGATTTGTCCATCCGTGGAGCGGGTAACTTGCTTGGCGCTGAGCAGCATGGATTCATCGCATCCGTCGGTTTTGATCTTTACTCGCAGATGCTGGCTGAGGAAATTAATAAACGTAAAGTCAGCGTACTTGGAGAAGAAGATCAGTCCAATCGGAATTGGAGTACGTCGATTGATTTAGGCGTCGATGCTTACTTGCCGGGAGACTATATTTATGACAGCATCCAGAAGATTGAGATTTATAAAAAGGTTGCAGCGGTCAGCACCTTTGACGAGGCTTCCGAACTGGAGGATGAGCTGATCGACCGATTTGGCGATCTGCCAGAGGCTGTGCGTCATTTGCTAGCCGTGGCTCGACTCAAGGTATATGGACGCATGTATGGCATCGAGTCCATGGTGCAACGGGATGACAATATAGTGTTGAAATTCCATGAAGGACGCCAGCAGGCGGTACAGACCTCCAAACTTGCCGAGATTGGCAATCGCTTTGAAAGACGTGTACAATTTGAACAGGGCACTTCTATGAGCGCACGCATAAAGGGCAAAGGTCTAAATGATCCACAGTTGCTAGAACTGCTGGAACAATTTTTGAGTGCATTGAAAGAAGCATTCACATTGAAGGAGGAACTGCAAAATGCCACAACTAAATAAAAGAAAACCTTGGAGAATGCTCTCCTTGGGAATGGCAGCGCTGCTAGCTATATCCGTGCTGGCAGCATGTACGAAGCAAGCGGATGAGAACAAGGTCAAGGATGAACCGAAGGACAACAGCAAGGTTGTCGTGACCTATAAGGGTGGAACCATTACCGAAAATGAGTTCAACCAAGAAATCAGCATGATGAAATTCCTTTACCCGGAATATGAGGCTGCGTTAGCTTCGGATCAGGTACGGGAGCAAATTGTAAAGCAGGAAGTGGTGTACAAGCTTCTGGCGGCCAAAGCGGACGACAAAGCCAAGGAGCAGGGTGCCAAAGAAGGGAACGAACAGCTGGAGCAGTATAAAAAGTCAGTCGGAGAAGATAAGTTCAAGACATTTCTGAGTGATAAAAAACTGACCGAACAAGGTGTGAAAGATTACTTCACGCGTGTAATGACGGTAATCAACAGCGAAACCAACAAAGTAACAGATGATCAGCTAAAACAGGAATTTGAGAAAAATAAAGATCAATTCACGACAGCAACCGTGCGCCATGTATTGATTAACTTCGAAGATCCTAAAACGAAGAAACAGCGCAAAAAAGAGGATACCCTCAAGCTGGCCAAAGAAGTGAAGGCGAAGCTTGACGGAGGAGCCGATTTTGCGACGATTGCCAAGAAATATTCAGAAGACCCAGGTTCTGCGTCTAACGGAGGTCTGTATGAGAATGCATCCGTAGCGCAATGGGTACCTGCTTTTAAAGAGGCCGCTGAGACTCAACCGATTAACAAAATTGGTGAGCCAGTGGAAACGGAATACGGATATCACGTGATCAAAGTGGAGTCCCGCAATGAGCCAACGTTTGATAAATTGAAAGACAACGAAAAGGCAGCCCTGAAAAATAAATTGGCCGGGGAAAGTATCCAAAACTTTACCGAAAATGATTTGGCGAAACTTGATTTGAAAATCAATCTGCCGAAGGTACCAGCTACGCAAGAGAAAAGTGGTGCAACTTCCGGTGCCGGTAGCACAACTACACCGGGCGCAACAACAAACGGTACGGGCGATACCAACGCAGGAACAGCCAAAGATGGAGCTACAAACGAAGGTAAATAACTGAACATGCATAAGGAATTGGGAACAGATGAATACTATGGTCAGATATCACCATAAACACCATGACCGTGACGTTCTTCGTGACCGCTTCTGGGGGAGTGGAAGCGTCTTTCGATACCGTCAGTAGTTTACTAAATTCTTCTTGAGAAAGTGGGGCAACATGTGAAATGAAAGCTACTGGTATAGTTCGCCGTATTGATGACCTTGGGCGGGTAGTTATTCCAAAGGAAATTCGCCGCACCTTGAGAATTCGTGAAGGAGATCCGCTTGAGATTTTTGTGGATCGTGACGGAGAAGTCATTTTGAAAAAGTATTCACCTATTGGTGAACTTGGTGATTTCGCCAAAGAATATGCTGAGTCCCTGTTTGAAAGCACGGGCCATATTACAATGATTACCGATCGGGACACCATTATTACGGTGGCTGGAGGCTCCAAAAAAGAGTTTCTGGACAAGCCAATCGGTAGCATTATCGAAGGTAGTATGGATAATCGCAAAACTGTGCTGGAGACAGCCAGCGGCTCCTATGAGCTAACGCGAGACCACGAAGAAACACTCTCGTCCTTTGTGGCGGCTCCCATTGTTTCCGGTGGTGATCCTATTGGTTCCGTTGTATTGTTGAACAAGGACGAAAATGTAAAAATGTCCGAAATGGAGATCAAAATGGCTGAGACAGCCGCTGGCTTCCTGGGCAAACAAATGGAACAGTAACATCCCGTTTCACCCCTGTATGACGTACAGAATGGCGAAAGCCGTCCTACGTTGTACAGGGTTTTTTTTCTTTCCGGGAAAAGAGGCGGTATAATAGGACTCGTGAAAGATGCATATTTCAGGTGGGAGTGAAGACGGAGAATGCAGGAAAATCGCGCCGCTTCGCGGCTGCTACGGGGTGCTGTCATTTTGACACTGGCAGCGGTAGCGAGCAAGCTGATCGGCACAGTGCAAAAAATCCCGCTGCAGAATATCGGCGGCGACGGCGTGTTTGGCATTTATAATACGGTTTATCCTTTTTATACGCTGTTCATTACCATTGCAGCTGCTGGATTTCCGGCTGCAATATCCAAATTTGTAGCTGAGTTTGAGGCAGTGGGAAACCGGGCAGCGGGGCAACGTGTTGCTCGGCTATCTTCGCTTGTCTTGGGTGTGTTTGGATTGATCCTGGGCGTGCTGATGTATACGTGTGCGCCGCTCATTGGTCAATGGATCGACAATGCTCACGTCATTCCGTCGGTGAGGGCGGCGGCGTTTGCCTTTTTGTTCGTGCCGGTTATGGCGGGATTGAGAGGATATTTTCAAGGTTTGCAAAATATGCTTCCGACTGCTATCTCCCAAGTGACGGAGCAGGCGATACGGGTAAGCGTGATGATTATGCTGTTGCTGCTCATGCTGTCGCAAGGAGCGGGTGCGGATATGATTGCTGCCGGAGCAGTGTTTGGTTCAGCAGCAGGTGGAGCAGCGGGTTTGGTCGTCATGTTGCTATATTGGCGAAATCACAGGAAGAGGCTTAGAAGGCAAGGGACGTTCATGGCGACAGTGCAATCACAAACTGGAGAGCTACACCCAGCGGCAAGCAACGGTGCCTTGCTAAAGGCGCTACTGCGTTATGCCTTGCCTGTTTGCCTTGGAGCGCTAGCCGTTCCGTTAATTAGTCTGGTAGACACATTTACCGTACCTCGCTTGTTAAAGCAGGAGGGTTTGGACGATACTGCGGTTATGGTGGCCTTTGGCGTGTATAACCGAGGTCTGCCGCTGGTACAGCTAGTCATGATGTTTGCCACCACCCTGTCGGCATTATTCATTCCATCGCTGGCTGAGGCCCGGGTGACCGGCGGTACGGAGCTGGCACGTCGCCAGTGCGAGCAATCGCTGCGCTGGTTTTGGTTGCTGGGACTAGCCGCTGCGACAGGCTTGATCGTGCTGGCTGTGCCCGTCAATGTGATGCTGTATGCGGACGACACCGGCAGCGGGGTTATGCGCTGGATGGCGCTAACCGCCGTTGGCGGCACGCTCAGCATCATCTCGGCTGCGCTGCTGCAAGGGCTTGGCGCGGTTCGCGCGCCGGCTCTGGCGATGCTCGCGGCCGCAGTAGCCAAGGCGCTGCTAAACTGGCTGCTCGTGCCGCAGCTAGGCACGGCTGGAGCCGCCATTGCGGGGGCTGTCGCCTATCTGCTGGCGGCGGTGATCAACATCGTGCTGCTGGCTCGCTTGGTAGGCCTGCGCGGGAGCTGGTCCGCCAGCGTGCTCAAGCCGGCGGCACTGCTTATCGCCCTGGCTGGTGCGGCCGGGGCGGCGATGTGGGGCACCAGCGCTGTGCTGGGTGCCTTGGGGTGGGCTGCCGGAGGTCGTGCCACGGCAGCCGCGGAGAGCCTGCTGGGCGTAGCCGCAGGCGCCGTTGTGTTCGTGATCGGCCTCGCACGCTTGAGGCTGATCACGGAAGCCGAGCTTGTGGCGGTGCCCAAGCTCGGACGCCCGCTGGCAGCCGTGCTGCGCAGGCTACGTGTACTGACTTAGCCCAGGCATAGGGCTTAGGGCGTGAAAGCGGCACAGCCATTTTATGAGCTTATACAACTTTGTGGTATAGTAAATGCCAAAGCAAAGGAAGCGGAAGCGGGTTAGGCTGTGTTTTTTTCGAGCATGAACCTTGTTTCTGCGAAACGGAGGATTGAATATGAGCGTAACATTAACGGTCGTAGGTTTGGGCTCGGGGGATCCGGATCAGCTTACGATAGGGATATTGAACAAAATGCGGGGCGCTTCAGCGCTCTATCTGCGGACCAAGGAGCATCCGGCGGTTCAAGTGCTGAATGAGTTTGAAGTGGCTTTTGAGTCGTTCGACGAGGTATATGAGACAAAGGAGTCTTTTCCAGAGGTATACGAGGAAATTACCAGCCAATTGATTACGACGGCTGCTAAGGCGGCAGACGGAAGCGAAATCGTCTATGCGGTTCCCGGTCACCCGATGGTGGCAGAAGCAGCGGTACAGTTGCTTAAGGAGCGTTGTCCTGCGCAAGGGATTGAACTGAACATTCTGGGCGGCGAAAGTTTCCTGGATGAGGCTTTTGTGCGTCTTGGTTTTGATCCGATTGAGGGTTTCCAGCTGTTGGACGCAGGTACACTGGATGCCAGCTGGCTCCAGCCTCAGCTGCATACGCTGATCGGACAGGTGTATGACACCTTCACGGCTTCTGATGTGAAGCTGTGCCTGATGGAGCGGTATCCTGACGATTATGAGGTATATGTCGGTCACGCCCTTGGGGTGGAAGGGGAGGAAGCGGTGCACAAGGTGCCGCTGTACGAGCTGGATCGAGTAGAGGGCTACGGGAACCTATCCTTGGTATACATACCTCGCAGTGAAGATGAGGCGCTGAAACGGCGTTCTTTTGACCGTCTACACGAGATTGTCGATATTTTACGCAGCCCGGAAGGCTGTCCATGGGATCGTGAACAGACACATCAGTCGATCCGCAAAAATCTGATTGAAGAAACGTATGAAGTCATCGAAACGATAGATGAGGACGACCCTGAGCATATGAAGGAAGAGCTGGGCGATCTGTTGTTGCAAATTTTGCTGCATGCCCAAATGGAAGAGGAAGTCGGAACCTTCAATGTGTATGATGTTATCCAGGGGCTGAATGATAAGCTTATTTTCCGTCATCCACATGTATTTGGTGACAATCAAGCGAATGATGCGGAAGAGGCGCTGCAAAACTGGGAGCAGATGAAGGCTGAGGAAAAACGGCTTAAAGGCACGACGGCAGCAGACCCTTCCGTGCTGGATGGGGTTCCACGTGATCTGCCTGCTCTTATGAAATCGTACAAGCTCCAGAAGAAAGCAGCTAAAGTAGGCTTTAACTGGGATAGCATTGAGGGCGTATTCGATAAATTGGACGAAGAAGTGGCTGAGCTGAAGGAAGCGGTTCGTGAAGGGCATGCCGTGGAAGCCCAGCTGCTGGAGTTGGGCGATGTGTTATTTGTTGCAGTAAATGCAGCCCGGTTCATGGGAGTAGACCCGGAAGAGGCATTGTCTGCTACCAATCGCAAATTTGTTGACCGTTTTCAGTATATTGAGCAGAAATTACGCGAGCAAGGGCGTCGTCCCGAAGAAAGCAGCGTAGATGAAATGGAGACTTACTGGCAGGAAGCGAAAAAGCTCCTTGGCAAAGCGTGATTCCACATATTCGCTTTTGGCTGTACAGACCATTAAAATGAGACATATGCAGGGTTGAAAGAAGGCCCAGTTTGAGCAGACTTGCCAATGGGCAGAGTTTTGTAGTAGGATGTTGGCTTAACTGGGGTCGAATAAAAAAACGCCTGTCATTGCAGGATTTTTACGGACAAGCCAGAATAACTTGTAGTAATTCTGAAAATAACTGTAGCTTATAGTTAAGCGTGTTACAGTGACATTCAGGAGGGCTTCGGCCACAGTTGGACCTCACGTCTGCTCCATAAATGGACATGCAGCGTGATGATTATTTTTTGACATTTGGGAGGCTTTTATCTTATGAACAAGACAGATCTGATCAACAATATTTCCAGCAAAAGCGGTTTGAGCAAACGTGACGTTGAAGCTGTATTGAATGGCGTTCTTGGTGAAATTACAGATGCACTCGCTAGCGGTGACAAAGTGCAACTGATCGGCTTTGGTACTTTCGAAACACGCAAGCGTTCCAGCCGTACTGGCCGCAATCCACAAACCGGTAACACGATTGAAATTCCAGAATCGACCGTTCCTGCTTTTAAAGCCGGTAATAAGCTTAAAGAAGCCGTTAACTAATGCGTCTTGATAAATTCTTGAAAGTCTCGCGGCTGATTAAGCGGCGTACGGTAGCCAAGGACGTCTCCGAACAAGGGAGAGTGCTGGTGAACGGACGCGAAGCCAAGCCGAGCAGTGCGGTCAAAGTAGGCGATGAAATTACCGTCCAGTTTGGCCAGAAGCTGGTGACCGTGCGAGTGGAACGGCTCGCCGACACTACACGCAAGGACGAGGCTGCAAGTATGTACACTTTGGTAAAGGAAGAGCCTATTGCCAGGGACAATGGTTTGAACTGGTAAGCAGACATCTGATTTTCTCATAACTGTACATGAAAGCATTCCTTCATTATTTTATGAAGGAGTGCTTTTTTTCTTTAGATGACGAGTTTTCGTCCATCATATGCTGATTAACAGCAAAAGCGGTTCTAAATCATACGGCCCCCTTCATAAGCTAAGAACAGAAGGAGGGGTACATGCCATGATTGAACAAGGGAAGTCCAAGCACCATGATCTGCGCATGCAAAGCCGCAAGCAACTCGATATTTCAGGCGTCAGCAATGTGGAGAGCTTTGACAGTGAAGAATTTTTGCTTCAGACCGAGCTGGGCCATCTCACCATTCGCGGACAACATTTACATATCAAAAACCTCAGTCTAGAAGAGGGGCTGTTGTCCATTGAAGGTCTGATTACTTCCCTCGTCTACCTGGAGCCCGGGGCCCCGGCCAAAAACGGAAAAAGCCTATTCGGCAAGATCTTCAAATGAACCCTTACACGCAATGGCTTACGTTGACGTGGATGCTGTTGTCGGGCATAGCTATGGGAGTGGTGTTTGACAGCTACCGGGTGCTGTCCATCCGCTTTCATTTTGCCCGCTGGAGCGTTCATATGTTGGACGTGCTATACTGGGTGGCCTCGGCTTTGTTTATTTTCCGTGTGCTATACGCGAGCAATCGCGGTGAGCTGCGGTTTTATGTCTTTTTAGGACTACTTTTGGGGGTTTGGCTCTATTTTTGGGCCTTTAGTGTTACAACCCAACGTTTTGTGGTAATGTTATTAGAGATAGTTCGCAGACTGACGTTGATCGTGAACAGCATACTGCGCATCCTGATTGTTCTTCCGGTGTTAGCGCTGTATCGGCTGTTACGCAAGCTGGTCGGATGGACATGGGCACTTATTGTGTTCCTGGGAAGGATGCTGATATACATCCTGATGCCGGTTTGGAAGCCGATCCTATGGCTGATCGGTCCGCTTAAAGCACGCTGGAAGACTCCAGAGTCGCTCGTAAAGCTGGGTATCAGACTGAAAAACACAGCGAAAAGATGGTTTGGAAGGAGGTAGTATCATGCGTAATTCGTCTGTAGATCGCCATTCATCTTCTACGTCCAAGTCCAACGCGGGCGGGCGCAGGCGAATCATGATTTGGTTGCTATCGCTTGCCGCCTTTGGTAGTTGGGCAATTTTTACCTTTTTTTCTCAAGGCATGATTATGGCCGATCGAAGTGAACAGCTCACCCAGAAGGAAAAGCAGAAGCAAGCTGCTACACAAACGGAACAACAGCTTCAAACCGAAGTGAATCGTCTCAAGGACCCTGAGTACATTGGCGAGATTGCCAGAAGCAAGTACGGTCTTTACAAACCGGAAGAGACGCCAATCATCGGAGATCAAAAATAGGAACATTATCGGGCCAATGCTTAGTTGACCTTGGTTCCGCCATTTTGTATAATCAAATCACCACAGCGGGATTTTTTTGCAAAAAAATCGGTTGTATATTTTAAGGGAGGATCATTTTATTCTATGGCAATTGAAGTGGGCACCAAGTTAGAGGGCAAAGTGACAGGCATCACGCATTTTGGAGCATTTGTGGATTTGTCTGGAGGTGTCACGGGTCTCGTTCACATCTCGGAAATCGCCGATAACTATGTTAAGGATGTTAACGACCACCTGAAGATTAATGATGTTGTGACGGTGAAAGTCATTAATGTTGACAAAGATGGCAAAATCGGACTTTCCATTAAGCAAACGATTGACAAGCCGGCAAGTGAAGCCCGTCCCCCAAGAGCTCCAAGACCGGAGCGTACAGGAGGACCAGGCGGAGGCGACCGTTTCGGCGGTGGAGGTTCAGGTCCAAGTCAAGGACGCGGTGGTGGTGGCGGTGGTTTCAACCGCGATCGTGGAGGTCGTTCTTTCAAGCCTGCACCGGGTAAACCTTCATTTGAGGATAAAATGTCACGCTTCCTGAAAGATAGTGAGGAACGCATTTCGTCGCTGAAAAAGAACACCGAAGGTAAACGCGGAGGACGCGGCGCGAAGCGTGTTTAATTCACTTTGACAACCGTATCAATCATACACGGAAAACCGTACAGTTGAGAGACTGCTACGGTTTTTTTGCGTTCTACCGACAACAGATGCGTATAAGCAGCGGCTATGGGCGCTGAATCCAACGGTTAGTCGTACGGCATTTATAAGATTCGCAATTTTGATGAAGAAGAAAAGAGCTTTCGTGCTGGAAAGCGGATGTTTTTTTTGTCGTGAGGACATAATCGTCCGACAAACTCCAACGGTTTTCCGTCTATCTTCTGTGCAAATCGCTAGTTTGAACATCCGAATGAACGACATCGAGAGGTCATGTAAGGAGTAGCGGGACGCTTCTTCCATCGGCTTCCATACGGGCGTAGCTTGATGTTCAGAGTGATGCTCTGTCCTTTCGCGCAGAACGTTTTTTTGTCGGAAATTTCTTGGAATAAGACGTGAGGTTCTGACAAACTTTCTCAATCGTTCCGGTTTAAGATGGGAACATCAAATTGATGAATGGGGTGCCTGACGCATGATGGAGAAATGGAACGTGGTACATTTTCCGGGGTTAAAATCTAGAAAGTCCAAATCCAAAGAGCGTACGGAAGGTTGGTCTTCCAGACTCAAGAAACGGCTGGATTCACATAAAGTGGTGCAATGGGTAACGGCGCAAAGATGGATGCTGCTATTGTCAGCTATGGGAGTTCTACTGGGACGCGCCACTATTTTGGACGAGCTTTCTCCCTTTGCCCTCGCTTATTTTGCGGTCATAACGTTTCTTCGGCGTGATCTGATGCTGCCTGTAGCTGTATCAGTTGTGTTAGGCAGCCTATTAGCTCCTTACCCATCGTTATTTATGATTGGTGGTGAGCTACTGGTATTTTATCTCCTGTATCGCGGGCTACGAACCTTCGACCGTCTGGAATTATCCTATGCCCCGCTTATGGTTTTCTTGTCAGTGTTTATGGTCAATTTATTTAACGCCGTGATGGCTCCAACTTTCACATGGTATGAACTTATCATTGTGGGAACGGATGCGGTTCTCAGCTTTATGCTTACGCTGGTGTTCACGCAGGCCATACCGTTGTTTACGTACCGCAAGAAGACAAGCCAGCTCAAGAATGAGGAAATTTTATGTCTTATTATTTTATTAGCCTCTGTGATGACGGGAGCAGTAGGATGGACTGTTCATTCATTGTCTGTCGATCATGTACTGTCGCGATATTTGGTCTTGGTGTTTGCTTTGGTGGGAGGTGCTTCGCTCGGTGCATCGGTTGGTGTAATTACTGGCTTAATTTTAAGCTTGGCCAATATGTCTGCAATTGTGCAGATGAGTTTACTTGCTTTTGCAGGTTTGCTGGCAGGAATGCTGCGTGAAGGGAAAAAAGGTGCTGTTGCGCTTGGGATGCTGCTAGGCTCCTCAATTCTGACGATCTATTTGGACGGGACCGGAGACGTGCTGACGTCAACCTGGGAGAGCTGCGCGGCGATTCTATTATTCTTAATGACCCCCAAAAGTTTCTTTAAAGCGGTTTCTACCTATGTTCCCGGTACGCAAGACCACGCCAAATCTCAGCATGAATATGCAAAAAGGGTCCGCGATCTCACCGCAGAGCGGGTAACGAAGTTTTCCCGTGTATTCAGTCAACTATCCCGCAGCTTTCACCAGATATCTGCGAGTGAGGGCGCAAAACCGGACGGAGAAATCGAACACTTTATGAATGCGGTGGCGGAAGGGACATGTGCCTCCTGCTTCAAGTGTGAGCAGTGCTGGGACGGCAAGTTTATGCAAACCCATCAGTATATGACGGAAATGATGAGCGCCATTGAGGATAACCCGGATTTGGAGCCGGAGCAGATACCCCCGCAATGGAGCAAGGCATGTGCTAAAACGGGCGCTGTCCTGCAAGTGATGAAGCAGCAGTATAGCCTCTACCAACATAATATGCAATGGAAGCGCCAAGTATACGATAGTCGTCAGCTTGTTGCTGACCAGCTATCGGGTGTATCACAAATTATGGAGGATTTAGCGCGAGAAATTCAGCGGGAAGGGCAGACCATGCATCGGCAGGAGGAGCAAATACGAGAGGCTCTTGATAGACTGGGCTTGTCCATCCAATCTATTGAGATTATTAACCTGGATGCAGGTCAGGTAGAAATAGAGATTGTCCATGCCTATACAAGGGGATTTGATGAATGTCGGAAAATCATTGCTCCACTTCTGTCGGACATACTGGACGAGCATATAGCTGTGATGCGCGAAACGGAGGCAGATCGCCGCCAGGGCTTGGCTACAGTCATGTTCGGTTCTGCTAAAACGTATGAGATTGCTACAGGAGTAGCAAGCGCCGCCAAAGGAGGGGACTTTTTCTCAGGTGACAGCTACAGCATGATGGAGCTAGGGAACGGGACTTTTGCAGTCTCTTTAAGTGATGGTATGGGGAACGGAGAGCGTGCGCAGCAAGAGAGCAGTGCAGCACTTAACATTTTGGAGGAATTACTGCAATCGGGTATGGACGAAAAGTTGGCGATCAAGTCGGTTAACTCTGTCCTGATGCTGCGATCACCTGAGGAAATGTATGCTACGGTCGATATGGCGCTGATTGATCAGTACACGGCCCAGACAACTTTTATGAAGATTGGGTCTACGCCGAGCTTTATTAAAAGAGGGGAGGAGGTCATCCCTGTATCTGCCAGTAACTTGCCGATTGGCATTATACAGGATATTGAAATTGATTTGGTATCACTGCAGCTCCAGCCGGGCGATATTCTCATTATGATTACAGACGGTATATACGACTCACCGGGTTACGCGGTTAATAAGGAAATATGGATGAAACGCATGATTCAGGAAATTGAAAGCGAAGATCCTCAGCAGTTGGCCGACTGTTTGCTAGAACGGGTTATTCGATACCAACAAAATCAAATCTATGATGATATGACAGTAGTCGTTAGTAAAATCGACCACTTCCGCCCAGAATGGGCAACTCTCCATGTACCTGGCATGAGGTGGTTGGAACGTCCACGGACGGTGAGCTAGGCTGACATTGCCCGGGAAATTCCTTATTCGTTTTAAAAATCTGCATCCTTCGTTTGAATCGTTCCGGATTAGGCAAAGATAGAATCTATCGGGATAGATTAAGAGGAAGCGGAGGTCAAAAAACGATGAAGCAAATTTTGATCATTACAGACGGATGCTCGAATGTAGGTGTTAGTCCAGTCATGGCGGCTGCCCAAGCTTTACGGGAAGGTATTACAGTGAACGTCGCCGGAGTCATAGATTATGGAACTATTGGCGAGCTTGGCAGTGCGGAGATTCAAGAAATTGCTAAAGCAGGGGGAGGGTTTAGCCAAATCGTAGGGACAAAACAGTTGGCGCAGACCATGCAGATGATGACGCGCAAAACGGTGGTTCAAACCATTCAGCAGGCGGTTAATAGAGAGTTAACGCACATTCTGGGTGAGGGTGGGGCCAAACATATCGGTGAACTTCCTCCGGCCAAACGAGCCCAAGTGGTTGAGGTGATGGATGAACTGACAGAAACAAGCACCCTGGAGATTGCTTTGCTCATTGATGCAAGTGCGAGCATGAAGCCCAAGCTGCCTGCTGTAGAGGACAGCATCCGTGATTTGCTGCTCAGTTTACAGTCCAGAAGCGGACACAGCCGTATATCTGTATTTCATTTTCCGGGCGGCAAAATGGGAGAAGACGCAGTCATGGATATCGGTTGGACCTCTGAGCTTAACCAGATCAAATCGATATTTGGACGCTTGCGGATGAAAGGGGCAACACCGACAGGTCCTGCCATTTTACAAGTGATTGATTATTACCGATATGTTACACTAGGAGAACAGAAAGATCTGGAAGAATCCTATGGCAAAGGAGAAGGGATGCTCGGTGACTACGTCGTCTGATCCCGTTCTTGCACCCGGAACGGTCATCAAGGGCAAGTGGAAGCGGAGCAGCTATGTCATCCAGCGCTTGCTGGGCCGGGGAGCGAACGGAACTGTATATTTGGTAAAAGAAGCACAGGCCGATCGGCAATTTGCTCTGAAAATGGGGAAGAACACGCTTGATCTGCAATCGGAGATTAATGTGCTGACCACATTGCAGTCTCAGGGGACTCAGGCCGCCCTTCAGCGAAATGGAAATCCTTCCTTTTTGTTTGAGGTGGATGATGTAGTGTTACGCAGCGGAGAAATCCCCTTTTATGTTATGCGATATGTTAAGGGTGATCCGCTTCATCGTTTTGTGGCAGCCAAAGGGCCGGAATGGTATGGTGTGGCTGGAACCGGTATACTGAATCGTCTGGCGGATCTCCATCAGGCAGGATGGGTGTTTGGCGACCTGAAGCCGCAGAATATTTTGGTCAATGCCTATGGAGAGGCTGAATTAATTGACTACGGTGGGGTGTCTCTTGCTGGTCGGAGTGTTAAGCAATTTACAGAGTGGTATGACAGGGGATTCTGGAATGCTGGTAGCCGAAATGCCGATTCCCAGTATGACCTGTTTGCCTTCGCTCTTCTAACGATTCATATATTGGAGAGCGAATCGTTAAAGGCGGCTGCGAGCAGGCTGCCACAGTTGCGTAATACGGCAGAATTGACGGTCATCATTCGCCGCAGCCGTGTATTACGCCCCTATGCCGAATGGCTACTGGGTGCAGTGCGTGGAGAATATTCCGATACTCGTGCAGCGGCCCGATCTTGGTCACGTTTGGCTTCCGCACATGTCAGGCAATCGTCGGTCAAAAAAGGGAACCCACGCTGGCTGGGATATGCTTTCACGGTATCGCTTTTGCTGCTTGCCGGAGCGCTCTGGATTGCGTTAAGGTAGCAGCATGACTTACATAAGATAACAGATGATCATCATTTTTACGGTCGGGAGAAAAGAGGGTCGTGAATGGGAACAACAAAACCGACCGGTGTTGTACAGGAAGTGCTCGCCTTGGCGCGAGATCATTCACTGTGGAGCCCCGGAGACCGCATTGTGGTTGCTGTATCCGGCGGGCCGGATTCGGTGGCCCTTTTGCACATTTTACATGAAATATCCGTTATACATATGCCTTTACAACTCGTCTGCGCTCACGTTCATCATGGCTTCAGACCAGAGGAATCGGATGCGGAGGCTGAAGAGGTACGCAATATTGCCCGAAAGCTTGAAGTTCCATTTGAAATGACTCGGGTGGATGTACCCGCTTATATGAAGGAGAGCGGGAAGGGGCCACAGGAAGCAGCCCGCGAGCTGCGCTACAGTTTTTTACATGATATGGCTACAAAGTGGGAAGCACAGCATATTGCAATGGCCCACCACGGCGACGATCAAGCCGAAACGGTTCTCTTGCACTTGCTGCGGGGTAGCGGCCCAGCAGGTTTGGCAGGTATGCGTTTGGCGCGCAGGGAAAAAAATGTGCAACTCATTCGCCCGCTGCTACGTATGTACAAGGCTGACCTGATTGAGTTTTGTAACTTTTATGATCTTTCCTATGTGATAGACAGCACTAATTTATCATCCAAATACCGTCGTAACGCCATTCGCATGGATGTGCTTCCTTTTTTGGGGCAATATAATGAGCGACTGACACCGTCCCTAAACCGGCTGGCCGAAACGATGGCTGACGAAAATGACTTTATGGAGGCATCCACGCTATCGGCATACGAGAAAATGGTACGCTTGGATAATGGCAGGTACATGTTTCCCATCGCTTCATACCGTAAGCTATCCGTTGCTTTACAACGGAGGTTGATTAAACTAATATTAAATTATCTGCCTTCGGACAGTGAAAATTTTGATTTCCGTAAAATTGAGACCGTTCGACTAAGACTTCTCCAAGAGGCATCGTCTACATGGAGTTTGGATTTGGGAGGCGGTGCGGTTGGAGTCCGCGAATATGACCAGGCGGTTTTGTTTGACCGTACGCAAGTCGTTATGGGCGAATGGTGCTATGGACTAAGTGTATTGCCTATTTCCGGTGAGCTAGAGTTGCCTGAGGCAGGTGGTATACTTCGGTGGCGAAGAGCTTCCTATTCGGATGCGGACCATCCGGGGAATAAGGAGGAAGCGTGGTTCGACGCAGATCAATTGAGTCTGCCTTTGACTGTACGCTCGCGATTACCTGGAGATACCATGTATGTAATGGGATTAAACGGAAGAAAAAAGGTTAAAGATATTTTTATTGATGAAAAAATACCTCCTTCAATGCGTTCCGTTACTCCCATCGTCTGCGACCACTCTGGAGCTATTCTCTGGATTCCGGGCGTACGACGTTCTGTACATGCCGCCGTGCAAAAGCACACGTCTTCGGTTATATATATGTCATGGCAAAGACGAGAGAGTCCGGGGCACCGGTAATTGCGCAGGAACGGCTTTCATAGTATAAACTTAGGAGGTTTACACCGTTGCAAAATGATATTCAGGAAATATTGATCAGCGAAGAAGAAATTCAGAGTAAAATTAAGGAATTGGGTGCACAGCTCAGCGTGAAATATGAAGGTAAAAATCCATTGGTGATTTGCGTACTGAAAGGTGCGTTTATCTTTATGGCTGATTTGGTTAAAACCATTACAGTGCCGTTGGAGCTTGATTTCATGGCTGTATCAAGTTATGGAGCATCCACAAAATCCTCAGGTATCATCAAAATCATTAAGGATTTGGACGCATCTGTGGAAGGACGCGACGTTCTGATTGTCGAAGATATTATCGACAGCGGCCTGACGCTGACGCATTTGATTGAATTGCTTAAAAACCGTAATGCCAATTCGGTATGTGTCGTAACCTTGTTCGACAAGCCTGCACGCCGGACAGTTAATCTTGAAGCAGATTATACTGGATTTACGCTTCCAGATGCGTTTGTTGTCGGCTATGGTCTGGACTATGCCGAGCACTACCGGAACCTCCCATACATAGGGATTTTAAAGCCGGAAATCTACACCAGCTAATCTCAGCCTCCAGTCCTAGGACTAAATAAGGCCCTTTGTTGAGAAGGACTTACAGGCTATGGTAAAATAACTTAAGTGTCTCGAGAGGAGGTAGGGGATGAATCGGTTCATCCGGAATTCTGGTTTTTATTTGATTCTTTTTTTAGTTGTGGTGGGTATCGTTCAGTTTGTTAGCAACAGTAACGAAGCCTCCGATCTCCCTAGATATGACCAATTACGGCAAGAGGTTAAAGCTAATAACATCTCTAAAGTAACGGTCCAATTTGACGGTTACGCCTATCTTGTAACCGGTGCATATAAGAAGCAGCCGGCTAATGCTAAATCGACCAATTTTTCCGTATATGTTCCACCAACGGATCAAGCACTAAGTGAACTGGTGAATGCCAGCGAAACGAACGGGTTTGAATACGTGCAGAAGAAAATGGAAGGCGAAAGCATTTGGCTGACGTTTTTGACTTCTATCATTCCTTTGGTGATCATGTTCCTGTTGTTCTTCTTCCTGTTTAATCAGGCACAGGGCGGTGGCGGCAAAGTTATGAACTTCGGCAAGAGCAAAGCCCGTCTGTATAACGAAGAGAAGAAGAAGGTTACGTTCGAGGACGTGGCAGGGGCTGACGAAGAGAAGCAAGAGCTTGTCGAAGTCGTAGAATTCTTGAAGGACCCACGCAAGTTTGCAGCTGTGGGCGCACGTATTCCAAAAGGTGTTCTGTTAGTGGGCCCTCCAGGTACGGGTAAAACACTCTTGGCGAGAGCTGTTGCAGGCGAGGCCGGAGTACCGTTTTTCAGCATCTCGGGTTCTGATTTTGTAGAAATGTTCGTCGGGGTCGGTGCTTCCCGTGTTCGCGATTTGTTCGAGAATGCGAAGAAGAACGCACCTTGTATCATTTTCATTGATGAGATTGATGCCGTTGGACGTCAACGTGGCGCCGGATTGGGTGGCGGACATGATGAACGTGAGCAGACGCTCAACCAATTGCTCGTAGAGATGGATGGATTCGGCGCAAACGAAGGGATCATCATCGTAGCGGCTACAAACCGTCCGGATATTTTAGACCCGGCGTTGCTTCGTCCAGGACGTTTTGACCGTCAAATTACGGTTGACCGTCCAGATGTTAAAGGCCGTGAAGCAGTATTGTATGTACATGCTCGCAACAAGCCATTAACGAAGGATGTTAAACTGGACGTAATTGCGAAACGTACAACAGGCTTTACGGGCGCTGATCTGGAAAATCTGTTGAACGAAGCTGCCTTGTTGGCGGCTCGTCGTAACCGCAGAGATATTTCGATGCGAGAAGTAGATGAAGCTATCGACCGTGTTATCGTAGGTACAGAAAAACGCAGCCGCGTAATCAGTGACCGCGAAAAACGAATTGTTGCTTATCATGAAGCAGGCCATACGATTATTGGTTTCTTCTTGGAAAATGCCGACATGGTTCACAAGGTAACGATTATTCCACGTGGACGTGCAGGCGGATATGTCATCATGCTTCCGAAGGAAGACCGCATGCTGACTACCAAGCAGGAATTGCTGGATAAAATCACTGGATTGTTGGGTGGACGCGTATCCGAGGAACTGTTCATTGGTGAGATCGGAACGGGAGCCTATAGCGACTTCCAGCAAGCGACAAGCATTGCACGCAGCATGATCGTAGAATACGGTATGAGTGAGAAGCTTGGTCCGATGCAGTTCGGTACTTCACAAGGCCAAGTATTCCTTGGACGCGATATCGGTCATGAGCAGAACTACAGTGATCAGATCGCTTATCAGATTGACCAGGAGATGAATCGCTTCATCACTGAATCTTATGAGCGTGCTAGAGAACTCCTGACCAAGTATTCCAAAGAGGTTCATTTGATTGCTCAAACCTTGCTGGTAGAAGAAACCTTGGAACTTGAACAAATCAAACGTTTGATCGAGACAGGTTCTTTGGATGGTGGCACGACTGATGGAGAAGGAACACCGGAAAACGGTGAGCCTGTGATCGACAACATTGGAGACGTCCGTGTACGTATTCAAGGTAAGGATGACGAGCCTAAGAATACAACGGATCAACCGAATGATATCCCTAATCTGCAAAAGCCAGAGGATGATAACAATTCGGGCAACTCCGGTGGCACTCCACCGACAACAACCTAATCATCCGATGGATAGTTGAATAAGCGTATATGTAAGCTCCGGGGAACCAGGTATTATTGGTTTTCCGGAGTTTTTTAAATGGAAGATTATTGCTAACGTGATTTGACAGACACCGGAACGTTGTGTACATTTATTGTTAAATAAACGGCTGTCGTCTTCTTAGCTTATAAAAGCCAACAGCCGCTGCAATCGACTTTCTATCATTTTGAACATATACGTGAGCGCATGCTGTAGAACCTATGGTGTGCGCTATTCTTCTGTGAAATCAGGTGAAGGCATGATTCCAAGATATCTAGTTGATTTTGATGTAGCGGAATTGACCCGATTGGAGGCCGACGTGTTAATTATCGGCTCGGGCATTGCGGGCTTATATACGGCGATTAAGGCTGCGGAGAATCGGAAAGTATTGCTGATTACCAAGAAGGCCTTGATGGAAAGCAACACGCGTTATGCTCAAGGCGGCATTGCTGCTGTCACATCGGACGAGGATACACCAGCCTATCATATGGAAGATACCCTGATTGCTGGAGCAGGTCTGTGTGAATCTGAGGCGGTCAGAACGCTTGTCCATGAAGGTCCAGTTGGTATTCAAGAGTTAATACGTATGGGAACGGCTTTTGATCGTGTGGATGGTGAACTAGCGTTGACACGGGAAGGAGCGCATAGTCACCGGCGTATTTTGCATGCGAATGGAGATGCTACCGGTTATGAAATTGTGCGTGCCTTATCAGACCAGGTTGCTGCCCATCCCGGTATCGAAGTGTGGGAAGAATGCATGGTAATTGATCTGCTGACGGAGCATGGTGAGTGTATTGGAGCCCTCGTCCAAAAGTTAGGTGGGGAAAGGTCGTATATCACTGCTAATGCAACGATTTTGTGCTCAGGAGGTAGCGGGCAATTATACCGTTATACAACCAACCCGGATATTGCAACCGGGGATGGTATTGCTATGGCATATCGTGCTGGGGCGATTGTACGGGATATGGAATTCATACAGTTTCATCCTACGGCGTTGTGCCATCCGGGCGCTCCAAGGTTTCTAATTTCCGAAGCTGTACGGGGAGAAGGAGCCGTATTACGCAATATTCACGGAGAACGCTTCATGGACAAGTATGATTCCCGGCAGGAGCTTGCACCCAGAGATATCGTAGCTCGTGCTATCATTCATGAGATGGAACGCACCCAAGCTGCATTTGTATACCTGGATATTACGCATGAGCCACCTGAGCGGGTGAAGCAACGTTTTCCAACCATTTATCGCACATGTCTGTCATTTGGTTTGGATATGACGACAGACTGGATTCCCATTGCGCCTGCTGCCCATTATATGATGGGTGGTGTTCAGACTAATTTACACGGGGAAAGCTCCATTGCGCGTTTGTTCGCCTGCGGGGAGACCTCTTCTACAGGTGTTCACGGAGCTAATCGTCTAGCGAGCAATTCGTTATCTGAAGCTATTGTATTCGCCAGCAGGATTATTGAGCGATTGCATTCATTGCCACCGCTGGTCGGCCATACGTTGATATCTTATAGCGATAACCGTACAGAGTTCCCGGCTTTATCCGTCGGGGAGCAGCGGCATAAGCTGCAAGAAGCAATGGTTCGTTATGCTGGAGTTCGTCGGCACGGCGAGGGGCTGCAAGCAGCATTAGATGAGCTGCAAGGGCAAATGCCTATTTTTGAGACTGTGATCGCTAGCCGGGAAGAGATCGAATTTGCCAATTTGCTCACCTGTGCTTTATTAGTAACAGATGGTGCGCTGCTACGTGAGGAGAGCCGGGGAGCGCATTATCGCGAGGATTTTCCTGAGACAGATGATAGCGTCTGGCGAAAGCATGTTCAGCAGCGACGTGAGCAAGGGATAACGGAGGAGTACGTTCATGACATCTAACAGCGAGCTTTATGGAGAGTTTAGTGGATATCAGGAAGAACTGACGGCACAAATTCGCAGCTGGCTGCGAGAAGATACGGGCTCTGGCGATGTGACCACGCGCTGGACGATTGAGCAGGGCCACCAATCCAAGGCTGTCATTCATGCCAAGGAGAGCGGCGTGGTTGCGGGTATACCCGTGGCAGCCCTTGTATTTCAGGTAGTGGACCCTTCCTTGTCGTTCACTCCGCTGGTAGTCGATGGACAGTGGATTGAAAAGGGGAGCGTTTTGGCAGAAGTAACGGGGAGTACCCATGCAATTCTGACCGGGGAGCGATTGGCGTTAAATCTGCTCCAACGGATGTCTGGTATTGCCACGCGGACTCGGGCTTTTATAGATCAATTGCATGGTCTGTCCACTCGCTTGGTGGATACACGTAAAACAACACCGGGACATCGACTGCTGGAGAAGTATGCTGTTCGTGTAGGCGGTGGCTCGAATCATCGCTTTGGCCTGTACGATGCTGTTATGATTAAGGATAATCATATTAAGGGCGCAGGTGGGATTGAACAAGCTGTGAGTCGAGCGCGCGCTAATATACCGCATACGATGACGATTGAAGTAGAGACGGAAAACATGAAACAAGTTCAGGAAGCCCTGGAAGCTGGGGCGGATATCATTATGCTGGATAACATGTCTGCCCCAGATATGAAGGAAGCCGTTCGGTTCATTCGGGAACGGGCACCACATGTCAAAACAGAAGCCTCAGGCAATGTATCGCTGGATACAGTGCGTGAAATGGCTGAGAGTGGTGTAGATGTGATTTCTGTAGGCAGGCTGACATACTCTTTTCATAACCTGGATATCAGCCTTGACCTTAACGCAAAGAAAGATAGGTGACACCCATTGATTCTTGTAGTGGATGTAGGTAATACCAATATTGTTCTGGGGATATACGAAGGGCGGGAGCTGTTACACCATTACCGGATCAGTACCTCCAGACAGGCAACCGCAGATGAATACGGCGTACTCATACATAATCTTTTTAGTATGGGTGGCGTATTAAAGGATGACATCCAGGGAGTTATTATTTCCTCTGTCGTTCCGCCATTGGTCCGTGTATTAGAAGAAATGTGCGATGAATACATAGGCAAAACGCCGTTAATCGTCGGGCCGGGAATCAAGACTGGTCTTAACCTGCGTTATGAGAATCCGCGTGAAGTAGGTGCGGATCGGATCGTGAACGCTGTTGCGGCTGTCGAACGGTTCGGCGGGCCGCTGGTAGTGGTGGATTTTGGAACAGCGACGACGTTTGATTGTATTGATGATAAGGGAAACTACTTGGGCGGTGTCATTGTGCCGGGGATCGGGATTTCGACGGAGGCACTATATCAACGGGCTTCCAAGCTGCCCCGCATCGAGTTGGAGAAGCCCAAGAAGGTTATTGGTCGTAATACGGTTCATGCCATGCAAGCTGGGATCATCTTCGGTTATGCTGGGCAAGTGGATGGCATTGTGAGGCGCATTAAGGAAGAAATGCAGGCGGAGCCTACGGTTATTGCTACCGGAGGTCTTGCAGAGCTAATCGCATCAGAGACAGAGAGCATTCAGAAAGTGTTGCCGATGTTGACGCTCGAAGGATTACGCATCATTTACCAACGTAACGCTGAATAAAAAAAGTGGATATAAGCTGCCGCTGAGTCCAACCGATGATCTGATCGGTTTGGATTAGCGGCGTTTTTCGTCTATACTGAAATATGTTACGTTTTTGAACAATTCGCGTGATCTGTCGATGCAGGTTGTTTATATAATAGGAAATTATGCTTCAATGATGAGCCATACTAACGAAAATAAGCAGCATAGCTGTTCTGGAGAATAGGGGAGGATATCAATATGGAAAATAAGCAGGATCGACTTATTCGTGGCACAGCCATGGATGGAAGGGTTAGAGCTTTTGCTGTTCGCACAACTCAATTGGTAGAGGAATTACGGAGAAGACATGATACGTATCCAACGGCTACCGCTGCTTTGGGGCGGACCCTCACAGCAGGTGCTATTATGGGTTCTATGCTAAAAGGCAAAGAGCGATTGACCATTCAAGTTAAAGGTGATGGACCAATTGGGCAAATCATCGTGGATGCCAATGCTGTAGGTGAGGTACGTGGCTATGTTACTGAACCGCATGTGCATTTGCCGAGCAATAGTATGGGTAAACTGGATGTAGCGGGTGCCGTAGGTACAGAGGGATTCATTCATATCATCAAGGATTTGGGGTTAAAAGAACCGTATCGCGGCAGTACTCCGATTATTTCCGGTGAACTGGGTGAGGACTTTACCTATTATTTTGCCAAATCGGAACAGACCCCGTCAGCGGTGGGCTTGGGTGTGTTGGTAGATACTGATAACTCGGTTATTGTAGCCGGTGGATTTATTATTCAGTTGCTTCCAGGCTTGAATGATGATGAGATTACTGCGATCGAAAATGCAGTTAGCTCCATTCCACCCGTTACTGCTTTGCTGGATCAAGGGTTGGAACTGGATGAAATGCTGCGCTGGATGCTGCCGGACGTTCGGATTCTCGATGAATTGGATATCCATTTTCAATGTGAGTGTTCACGTGAGCGCGTGGAAAAAACATTGATCAGTTTGGGAGAAAGCGAATTAGAGCAGTTAATTGAAGAAGAAGGACAGGCTGAGGTCGTATGTCACTTTTGTAATGAGGCTTATCAGTTTAATAAAGATGAATTGCAAAATCTGTTAGATCAAGCCAAAGCCTAACCGGATGGGCGGTGCAAGCGATGACTACACGGGAAAAAGGATTATGGACAGCTGTCATTATTCTGACCGTTAGCGTCGCCGCCTTGGGTGGTCTTATCATGCTTCGGGGGCTGTCAAAGCCGGGTGATGTAAGCAAGGATGACGGCGATCATACTGTGGCGGAGATGGGTCAGGAAGGCATATCGGAGGAACAGTGGGTAGCGGAACTGAAAAAGCGATATGGAACCAATACGCTGTTGCAAATGTTGAATCGTAAAGCCGTGCAGGCTGAAACCAAGCGTCTCGGTATCAAGATCACCCAAGAGGATCTACAGCAGGTGCTGGAGCAGGATAGTAAAGGGTATGACTCAGATCATGCCTATTTTGATGAAATGCAGCGACAGTTTGGATTAGGTCCGGTTGATTTGCGGAATGAAGCGGAATACCGGATTGGTTTGGAGAAAATAGCCACGCAGGGTATTCAGGTTCAGGAAGCTGAGATTGACGAGTATTGGGAGCAGCATCCTGAGGAATTTGCCGTCGGTAAGCAGATCCAATTGGCAGCTCTTTATGTGGATAATGCGGAGGAAGCAGAAGCGTTGCTAGATCGGGTTAAGCAGGGGGAGAGCTTCGATGTGCTGATTCAAGAGCATGCAGGTAAGCCTTTCGACAAAGATAGCAGTGGACAGCTGGGATGGGTAGATGAATATGATCCATTTCAACCGGAGGCGATCATGAAGGCGGCGAGAGAGCTAAACTCCGGGGATGTTGCAGGTCCGATCTCTGTTAACGATGGCTATGCTGTCATTTATGTACAGGATGTCCGGTTGAAGAATTCTCCGGATAAGCAGCAGATCCGCCAGCAAATTCGCCGATCTCTTGCGCTTGCACAAGCCGCTCCTTTGGAAGAGGTCGAGAAGAGTCTGCGTGATAAATATGGAGCGCGTATTTTATCTGGAAAGAAAGCATCCTAAGCTTCTCTGTAACGTAGTGAAAGAATATTGGTTTGAAGGAAGCACGATGCTGATAACGCGGGTTGACAGCATCGCTGCTTATTTACTCGTATTGACATTGGAATTGAAGATTGTTATGATTAGCGTATAAAACCAACTATTTTTATCGGAAATTAATGAACGGCACAAAATTAAAGTAATTGACTAAGAATGATCTACAATATGATTTCGCAATTTTTAATATATCATCTACAGTCAGGGAGGAATTATCATGGCTAAAGTTGTTAATAACATTACCGAACTTATCGGAGAAACACCCCTCGTTCGCCTCAACCGGATCGTACCGGAAGATAGCGCCGAAATCTATTTGAAACTGGAATATCAGAACCCAGGCTCCAGTGTAAAAGATCGTATTGCGATTAGCATGGTAGAAGAAGCTGAACGTGAAGGTCTGCTTAAGCCAGGCGGTACCATTATTGAAGCAACAAGCGGTAATACAGGAATCGGCTTGGCTATGGTAGCTGCTGCGAAGGGCTATAAGGCAGTAATCGTTATGCCAGAAACGATGAGCATAGAGCGTCGTAATTTGTTGCGTGCTTATGGAGCCGAGCTTGTGTTAACACCAGGATCAGAAGGCATGAATGGGTCCGTTAAAAAAATGGAAGAATTGCTGAGTGAAAATCCGGATTATTTTGCTGCTGAGCAGTTCAAGAACAAAGCTAATATCAAAATTCACCGTGAAACGACCGGTCCTGAGATTGTAGAAGCCATTCGTTCCATTGGCGGAACTCTGGACGCTTTTATAGCGGGAATAGGTACTGGCGGAACCATTTCTGGTGCCGGAGAAGTGCTTAAGAAGGAATTCCCTGATATTAAAGTTGTGGCTGTAGAGCCCGCCTCTTCCCCGCTGTTAGCAGGCGGTAAGCCAGGACCCCACAAGATCCAAGGGTTGGGTGCCAACTTTATTCCTGAAATTTTAAACCGTGATATCTATGATGAAATTATTCATGTAGAAAACGATGAAGCTTTCGAGGTAGCACGTAGAGTGGCCAAGGAAGAGGGCATTTTGTCCGGTATTTCATCTGGCGCGGCTGTCCATGCGGCTTTGAAACTTGCTAAGCAATTGGGCAAGGGTAAACGGATCGTTGTCATTATTCCAAGTAATGGAGAACGTTACCTGAGTACACCACTATACAATTTCGAGCTGTAATTATGTCGTAATTGTGTATACTATACGTAAGGATTCCCTCATTTCCCTGTTGCAGGGGAGTGGGGGTTTCTTTTTAAGGAGAGAATGTAGACTTATTGAAAAGTAGGGAAGGGGAAGCACACACGGATGAAATCGACAGCTAGAGTGACGGAGGCGCAGTGGCAGGTTTGGCAGGAGGAAGGCTGGAGCATACTTCCCTATATCGCTGAGTACCCATTACCCGTGGGAGGGCTACCGTCATCGTGGCGGAAGGCTTGGGAGGATTCCTCGCCATATGCTTTTTTGCTGGAGAGCGCTAAAGGTGGGAGGTACACCTATCTGGCCTTAAATCCGGTTGCTATATTGGAAGGCAAGGGAGAACATGCAGTTTGGACTGATTTGCAAAGTGGGAAGCATGGAGATCTACATGGTCAACCTTTGAAAATCATGAACAACTGGATCGCTCCTTACCGTGCACCGCGTGTACCTGGCATGCCTTTTTTCTCTGGAGGATTTGCGGGTTATCTTGGCTACGATGTAGCTCGCTCATTGGAGCGTCTGCCATCTCAAGCTGCAGACGATACCGGCATACCTGATTATGTATGGATGAGGGTGGATGAGCTATGGATTTACGACCACGAAAAATCCTGTATATATTGTGCTGTTCATATGCCTGCTCCTGCGCATTCCGATAAAGTCAGCCGTGATACCGATTTAACCAATCGCGTTATACTGGATGGGCCAAATTCCATACTTTGCGAGCATTACGCGGAAGCTGCCCAACGTGCAGAACGTATGCTGACCCAGTGGAAGAACATCATAAATGCAGGAGAGGTTGATCCTGCGTACCCTCTTCGTTGTGCTAGGCTTGCCGAAGAGGGGTTAGAGGCTGCTCATCAAGAATCAGATGGTTGGACAGCGGCATTCAACCAACAAGATTTTGAACATGCCGTAAGACGTGTGCAGGAATACATTGCCCAAGGGGATGTATTCCAGGTTAACTTGTCGATTCGTCAGCAACGTGCGCTTACAGCCCTCCCTGAAAATATATATGAATGGCTTCGTCTGCTGAATCCTTCCCCTTATATGGGTATGCTGCGTATGCCAGATTTACGGATCGTCAGTGGCTCGCCGGAATTGTTGGTAAAGCTGGAGGATGGACGCGTGAGCGCCCGACCTATTGCAGGTACGAGAAGAAGGGGGCTAACACCGGATGAAGATGCCGCTATGGCAGCCGAGCTTCTATCAAGCGAAAAAGAACGCGCCGAGCATATTATGCTCGTTGATCTGGAGCGTAACGATATCGGACGGATTGCCGAATACGGATCGGTGCATGTGCCTGAACTGCTGACTGTCGAATACTATTCGCACGTTATGCACCTGGTATCTCAAGTTGAGGGAAAATTAGCCCCGGGTCGTACAGCTATAGATGTAATTGCTGCTACCTTTCCAGGTGGAACCATTACCGGGGCACCCAAGGTGCGTACCATGGAAATTATTGAAGAATTAGAGCCCGTTCGTCGGGGGCCTTATACAGGGTCCCTTGGATGGATTGACTATAACGGCAATATGGAATTAAATATTATAATAAGAACACTAGCTGTTAAAGGCAGCACTGCCTATTTACAGACAGGTGCGGGGATTGTCATTGATTCAGACCCGTACAGGGAATATCGGGAATGTCGGAACAAGGCCAGAGCTGTCATGAAGGCGGTACAATGTGGTGAAGAAGAAGCCGCTTTGAGAGAAGCGGTATCACAGGAGGGTGAGTCGTATGATTTTGGTGATTGATAATTATGATTCGTTTACGTACAATCTTGTTCAATATTTGGGTGAACTTGGCGAAGAAGTAACCGTAAAACGGAACGATGAGATTGATGTGAAAGGCATAGAAGAGCTGGCACCAGAGCATATTTTGATCTCGCCGGGTCCATGCACGCCGAATGAGGCAGGGATATCACTGGATGTGATCAGCCATTTTAAAGGTCGCATTCCGATTTTTGGCGTTTGCCTCGGTCATCAGGCCATCGGACAGGCTTTTGGCGGTAAGGTTATCCGGGCTGAACGACTCATGCACGGTAAAACATCACCGATTCTTCATCACAATACGTCGGTATTTGAGGGCTTGCCTTCTCCGTTCACAGCAACCCGGTATCACTCATTGCTGGTGGAACGCGAGAGTCTGCCTGAGTGTTTAGAGATTACCGCTGAAACCGCAGAAGGTGAAATTATGGGTTTGCGGCATAAAGAATTTGCCGTAGAAGGAGTACAGTTCCATCCAGAATCCATTATTACGGATTACGGACATCAATTATTACGCAATTTCCTAAAACGCAAGGTAGGCGTCTGATTCATGAAATATATCGGAGTCAATGGCGTCCTCACGGAAGCCGCAAAAGCCGTGATTCACGTAAGTGATCACGGCTTTTTATACGGAATGGGCTTGTTTGAAACATTCCGCACCTACAAGGGTGTCCCATTCTTGCTGGATCGACATCTGCATCGACTGCAGGAAGGTTGCCGAATGCTCGGCATTCCTTTTCAACCGGATGAGGAGCAACTTACGAGACACATCCAACATCTGATGGTGGCGAATGGACTGGATGAAGCCTATATCCGTTACACCGTATCAGCGGGTGAAGAGGCGCTAGGTTTGCCGACGGGTGACTATACGCGCCCCAACCATATTTTGTTTGCGAAACCGTTGCCCTCTACCAATGCACAAACCGGGCAATCCACTTCCCCATCGGCGCTTCAGTTGTTGCGAACCCCCAGAAACACTCCAGAGGGTGAGGTTCGTTTAAAGTCGCTCCATTATATGAATAATATTCTTGCGAAGCGGGAACTTCAGCAGTATGCCGAGGCTGTCCGTTATAAGGCTGAAGGAATGATGCTTACGGCCAATGGTTTTCTGGCGGAGGGAATGGTCAGCAATCTGTTTTTTGTGCGGAATAATACGCTGTATACCCCTGACTTGTCTACAGGAATTCTGCCAGGCATTACGCGTGAATTCATTTTGGAGCTGGCGCATCTGCGAGACATTCCTTGTAAGCAAGGTTTGTACCGCTGGGACGAGCTGAAACAGGCTGATGAAGTTTTTATGACCAACTCTATACAAGAAATACGGCCCGTGGATTTGTTGTTGGAGCCGGGAGGAGCAACGAACCATGTATCGGTTCCCTTGACGCAGCCCAGGTCCATAACAGCTTTGCTGTTGCACGATTATAGACAGAAAGCAGGGATCAAGTGAACATACCGACCCTTTATCAACGTAGTTACCGAATGGGGGATGCCGAGCTTACGCTCGGACATTCCACACAGATCATGGGTATACTGAATGTGACCCCGGATTCATTTTCCGATGGAGGATTACATTATAGTCCTGAGATTGCTGTTTTACATGCATTGAAGCTGGTGGAAGATGGAGCCGATATCATTGACATTGGTGGGGAGTCTACCCGTCCGGGTCATGATCCGGTAGGTGTGGAAGAGGAATTGGCTCGGGTCATACCGGTCGTCGAGGCCATTCATCGTATCGCACCGCACATTCCGTTATCTGTAGATACTTACAAAGCCGAAGTAGCCAGAAAGGCACTCGAGGCTGGCGCACATATCATTAATGATGTGTGGGGGTTTAAGGCAGACCCTGATATGGCACGTGTAGCTTCGGAATTCGATTGCCCGGTCATTTTGATGCATAATCGTCATGACCGTAACTATAGTGATTTGGTTTCTGATATGCTGTCTGATTTAAAAGAGAGTATCCGATTAGCGCTGGATGCGGGGGTACGTGAGGAACAGATCATTTTAGACCCAGGCATCGGTTTTGCCAAGGATTATGATGAAAATATCCATGCCATGACTTCTCTCGATACATTGAGTCAGCTAGGCTTTCCACTGTTATTGGCTACGTCACGCAAAAGATTTATTCGTACAGCACTGGATTTGCCTGTGAATGATGTGGTGGAGGGCACGGCGGCTACTGTTGCTTTTGGCATTGCTCAAGGGTGCCAGATTGTGCGTGTACATGATGTGGCACAAATCAAGCGCACCGTACGTATGTGTGATGCGATGGTGTACGGGTCTAAAAATGCACTGAGTTATGGTGGTTAGAAGACGCTTCATGAATGATTTGATCCTGCGATTGCAAAGGCGAACGCTCCGCTTCTTCGGATTCAAATCCTTCATTCCGCTACAACGCGCCATAAAGTCACTGTATTTTTAGAGAGAAATTTATTATAAAAAATTGAAATAAAAAACAGGGGGTCTACCCACGATGGATAAAATGGTTTTGCATCGTATGGAGTATTACGGATATCATGGTGTTTTTCCAGAGGAGCGCAAGCTGGGACAGCGTTTTTATATTGATTTGGAACTGGAGCTTGATCTGCGTGAAGCGGGTGAGCAGGATGCTTTGGACAAAACGGTTAATTACGCCGAGGTACATTACACCGTTAAAGATATTGTAGAAAAGGAATCTTACCAATTGATTGAAGCTTTGGGCGAACGTATTGCATCTTCCCTACTGGACACTTATACTAGTGTCAATGCACTGACTGTCAAAGTCACGAAGCCGCATCCGCCGTTTGATATTCATTTTCAAGGCGTGACGGTTGAGCTTTATCGCGCAAGAAAGTAGGAACGATACATGAATGCACATTCGACCTCTGAGGCATCAGAGGCTTATATTGCTTTAGGGGCTAATTTGGGGGAGCGCGAGCATACCCTGTATGAAGCCATTACGGCGCTGGACGAACATCCAGGTATACGGGTAATACGGTGCTCCAGCCTGTATGAAACAGAGCCTGTTGGGTATCTGGATCAACCTTCTTTTTTGAACATGACGGTAGCCGTATCTACAATTCTTGCTCCAGAGGAGCTTCTGGTATATATGCTGGAGGTGGAGAGTCGTCTGGGGAGAGTAAGACATATTCCTAATGGTCCACGATCCATCGATCTGGACTTGTTATGGATGGGAGCGGCGCAACTGGCTACACCGGATTTGGAGCTTCCTCACCCTCGTATGTTGGAGCGTGCTTTTGTGCTGGTTCCTTTGGCTGACATCGTTCCGACCCAAGATCCGTCCGGTCTGTACAGTATCGTGCATACTGCATTGAATTCTGTGGATGGAAAGGACGGCATACAGCTTTGGAAAACATGCAGCTGGCGCAACGACTCCGCGCCTTTCGGAAGTTAAAAGGGTTCACACAGCAGGAGTTGGCAGAACGTACTGGTATATCTTTGACTGTATTAGGTGCTGTGGAGCGAGGCAATCGTACAGTAGACCCAGACATGCTGAACATCATCGCCCAAACGCTAGAAATTGAAGTCCGGGAACTGACGGAATGACGATAAGTATACGATATAAAAGAAGGAATAAAGGGGTGAACGGATATGTTGAAAATCGGCGACATTGAAATGAAAAACCAAGTCGTCTTGGCACCAATGGCAGGCGTGTGCAATCCTGCTTTTCGCTTGATCGCCAAGGAATTCGGTACAGGCTTGGTATGTGCAGAGATGGTTAGTGATAAAGCCATCATTCATGGCAACAAGCGTACACGTGAGATGCTGTTTGTAGATGAACGCGAGAAGCCGCTTAGCTTGCAAATTTTCGGAGGCGACCGCGAATCTTTGGTGGAAGCAGCGAAGGTGGTAGATCAGGAAACGAATGCAGATATAATTGATATCAATATGGGCTGCCCGGTTCCCAAAGTGACCAAATGTGACGCAGGTGCTCGTTGGCTGCTCGATCCAAACAAGATTTATGAAATGGTATCGGCGGTAGTGGAATCGGTAAGCAAGCCGGTTACCGTGAAAATGCGTATTGGTTGGGATAGCGAGCATATTTATGCCGTAGAGAACGCTCGCGCTGTTGAACGTGCCGGAGGTCAGGCCGTTAGCGTACATGGCCGTACACGGGAGCAACTGTATACGGGACATGCGAATTGGGATATTATAAAAGAAGTTAAAGAAGCAGTTTCCATTCCTGTAATTGGAAACGGTGATGTGGCATCACCGGAAGATGCCCGCCGTATGCTGGATTTGACCAATTGTGATGGCGTTATGATCGGACGTGGTGCTCTGGGGAATCCGTGGATGCTCTACCGTACGATTGAGTACCTGCAAACGGGCGAGCTGTTGCCCGATCCTTCACCGGAAGAAAAAATTCGTATTGCCATTCTGCATATGGATCGTCTGGTTGCATTGAAGGGTGAAGCAGTAGCTGTCCGTGAAATGCGTAAGCATCTGGCTTGGTACCTCAAAGGGTTTAAAGGTTCGGCACGTATTAAGGATGTCATTATGGAAGAAACAAAGCGCGACGATATGGTACGCATTTTGGATCAATTTGTATCTCAATTGCACATGGTAGATAACGATGAGCCTTCTACAAGCGCTGCTTCTCCTGCTGCTGTTGCGCAATAAGGAAGCTGTTCCGGCCTGTGCACGCGATTGACTTTTCCAATTGCTTGCCCTATAATCGTTCAGTATAAAATCTTGATGTATGCTACAAATTGTGTGCAGCTCTCAAGACAACAGCAGGAAATGTTCTCATTCCCTCAGAGTGGCATATTATGTTTTGAAAGCGTGCATTCCGATGCACTTTTAAACTTTTCCCATGACAGGAGAATCGGTTAAGATGAGCGATAAAGAAGTCATTCTGACACAGGAAGGTCTTAGAAAGCTCGAAGATGAGCTTGAGAACTTAAAGTCTGTCAAACGCCGCGAAGTGGCTGAACGGATTAAGGTAGCCATCGGATACGGAGATATTAGTGAAAACTCCGAATATGAGGATGCGAAGAATGAGCAGGCCTTTATTGAAGGTCGTGTAATTACGTTGGAAAAGATGCTACGCAATGCCCGCATTATCAATAGTGATGAAATTGACACCGATGTTGTGGGAGTAGGCGCAACTGTGACCGTTGAAGATTTGGAATTCGGAGATATTACAGAGTATGCTATCGTAGGTTCCGCTGAATCCGATCCGCTTCAGAACAAGATTTCGAATGAAAGTTCGGTTGGCAAAGCAATTCTCGGTAAGAAAAAGGGAACTGTCGTGGATGTCACCGTTCCAGCAGGCGTTATTCAATATAAAATCGTGGATATCAAGAAATAAGACACGGACTTTGGAATTTAATGTAAAAGCTTCCTTGTGGAAGCTTTTTTTCTCTACACCCGGACGGACCCCGGCCCGTCTATTCATATTGAAGGAGCTGATTTAGCACCATGTCGGATGAAACTACTAACCAGGAATCACAAGAAAATCGCGAGGAATTAAGTGAATTATTGCAAATTCGTCGTGCCAAATTGGACGAGCTTCGCTCACTGGGCATTGATCCTTTTGGACGCAAATACATACGCACAGCTGAAGCGGGCGTACTACTGAGCAAGTATGACAGTTTGACTAAGGAAGAACTGGAAGAAAAGAATATTGAAGTTAGCATAGCAGGCCGTATTATGGCTAAACGTGTGATGGGAAAAGCCAGCTTTGCTCATATACAGGATCTCAGCGGACGTATTCAAATTTATGTTCGTCAAGATACGGTACCTGAATCCAAATATAAAGCATTTGGTATTTTGGATCTGGGCGATATTGTTGGTGTTAAGGGTGTGCTCTTTAAGACCAAAACAGGCGAAACGACAATCAAAGTACTGGATATTGAGGTCTTGTCCAAATCCTTGTATCCATTACCAGAGAAATATCATGGCCTGAAGGATGTTGAATTGCGTTACCGTCAACGGTATGTCGATTTGGTTATGAACCCTGAAGTACAAAAAACGTTCATTACACGGTCTCGTATTATTCAATCCATGCGTCGTTATCTCGATTCGCTCGGCTATTTGGAAGTTGAAACCCCAACATTACATTCCATTGCTGGCGGGGCGGCGGCGAAGCCTTTTATTACGCACCATAATGCATTGGACATGCAGCTTTATATGCGTATTGCTATTGAACTCCATTTGAAACGACTAATTGTCGGCGGAATGGAGAAAGTATATGAGATCGGGCGTGTATACCGTAATGAAGGTATTTCGACCCGCCATAACCCTGAGTTTACGATGATTGAGCTGTATGAAGCGTATGCTGATTATAAAGATATCATGCAATTGACGGAAAACATGGTTGCACATATTGCGCAGGAAGTACTGGGCACACAGCACATTCAATATCAAGGCCAGGAAGTGGATCTGACGCCGCAATGGCGCAGAGTCTCCATGGTGGATGCTGTTAAAGAAGTAACAGGCGTAGACTTTAGCGTGCAGATGAGTAATGAAGAAGCTCATCGTCTTGCGAAAGAGCATAAAGTTCCGGTTGAACCGCATATGACATTTGGCCATATCCTGAATGCATTCTTTGAGCAGTTCGTAGAGGAAACGCTTATTCAACCGATCTTTATTACTGGACATCCGGTTGAAATCTCGCCGTTGGCCAAGAAAAACGAACAAGATCCGCGGTTTACGGATCGCTTCGAGCTGTTCGTGGTTGCTCGTGAGCATGCGAATGCGTTCACTGAGCTGAATGATCCAATCGACCAGCGTCAACGTTTTGAAGCACAATTGCTGGAACGTGAGCACGGTAACGACGAGGCGCATGAAATGGATGATGACTTTATCCGCGCCTTGGAATACGGGATGCCACCAACAGGTGGACTGGGCATCGGCATCGATCGTTTGGTTATGTTGCTGACAGATGCGCCTTCCATTCGCGATGTGCTGCTTTTCCCGCATATGCGTAACCAACAGTAGAATAACATAACATTATGAATATAGAGGATCAGCCGGGTTTCCCGTGTCTTGTTCCTCTTTTTCATAAGAACGGATGGAGAGAATACTCTAATGAAACGCAGCGTCAAGCTTAGTCGGTTCGCATCGCCTCCTTTTATATTGGTCATCGGATATTTATTGATTATTGCATTGGGTACTTTGCTACTGATGCTTCCTGTTGCCAATCATAGTGGTCATGCTCCGCATTGGATTGATTCGCTTTTTACGTCCGTCTCAGCCGCTTGTGTCACAGGACTGGTCGTTGTTGACGTCGATTCAACATATACGATGTTTGGCGAAACCGTCATTTTGGTGCTGATGCAGCTAGGCGGGCTGGGGTTTATGACCTTAGCGACCTTGTTTGCGCTGTTGTTGGGGCGGCGATTATCGTTAAAGGATCGGTTGCTGCTTAAGGAGGCTATTAATGCCGATAGCATGGAAGGGATCGTGCGTATTATTCGCAAGGTGCTGATCTTTTCTTTTACCATTGAGGCGATAGCTGCCGTCGTCTTAGCTTTGCGGTGGATGCGAGAGATGCCTGTCGGACAAGCAATCTATTATGGAATATTCCATTCCGTATCCCTCTTTAATAACGGAGGATTCGATCTGTTTGGGACTAGCTTCCAACAGTATGCTGGAGATTTTGTTTTCAATATGATTGCATCTGTGCTCGTTATATCAGGAGGCTTGGGTTTCCTTGTACTTAGCGATCTGTTCGATTTTCGCCGTACCCGGAGACTGTCTCTACACTCCAAAATGGTGCTTAGCGTGTCGGGAGTGCTCATTGTGATTGGTGCGCTGGTTTTATTTGTTTTTGAGTTTACCAATGCACGAACCTTGGGCGCGCTGAACTGGGAAGGCAAAGTATATGGAGCTGTCTTTCAATCGGTCTCCACGAGATCATCAGGTACGAGCACAGTCGATATCAGCGGGTTAAGGCAGGCAAGTCAGTTTTTTATTATGTTGCTGATGATTATCGGTGCTTCTCCGGGCTCCACGGGAGGAGGAATTAAAACGACTACGTTTCTGCTTATGGTAGGTGCGCTAATCGCCGTCATGCGAGGACAGAAGGAAATCGTGTTTTTCCGTCATAGGGTCCCCAAAGATATCATGATGCGGGCGCTGACCATTATTGTACTAGCCCTATTTATATTCTCGATTGTGGTTATACTGCTCTTAATGACAGAGGATGCCCCATTTCTCTCCCTGGCATTTGAGGCTGCTTCCGCAATCGGAACGGTAGGCTTGTCCGTAGGAGTGACGCCAGGATTGTCTGATGCAGGCAAGTTGATTATTTGTGTGACCATGTTTATTGGTCGAATTGGTCCTCTTACGATTGCCTATGCCATTCGTCCACGCTCGACCAAGACATTGTACCGTCGTCCCGAAGGGCATATTGTAATTGGATAATGTATCTGTAAAAAAGATGTACCCGTGCTGATTAGCATAGGTACATCTTTTTTTATTTCAGATCATCATCATTCTTTATGGGGAGCATATCATGTAAAATGCCCATTTTGAGAACAAAACGAAATGATCTGAACAGATACTGTTTTTCGCAGAAAAAACGGCTATTTGTTTCCTTTTATGTAATTATAGACAAAATACTAGGAATATTATGTATAATATTGTATGATAGTGGGCATGAAAGGGGGATAGTTGAGATAAATACCAATTTCTAATTTGAAAGGAATCATCTATTATGTATTTATTTATTATTAGTGCTGAAGTTTTATTTTGGGTTTTTGTTGTTGCAGGCTTGATCGCAAGGTATATGTTTGGCTTGAAGAAGTTAGGCGGTCTTCTTTTACTATTTACCCCCATTATTGATATCCTGTTACTGATTGCGGTGTTCATCACGGTGAAAAGTGGCATGGAGATTACGACTGCTACTGGCTTGGCGGCCTGTTATTTTGGTATTACAGTAGCATTTGGTCATAGGTTAATTAAGTGGGCGGATGTACGGTTCTCCCATTGGTTTGGTAAGGGACCCAAGCCTGAACGCAAGTATGGTGCTGCTCATGCAAAAGGGGAACGGATAGGTTGGTTGCTTCACCTTTTGGGTTGGGCTATAGGTAATGCTTTGTTGCTCGCCATCATTGTGTATGTTGATGATCCTCAGCGTACGATGTCTTTGGAGGGCATTATGCAAACATGGGCAATTGTTCTGGCAATCGACTTTGTTGTCTCCTTCAGCTATACTTTAGCTCCCAAAAAACAAAAGCGTAGTTTATAAAGGTTAAGGCTTACACTTAGATGATATCTGGCTGGTCACTCAGGATGTTCAAATCGGAAGAGTCATTGTTGGTGAAAATGAAGTGGTTACTTCCGGTAGGTGGGTGATTCCGTCATCGGAATGTAAAAATTTACAAAAATATGCGGATTTTATGTTTAACTCGCTTTGACAGTCACCTTGTTTTTGCCTCGCTACCTTTTTTCACATACATGTATTCCTTTCGATTTGAACACAGACCAACAGAAGCAACACAACTATTTCTTGTGGGATGACAGACAGCATACACGTTGTGTTTTCCAGGCCTTAGTAAGAAGGATCGTTGTAAGACGAATTTATGGGTCTAGTATGGAAGTGCTTGGAATTTTAAAAAATTGGTCTCGGGATTCCAGCTGAACTCAACTGCGGAGTAGTGTTCTACCCATTCACACAAATTTTAAAATAAATTTTGTGATTTGCCTAAAACGTCGCCTATCTAAGTTTGGCAATTAACGCGATAATATTCCAGGAAAGATTACATATGTCTATAAATGTAGACATACGCAATTAAGTTGTTATTTTGTTTAAAAATGTAAAAAAGAAAGGTGGTTTCTGTGGCAGTACTACTGAGCGGTAAGAACATTTTGATTATGGGCGTGGCTAATAACAGGAGTATTGCCTGGGGGACAGCTCAATCTTTAGCTGCTGAAGGAGCACAGCTCATTTTTACTTACGAAAATGAGAGGGTTGCAGAGCGGGTACTAAAGCTCGTTGAAACCATTCCGGGAGCACTGGTCTGTCCTTGTAATGTACAAAGCAATGAAGAGCTTGATGCATTGGCAGATTTTCTAAAAGAAAAAGTAGGCGTATTGCATGGTTACTTTCACAGTGTCGCCTATGCTAAGGCTGAGGATTTGGATGGCTTGTTCGTTGACACTTCTCGCGAGGGATTCGCCGTTGCACAAGAAATCAGTGCCTATTCTCTGGCTGCTGTATCCCGTCGAGTATACCCACTGATGACAGAGGGTGGAAGTATCGTCACCATGACGTATATTGGCGCAGAACGAGCGATCAAAAATTACAACGTTATGGGTGTGGCGAAGGCTTCACTGGAAGCCAGCATGCGCTATCTGTCGAATGATCTGGGCACATATGGCATTCGCGTAAATGCGATTTCCGCTGGTCCGATACGGACCTTGGCTGCCTATGGCATTAAAGATTTTAACACAATGCTCAAACATATTGAAGAAACTACGCCCCTACGCAAGACGGTTGATACGTCAGAAGTCGGAGATACGGCGTTATTCCTATTTTCCCATTTATCGAGAGGCATTACGGGTGAAGTTATCCATGTAGATGCTGGATACCATATTACGGGGATGTAAGGAGGGAACGTTGTGCTTATTACGCATACGGATTGCCGTATTATCTCACCTGAAGGAATTATGACTAGGGAGCGTCTGGAGCGAGACGTTACGATCTTCTCCCGGATGTTGACGCTCAGAGGAATTCCCGAAGACGGTAGAGTGATTCTGAAAGCGGCCAATTCCTATTGGTTTGTTGTGTCTCTGTTTTCCCTGTGTAATATTGCTGTTTCGGTGACTGTGGTGGACGAGCAGACTGTGCTCGATGAGGTTGCCCAAATCTATGATGAAGCGGGTGCCTGTTGCATCCTTACGGATTCCGATTTAGAACTTCCTCATGCTCTCGTTATTCTGATTCAAGATCTGATTCAAGAAGAAGCAGTACACCCGGATTGGGTGGGAGAGCCAAAGCTTGAAGCCCTCGACTTTAATAAGTGGTGCGAGAGGTCAGATGCGCTCATTCTGTATTCTTCAGGTACGACGGGAAAACCCAAGGGAATCGTGAAAGCTGGTTCAGCTTTTATGGAGAATATCAGGCATTCCATACACGCCATGAACTACCTACCGTCTGACCATATGCTCCCCGTTGTGCCTTTTTCTCATTTTTATGGAATCTCACTTATTTTCTCCTGGTGGTTAACCTCATGTTCTCTCATCATCTGCAATCCCAAAAACCTCTGGAGCGTCATTGCAAGTATTACGAAAGACCGGGCGACGGTCGTAGACGCTAACCCCTCTGCTTTTTACACCTTGTTGCGTATGCTAAACCGAAAACCCGAACAACTGGAAATGGTCAAGGAAGCTCCGGTGCGCATGTGGTGCGTAGGCGGTTCTCCACTTACCCAAGATCTAGAAGAGAAATTTAACAACATATTTGGACAGCCCCTGCTGAATGGTTACGGCCTTTCTGAACTGGGCAACGTTACGCTGGGCACGCTAGAGTGTCCGAAGGGCTGTGGCCTACCATTACCTGGTGTGGATTTGAAAATACTAGATTCTGCAGGCAACCAGCAGGCAGACGGTATCGTAGGCGAAGTGTGGATACGCAGTGCTGGATGCATGGAAGGTTACTTGAATCGTCCAGACCTGACGCAATCCGTTCTACAGGACGGCTGGTTCAAGACGGGGGATCTCGGCTATCTGGATGACGGAATGCTGTATGTCATTGGTCGCAGCGGTAAGACGGTCAACCGGATGGGCTACATGGTATCTCCGGTCTATATTGAGGACCGGATTGGTTCGCTTGGTTACCGATCCTGCGTGATCACCTTGGAGGATGAGGCTAAAGGGACATTGCTTGTTGCATTCATCGAAGGTGAATCCTCGCAAGCCTTGTCTGTACTCCGCAAAGAAATAAATCGTGTACTCCCTTCATACATGTTTCCCGATCTTTTGCTTCCGCTCGACCATTTTCCTTTAAATCGCAATGGAAAAGTAGATCGTCTGGAGATGGAGCGTATTGCCCTGGAGAAAGTTGCTTCTCGCAAAGTATAGCAAAATATTTACCAAAACCGCATATAGGAAAGGGAGAATGTGCCATGAGTATAAATCCAGAGTTGGCAGAAAACACACTGTTTTTGAAAAGGCATGAATCTATTCTGAAATGCCTCAATTATTTGATTGAAAATCGGCAGGAAGTGATGGATATTCTCACGCAATTTTCATCCTATCGGGCTGCTAATGCAGAAATTGACTCCACGATCCTCACACTTCAAGGTGCTCTGCAAGAAGTGCAGACCTATCAGCCAAGCTGGCAACGATCTATGGCTGTATTCATGCCTTCCAACGTCATTTTGTACTCCTATGCATTATACCTCTTGATTCCGTCCCTGTACGTTGAAAATATAGACTTTCGCCCTTCTTCTCACGTAAACGAGTACGTCAACATGCTGCATGAAAAGCTTCAGGCTGTACATGGATTACCCATCTATATTCGTAAAGTTAGCCAGAAGGTGTTTATGGAGAATTCCGTTATGCCAGCTGATATTGTGGTGTTCACCGGGAGCTATACCAATGCAGAGAAGATCAAAAAACAGATTCGAAAAGATCAGCTCTACATTTTTTACGGACAAGGGCTAAATCCTTTCATCATCGGGCCTGATGCAGATCTGGAGCTGGCGGTTACCGATGTGATTCGAATGAGATTGTTCAACTCTGGACAAGACTGCCTAGGCCCCGACATCATTCTGGTACATCAAGATGTGAGTGAGCATTTCAAAGATCTGCTGATTCAACAGCTTGACCAACTCGTGTTTGGTGCCAACGATGATCCGAACGCAAACTATACCCCTATATTCTATAAAGACACGCTATATTCGGTTTCCGAATATTTCAATACGAACGATAAGTTTATTATTTACGGCGGCGGCATTGATTTCCGTACAAAAAAGATGGAGCCAACGGTTGTATATAGTGAATTGGATCAGAATTTGGAGATTATTGAGTATTTTTCGCCAGTCTTCAATGTAGTTAGCTACCAAGACGACGAGCAATTGATCAAACGTATTTCCTCCAGTTATTTCAGTGAACGTGCAATGGGTTGCAGCTTATACGGATCGGAGCACCTGACTGACGTTCTACGAAAGAAGCACACATTGACCATTAATCAGACGCTTGAGGATGTGGATCAAGGCAATAAGCCTTTTGGTGGCTACGGCACGATGTCGAACTATATTTTTTATGATTTCAAGCTCATTTCGAAGCCGATCTTGATTTCAGAAATTGTCGCAGAATATTTGTCGGAAAAGAGGAGTTTGGTATGACTGCGAGCTTCTTTCCCTGGGATGCCATCATTGGGTACTTAAAATCGGCTGGGATTCAGCATCTCTTTGGATTACCAAGTGATGATCTCAAAATCGTATCGTCACTCCCCTCATCCGGTATGGATTTTATTCTGTGTAAAGATCAACGTAATGCTGTGTTCATGGCAGCAGGTTATGCGCTCACCACCAACCAGATGTCCGTGTGTGTTGTGGGGAAAGGCCCTGCGCTCAGTAATACACTCACAGGGCTGTTGGAAGCCAAAAACCTGGGCGCTCCGCTCCTGCTTCTGGCGCTTGGTACCGGAGGAGACAAGCTGGGTACCCGATCCTTTCAGGAAGCCGATCAAATCTCACTCGTGAAGCCGCTCGTAAAATGGGCTTATCGTGTCGAGCATGTGGATCGGCTTGTATGGGCGATGGAGCGGGCTGCCTTTTTGGCTATCAATGGAGCACCGGGTCCTGTCTATATCGAACTCCCTGAAAACCTGATGGACCAGCCTGTGCCAACAGGGTTTCAGTTTACCCCACCAGAAAAGCTGTCGTGCTCTCCGTCTCGTCGGGAGTTGGATGCATCGTGGGGAATTATTGAGAACGCCCGCAGGCCACTCATTCTAGTCGGAGGCGGAATGAAGTCAGGTACAGGTGATGTGATTGAGCGGTTTGCTAACCAACATGGAGCGGCCTTGTTCGCAACCGCCTCGGGACGGGGTGTTGTTAATGAAGACCACGAACTCTTCTGTGGTGTTGCGGGACTCTATACGGATCTTAGTCTAAGACAAATCTGGAAGGAATCTGATGTGGTAATCACACTGGGCAGTCGTTTGGAAGAAACGGCTACTTTCGAGTGGGATATTTTGCTACAGGATACACCTTTGATTCAAGTCAATGTAAATCTGGAGGATTTTGCACACGAATACAGGGGTATCAAGGTGCTTGGTGATGGATATGAAGCGGTGGAGCAGTGGCTTGAACGGCGCGGGCAGGAGCCTGATGGAGTGTGGCTTGAAACGATTAGGAGTTGTAAACAGGAGGCTTTTTCTCACAGGGCTATTTATCTGGAAGAGCTGAAAAAGACCCCTGGAATCCACGTTCCTGAGCTGTTGGATATGATTCAGACGGAGTTCCCTGAAAATCTGGTGCTTCTTCAGGAGAATGGATTGCAGGATATGTGGTCCTATTTTTATCCATATTTTCGCTTTGCCCACGGCTCTCTTTCGATTGTTCCTAGTGATCAAACAAGTCTTGGATTCGGTGCGGCGGCTGCTCTGGGGGCAAGCGTGGCGACACAACGTCCAGTAGTGGCACTTGTAGGTGACGGTGCGTTCAATCTCTTCTGTTCGGATTTTATGACGGCGGTGGAGTATCAAATACCGTTAATCTATCTCGTACTCAATAATGGTGGGTATGGTTGGTTACAGAATCAGATGAATTATAAGCATCTCACAGGGCAGTCTCTCCCGTTTGTTTCTGAGGCGGCCAAGACAGGAATTCAAATTCCTCAGTACGAGTTTGTGGAAAGCCTTGCAATTCGGAGTAAGGGAGAGGCACGGGAACAGCTTCAGCTTGCTTGGCAAAAGTATCAGGAGAACAAGCTTGTGGTCGTCGAGGTATATGCTGATCTTGCGGATGTGCATGAAAAAATCAGTCATGTGTATGGCGACTTTCCTCTCTACGAGCAACAGGCTTCCAAGAATTAATTTCAACGAAGGACGTGGATACAGTGAGAAGACGTGTTGTAGTGACTGGACAGGGAGTTGTAACGCCGGTCGGGCTTAATCTTACGGATTTCTGGAATTCACTGTTGGAAGGAAAAAGCGGAATCGGACCTGTCACTGCTTTCGATACAGTGGACATTCCGACAAAGATCGGTGCACAGGTTACGGGCTTTGACCCATTGCAATATATGAGCAAGAAGGAAGCTAATAAAGTGGCACAGTTTACTCAGTTTGCTTTGGCAGCTGCCCGCCAGGCAGTGGAGCAATCAAAATTAGTGATTGATGAGCGGAATGCAAGTCGCGTGGGGGTTATCGTCGGCTCTGGAGCAGGCGGCCTCGACGTTATAGAGGAGAACTATGGGAAATTAACAAAGCTTGGTCCCAAAAGAGTTTCTCCTTATTTTGTTTCCTCGATGATGATTAATTCAGCACCTGGTGAAATCTCCATTGCTATTGGGGCCAAGGGGCCTTCTTTTGCTGTGGTTACGGCTTGTGCCACAGGAAGTAATGCCATTGGTGAGGCATTACGTACGATCCAGTACGGCACGGCTGATGTCGTGGTTGCCGGTGGAGCAGAAGCCAATTTTAGTCAGCTTGATCTGGCATCTTTTGCGAATATCCATGCTCTCTCCAGACGTAATGAAGAGCCGCAGAAGGCTAGTCGTCCGTTTGATGTGGATCGCGATGGATTCGTCATCGGTGGAGGAGCAGGAGTCTTGGTGCTGGAGGAGTTGGAGTATGCTTTGAACCGCGGAGCCACCATTCTGGCCGAAGTTGTGGGTTACGGATGCACAACTGATGCGTATCATATCACGGCTCCAGATCCCTCTGGCTCCGGTCCGGCAGAAGCGATCAACATCGCACTGCAGGATGGCGGCTTAACACCGCAGGAAATCGACTATGTCAATGCCCACGGTACGAGTACGCCATTTAATGATCGTATGGAGATTAATGCTATTCAAAAAGTATTCGGGGAGCATGCCCCCCGTTTGGCGATATCGTCTATTAAATCCATGACTGGTCATTTAATGGGCGGTGCAGGGGCAGTCGAATTAATTGCGACTGTGCAGAGCATGATTCACAGCAAAGTACCACCGACACTCAATTGCGATAATCCTGAAGCTCCTGAATTGAATTTTGTGCCGCATGTATATCAGGAACGCGAGGTCCGCGCGGCGATTAGCAATTCATTTGGTTTCGGAGGGCACAACGTCTGCCTTGCTGTTCGCAAGTGGGAAGGGGAATAAGCCTGTGAGCGAAGAGCTAATCCATATCCCGGATGTGCTTCCGCACCGGTACCCATTTCTTCTGTTGGATGGCGTGACCGGGTACGAAACGTCGCAATGGGCGAAGGGATACAAGCTTGTCACCTGGAGTGAGTGGTTCATTACTGACACTAACCCATACATGCCTCCTATGTTGATTGTGGAGTCGCTTGCACAATTAGCGGCATTCGCTGCGATTGATAAAAAAGGCATTTCATACCTGACTAACCTCAATGGAATTCGATTCCACAGCTTGGCCAAGCCTGGAGACCGAATTGATCTCTATTTTGAAGTGATCAAGCGTCGGCGGGGCTATATTCTCGGAAGCGGTCGGGCTTCCGTAGGGGATCGATTGGTGGTTGAGGCGGAAGAAATCGTTTCACTGGATCAATGACGGGGTGGAAGCGCACGTTAAACTGTCCTTTTGTCCTCCTGACTGCCAGGTGCAGCGGGAGGATATTCACATCATGGAATAGGAGTGAATGAGATGAATGACATGCAGTTATATGATTTAACAAATGCGCAGAAGCGTATATGGTATACCGAATTACTCTACCCAGATACGTCAGTGTCACAGCTTTCCGGTACAGCTAAGATGAAGGGGCATATCAATATTGCTGCCTTTATGCAGTCCATTAATTTGATTATCAAACAGTATGATGCATTCCGCATCCGTATTACCTCAGTGGATGGAGTGCCTCAGCAGTACGTCGTTCCTTATGAAGAGAGACAGTTGGAGTGCCTCGATCTTAGCCACTATGAAAGTGTATCTGAGGTGGAAGCCTTACTTGAGCAACACAAAAGGAAACCCTTGCCCCTGCTGGATTCTGAGCTCTTCCAGTTTTTAATTGTGAAGATTAGCGAGGAAGAGTATTGGATTAATATCAAGATGCACCATATTATTTCTGACGGAATATCAATGGTGGTCTATGGCAATCAGCTAACAGCATTTTACATGGAGTTAATTCAAGGAAATGAACCGAAGCTGGGCGACGATTGCTCGTATATTCAATATATTGCAGATGAGAATGCATACGAACTTTCTGACAGATACCAAAAGGATAAGGCATACTGGCTGGATAAATTTTCTGATTTGCCTGAGCTTACGGGTTGGAAGTCATATAATCCGTTATCTTTAAGCACCCACGCCGTTCGGGAGCATTTTACCGTACCAGAAGTGCTATATCACGAGCTGCAAGCATTTTGCCAACAGAATAGGATTTCTTTGTTCCAGTTCTTCATGGGTGCGATGTATATCTACATACACAAAATGACGAATCAGCCGGATGTGGTGATTGGCACTTCGTTCGCTAACCGGGGGAACAAAAAAGAGAAGCAAAAGATAGGTATGTTCGTCAGCACCGCTGCTGCCAGAACATACGTCAAAAAGGATATAGATGTATTGAGCTTCCTGCAGGATGTAGCCAGAGATCAGATGTCAGTCCTGCGGCATCAGAAATATCCATACAATCAGTTAATTCAGGATCTTAGAGAAATGCATGGGAACAAGGATATTCAGCGGCTTTTTGGCGTTTCAATGGAATATCGTCTTATCAATTGGGTTGATTTGGATGATGTGCGTATTTTGACAGATTATGATTTCTGCGGGGACGAAGTGAACGATTTCGTGCTTCATATCGTAGAGATCCTGGATGAAGGCGAACTGGTACTGGATGTCGATTATCGGACAGAGCTGTTTGAACGCAGTGAAGTTAAGGACATGGTTTCCCAGTTGCTTACGATCGCCGAGCAGATCATTCATTCACCTCAGCTTTCTATTGCAGAGGTAAACTTATTGGGTGAACCAGAAGAGCAATCCATTTTGGCTCTTTCGGAAGGTGCTGCAGTCGATTATCCACGTGAGAAGACCATCCATGGCTTATTCGAAGAACAAGCCGAGCGCACGCCAGATCACGTAGCCGTTCAGATGGAAGAGCAGAGCATTACATACCTAGCTCTAAACGAGCAGGCTAACCAGCTTGCGAGATATTTGCGCTCCGAGGGAGTAGGAGCAGATACGCTCGTAGGGATTATGGCTGACCGTTCCTTGGAGATGGTCATCGGGATGTTGGCCATTTTGAAAGCAGGTGGTGCCTATGTACCGATTGACCCCGATTATCCGGAAGAACGTATCCATTATATGCTGGAGGATTCAGGTGTTCGTCTGTTGCTCACCCAAAGTCATCTATGGGAGAGCACCACTTTTGACGGAAAGCTTGTGAGTCTGGACGAAGCTACAATGTATACAGGAGATGCTTCCAATCTGGAGAGTATTTCGGGACCAAGCCATCTAGCCTATGTTATCTACACGTCGGGTACGACCGGCAAGCCGAAGGGCACGCTGATTGAACACAAAAATGTAGTTCGACTGCTCTTTAACGATAAAAATCTATTTGATTTCAGCTCTCAGGATACGTGGACGCTGTTCCATTCGTTCTGCTTCGATTTCTCTGTTTGGGAGATGTACGGAGCGCTTCTTTACGGAGGGAAATTGGTGATTGTTCCATCTCTCACAGCCAAGAGCCCAGCAGCTTTCCTGGAGTTGTTGAAAGACAACCAAGTCACCATCTTAAATCAGACGCCGACGTATTTTTATCAGGTGCTACAGGAAGAGTTAACGCACTCTTCGACAGAGCTTGGCCTTAGAAAAATCATTTTTGGTGGAGAGGCCTTAAGTCCATCTCTTCTGAGAAACTGGCGGGTCAAGTATCCTGATGTACAGCTGATTAATATGTACGGAATTACGGAAACAACGGTTCATGTCACCTATAAGGAAATCACGGAACATGAGATTGAAGCGGGGAAAAGCAATATTGGCAGAACGATCCCCACACTTAGTGCTTATATTCTCGATGAGCAAAGACGGCTACAGCCTGTTGGGGTTCCGGGAGAGCTATACATTGCGGGGGACGGTCTTGCCCGTGGGTATTTGAATCGGCCGGATTTGACGTCTGAGAAATTCGTTGAGCATCCGTATCGGGCGGGAGAGCGGCTGTACCGAACTGGGGATCTTGCTCGTTGGTTGCCTGATGGCAATATTGAATATTTGGGGCGGATCGACCATCAGGTCAAAATTCGCGGCTACCGAATTGAGCTTGGCGAGGTAGAAGCCCAAATTCTCAAGGCTCCGAACGTACGGGAAACGATTGTCCTCGCACGGGAAGACGAACAGGGCCAAAAATTGCTGTGCGCCTACTATGTAGCCTCCAGTGATCTTTCACCGGGGGAATTGCGGTCTCAGCTGGCGGCGGAACTCCCCGCTTACATGATTCCTTCTTATTTTGTCCGGATGGAGCAAATGCCGCTTACACCAAATGGCAAACTGGATCGCCGTGCGTTGCCGGCTCCTGAAAGCAGCGTACAATCCGGTGAGGCTTATTTGGCTCCGAGAACTGCTGTGGAAGCTCAGATGGTACTCATCTGGCAAGATATCTTGGGCGTTGCTCGTGTCGGTGTCAGAGATAATTTCTTTGAAATTGGTGGTCACTCTTTGCGGGCAACAGTGCTCGTTTCACGGATTCACAAAGAATTGGGATGTAGCATTTCGCTGCGTGAGGTGTTTCAGTCACCTACGGTCGAATCCTTGGCGCAACTTGTGAAAAAACACATTCCGACCATGTACGAATCCATCCCACAGGCAACGGAAAGCGAAGCTTACCCAGTGTCCTCGGCGCAAAAGCGGTTATACGTGCTGAGACAGATGGACGGGGGAGAGCTCAGCTACAATATGCCAGGGGTCTTCACAGTGGATGGACCGTTGGATCGCACGCGGCTGGAGTCTGCGTTCCAGGCACTGATCCAGCGTCATGAATCCCTGAGAACCGGCTTTTATATGCAGGATGGAGAGCTTGTTCAGCGTGTGCATAGGAATGTGCCGTTTGCGTTGAACTACACAGAGGCTTTGGTGGAGGAGACGGATACGCTCATTCACAACTTTATTCGTGCCTTTGATCTGAGCCAGGCTCCATTACTGCGTGTTAGCTTGGTGAAGCTCCAGGAGGAGCGTCATCTGTTGCTGTTTGATATGCATCACATCATTTCAGATGGGGTTTCTATTCAAATATTGATAGAGGAACTTACTCATTTGTATCAAGGAGAACAGCTACCAGAGCTGCACATCCAGTACAAGGATTATGCCGTATGGCAACGGGAACAGTCAGAGAACCAATGGCAAGATCTTGAGAAATATTGGTTGCAATCCTTTGAAGGAGAGTTGCCGGTATTGGATTTGCCTACAGACTTCCAACGACCTTCAGTTCGGAGCTTCGAGGGTAGCCGAATTGATTTTACATTGGATGAGTCTGGAAATAAGGCGATACAAGAGCTTGCATCCCGTACAGGTACTACACTGTATATGGTATTGCTGGCCGCTTATTCGGTACTACTGCACAAATATACAGGACAGGAGGACATCGTCGTAGGTTCTCCAGTAGCCGGAAGACCGCAGGCTGAGCTTGAGGGCATCATCGGGATGTTTGTCAACACACTGGCCTTGCGCAGCTACCCGGCAGGAGATAAAACCTTTCAGGATTATCTTCTGGAAATCAAGGAAACGGCGCTCAAGGCGTTTGAGCATCAGGATTACCCTTTTGAAAAATTGGTCGAAAAGCTGGGCGTAGGACGTGATGTCAGCCGCAATCCGCTCTTTGACACCTTATTGGTATTACAAAATACCGAGCAGGAAGAGCAGGAAATGGACGGAGTGCACTTTACTCCTTACTTGATGGACACCGTCACAGCCAAATTTGACCTGTCTCTCAATGTAGAGGAGAAGGGTTCAAAATTAGCCTTTGGCCTCGAGTATAGTACGGCTTTATATCGGCGTGAAAGTGTAGAGCGACTTGCAACGCACTTGCTGCGGGTTCTGCATGCAGTCTCGGCCAATCCTCAGTTGCAACTGGCCGAGATTGAAATGATCACACCGGAGGAGAAAGTACAGATCGTTGAAGTATTTAACGCGACATCGGCTCCTTATCCAAGGGACAAGACCATTCATGAGCTGTTCGCAGAACAAGTCAAGCGTACACCAGAGCAGACGGCGCTTGTATTCGGCGATGTCCAGCTAACGTATCTTGAATTGCAAGACAAGGCGAGCCGACTGGCCCAAACACTGCGTCGTTTGGGAACGTTGAGGGAGCAGCCTGTGGCCGTGATGGGCGGACGAAGCATCGAGATGGTCATTGGTATGCTCGCGGTGCTTCAAGCGGGTGGAGCCTATGTGCCGATCGATCCTGATTACCCGGAAGATCGGGTTCGTTATATGCTTGATGATTCCGACGCCAAGCTATTATTGGTGCAAAAGGGCGAGCTTATAAGTGTAGACTACGGTATACCGATTGTCGATCTTAGCAGTGAAGAGGCTTATGCTGCTGAGCCTGCCCAGCCGGAGACGGCTCAGGGATCGCGGGGGCTTGCTTATGTCATCTATACATCGGGTACGACGGGTAGACCGAAGGGCGTTATGGTTGAACACCGGAACGTGGTCCGTCTGGTCAAAGAGACCAACTATGTGGAGCTGAATGAATCCACACGAATTTTGCAGACAGGAGCCGTGGCCTTTGATGCTTCTACATTCGAAATATGGGGAGCGTTGCTTAACGGTGGGCAGCTCTATTTTGTAGAGAATGACGACATTCTGATTGCTGATAGGCTCAAAGCGGCTATTGCCAAGTACGGGATTACAACATTGTGGCTTACTTCACCGCTTTTCAATCAGCTTTCCCTGCAGGATGAGTACCTGTTCAGAGGGCTAAAAGCATTGTTAGTCGGTGGTGACGTACTGTCCCTATCTCATATGAATCGTGTAATCGAGGCTAATCCTGATCTTGTCCCTATCAATTGCTATGGTCCGACAGAGAATACGACCTTCTCCACCACCTACGAGATTCCAGGTCGTGCCGAAGGGGGCGTGCCGATTGGTCGTCCAATTAGTAATTCGACCGCTTATGTGGTCAATGGATCGCTGCAATTACAGCCTATTGGTGCTTGGGGTGAACTCATTGTCGGCGGTGAAGGTGTAGCGCGCGGATATCTCAATCGTCCTGATCTCACAGCAGAGAAATTTGTCCCTAGTCCTGTGAAGGACGGAGAACCCTGCTACCGAACTGGGGATTTGGTACGCTGGCTTCCAGATGGTAATTTGGAGTTTAAAGGAAGAATTGATGAGCAGGTCAAAATACGTGGTTACCGCATCGAACTCCCTGAAATCGAGGCCCAACTGGCCAAGGTGGAGTCGGTAAGCGACGCCGTAGTGGTCGTTCGCGCGGATGAGCTTGGCGAGAAGCAGCTTTGCGCTTATTATGTGGCGGATCGTACGCTCACGGCAGGCGAAGTACGTCTTTCCCTATCGCAGGTACTTCCGGGCTATATGATTCCATCCTACTTTATCCAGATGGACCGTATGCCATTAACGTCAAACGGAAAAGTGGACCGCAGGTCTCTGCCAGCTCCTCAAGTAGGCGCGCATACAGGACGGAAGTATACAGCTCCTCGTACACCGGCTGAAGAAGCTTTGGCATCTGTCTGGCAAGGGGTACTGGGTGCCGAACAGGTGGGTATCCATGACAATTTCTTTGAATTGGGCGGAGACTCCATAAAAGCTATTCAGGTGTCGTCACGGTTACTGCAGGCCGGCTATCGGTTAGAGATGAAGCAGCTGTTCAAATCGCCAACCATTGCCGAGCTAGGCGCGGAAATACAAACGGCTGTGCATATGGCTGAACAGGGAGTTGTGCGTGGAACGACTCGCTTGACTCCAGTCCAACAGTGGTTCTTTGGACGGAAGCAGGCAGAACCTCATCACTTCAATCAAGCGGTTATGCTGTATCGTGAACAGGGATTTGAAGAAAGGGCCTTGCATCAGGTGCTAAGAAAACTCGCTGAGCATCATGACGCCCTTCGCATGGTTTTCCGTCAGACAGAGCATGGCTACGAAGCTTGGAATCGTGATCTTGAAGAAGGAGAGCTGTATAGCCTGTTCACCGCTGATTTACGGCATGAATCCGATCCGGCTGCAGCCATTACATCGCTGTCGGATGACATTCAGCGCAGTATCAATCTGGCAGAAGGTCCGCTGCTGAAGTTAGGACTTTTCCATTGTCAGGATGGAGACCACCTTCTGATCGTGATCCACCATTTGGTGGTGGACGGAGTATCCTGGCGGATTTTGTTCGAGGATATTGCAGCAGGCTATGAGCAGGTGATTCAAGGACAAGCGCTGATATTCCCGCAGAAGACGGATTCCTTCCGTGACTGGGGAGAAGCCCTTGCTCGTTATTCGGAAGGTCCTGAAATGGAGACTCATCGGGCGTATTGGAGAGAGCTGGAGGATCAGCCTTTCGAACAGTTGCCGAAGGATGAGACTGTGGAAAGCCTTCTTTTACAGGATAGCAAAGTAGTAACAGCACAATGGACTCTAGAAGAAACCGACCAATTGTTGAGAAAAGCCCATCGTGCTTATCAAACAGAGACGAATGATCTGCTATTGACTGCTCTGGGCATGGCGGTATCCAAATGGTCTGGCATCGGAAAGGTTGCTGTGAATCTGGAAGGACACGGTCGTGAGCCGATTATACCGAATATCGACATCACCCGAACCGTAGGCTGGTTTACAAGTCAATATCCGGTGATTTTAGACTTGGGGGATAACCCGGAAGTGGCCTCCTTGATCAAGTCTGTGAAAGAAGGGCTGCGCCGAATTCCGAACAAAGGTATTGGCTACGGGTTGCTTAAAACGATGGCAAGTCAGTTGGATGAAGACAGCTTCAGCTTGCAGCCTGAGATTTCTTTTAACTATTTGGGGCAATTTGATCAGGATTTGCAAGGGAGCTCGTTGCAGATTTCTCCTTATCCGACTGGAAGCGCCCAAAGCTTGTTGGAGGAACCGGCCTATACGCTAGATATCAATGGTATGGTGACGGACGGAGCCCTGACTCTGACGATTACTTATAACGGAAAACAGTATAAGTCATCTACGATGGAACAGCTCGCTGGATATATTGAAGAAAGCCTGCGAGAACTTCTCCAGCATTGCGTAACCCAAGAAAAAACCGTATTGACACCAAGCGACGTGCTTGCGAAGGGTCTAAGCATTGCCGATCTGGAGGAGCTTTCTAAGCAGACCAGCCACATAGGCGATATTGAGAATGTATATAGTCTGACACCGATGCAGAAGGGCATGCTGTTCCATGATATGTTTGAGCCGCATACAGGTGCTTATTTTGAGCAGGCTGCCTTTGACTTTAAGGGTAGCTTTGATCCGGCCGCCTTCGGACACAGTCTGGATGCAGTGGTGGAGCGTCATGCCATCCTGCGTACGAACTTTTACAGCGGATGGGGCAGCGAGCCCCTGCAGGTTGTATTTCGGCACAGAGGCGCTAAATTGGTGTACGAAGACCTGCGGGAGATGAATGCATCGCAGCGCGAAGCTTACCTGAAGACATTTGGTGCTAAGGACAAAGCACTGGGCTTCAACCTGGCTGAAGACGAGCTTCTCCGTGTATCCATTTTACAAACAGATGAAGAGAGCTTCCGTCTCTTATGGAGCTTTCACCACATCGTCATGGATGGGTGGTGTGTTCCGTTAATTACGCAGGAGGTATTTGAACACTATTTTGCCCTCCTGGAAGGAAGAGAGCCGCAGTTGGCAGAGGTTCATCCGTACAGTCGATATATCGAATGGCTCGAACAGCAGGATGAAGCAATTGCGTCCAACTATTGGAGCCGATATCTGGCCGGTTACGAGCAGCAGACACTTTTACCTCAAGTCGGTGGAGCAAATAAGGGAGAAGGCTATATAGCAGAAAAGCTGAATTATCCTCTCAGCAGGGAATTGACTGGGTGCCTTGAAAAGGTGGCCAGGGATGCTCATGTCACGATGAATATATTGCTGCAGTCCCTCTGGGGCATTGCGCTTCAACGCTATAACGGTAGCCGAGATGTCGTGTACGGAAGTGTAGTATCAGGCAGACCCGCAGAAATTCCGGGCATTGATCGGATGATCGGTTTGTTCATCAATACGATTCCCGTTCGTGTGAAGACAGAGGAGAATCTCCCCTTCACCGTTCTGATGAAGCAGCAGCAGGAACAATACATGGCTTCTCATATGTATGACACCTACCCGTTGTTTGAGATTCAGGCTCAGACGGATCAGAAGCAGGATCTAATCTCCCACATTATGGTGTTTGAGAACTATCCTGTGGAGGAGGAGGTAGAGCGTCTGGGTGGTGGCGAGGCTGCCTTTGAGATTGAGGAAGCGGAGCTTCTTGAGCAAACGAATTATGATTTTAATTTAATTGTCCTCCCTGGCGAAGAAATGAGATTGCTGTTCCAGTACAATGCACTTGTTTATGACCCAGTGACAATTGAGCAAATCAAGGGCCATCTGGTTCACCTCATGGAACAAATTGTAGAGAACCCTGCCATTTCCGTGGATGCACTAGAATTAGTCACGCCGCAGGAGAGAGAACAGATTCTGAACGTATGGGGAAATACAAAAGGCATTTACGAGCACTGTAACACGTTCCACGGGCTGTTGGAGGAACAGGCGGGACGAACGCCGGACGCGACTGCCATTTGGTTCAAGGACGAGAGTCTGACCTATGCCGAGCTCAATGCAAAAGCCAATGGACTGGCGAGAGGGCTCCGTACTCAGGGAATCAAGACGGGAGACCTGGTGGGACTGATTGCTGAACGGTCGCTCGAAATGATCGTTGGGATCTACGGCATTATGAAAGCCGGGGGTGCCTATGTTCCAATCGACCCAGAGTATCCGAAAGAACGAATCAGTTACATGCTTGAAGATTCCGGGGCGAAGCTAATCCTTACACAGGCCCATCTCTTGGAGCATCTCGGATGGACGGAAAATGTTTTGCTGCTGGATGAATCATCGACCTATGATGCCGATACCTCGAATTTGGAGGCTACTGCTGGACCGGATGATCTGGCTTACGTGATCTACACTTCAGGTACGACGGGTCAGCCTAAGGGCGTATTAGTGGAGCATCGGGGATTACCAAACCTTTCGGACGTATACGGGACACACTTCGAAGTTACACCGCAGGATCGGATCGTTCAGTTTGCAAGCCTGTCGTTTGATGCATCGATTTCGGAAATTTTAACGGCGCTGAGCCACGGGGCTGTTCTGTGCATCCCTTCTACACAAGATATTTTAGATCATGCCCTGTTCGAGCAGTTCATGAACGATAAGGAGATTACGGTAGCGACTTTGCCACCTGCTTACGCTATCCACCTTGATCCAGAGCGTTTGCCAACACTGCGGTGCCTGCTAACCGCTGGATCGGCCGCATCGGTCGAGTTGATCGAAGAGTGGAGGAAGCATGTACGTTACTCTAATGGCTATGGCCCAACGGAGGACTCCGTATGCACCACCATCTGGTCTGTCCCGGACAGTGAGGAAGCAACGGATATTGTATCTATTGGACGACCTATTGCTAACCATAGTGTGTACATCTTGGATGACCATTTTAGATTGCAACCTGTCGGTGTAGCTGGAGAGCTATGCATTTCGAGTATCGGGTTAGCACGGGGGTATCATAATCGGCCTGAGTTAATGGATGAGAAGTTCGTGGACAATCCATTTGCTCCAGGAGAGCGTATGTATCGGACGGGTGACCTGGTTCGCTGGTTACCGAATGGAACCATCGAGTACTTAGGTCGAATAGATCACCAAGTTAAAATCCGTGGTTACCGTATCGAGCTGGGCGAGGTAGAAGCACAAATGCTCAGAGTGCCGTCCGTTCAGGAAGTCGTAGCCATGGCTGTAGAGGGCGAAGACGGCTACAAAGATCTAGTCGCTTACTTCGAAGCCGCTCAGAAACTTGAGGTATCCGAACTTCGGGCTGTTCTGTCGGAGATGTTACCTGGATATATGATCCCTTCCCGCTTCATACAACTGGAGGACATGCCTCTGACGTCGAACGGAAAAATCGATCGAAAAGCGCTGCAGGGCGAGCGTGGATGGGCAGCGGCTTCATCTGAGGCTCCAAGGACACCTGTGGAAATCCAATTAGCCGAAATCTGGCAAGAGGTGCTGGGTATAGAGAGCGCGGGAGTGAAGGATAATTTCTTCCATTTTGGAGGTCATTCACTGCGTGCAGCCCTGCTAGTCTCACGAATTCGCAAGGAAATGAATCGCGAGATTAGTCTGAGAGCAGTGTTCGAGTCTCCTACTATTGAAGGATTGGCTCGTGCCATTGAGGGCTATACACCGCTGAATTTCGAAGAAATTCCTACAGCGGGAGCGAGAGAGCATTATCCATTGTCCTCGGCCCAAAAACGACTGTTTATTCTAAGTCAGCTGGAAGGTGGAGAGCTGAGCTACAATATGCCGGGTATCCTTACCGTTGAGGGAGCTTTGGATCGGGAACGGCTAGAGCAGGCATTCCGTCGTCTGATTCATCGTCATGGTTCGTTGCGTACTCGTTTTGTGACTGTGAACGGTGAACCTGTACAGCAGCTCCTGACGGATGTTCCGTTTACTGTGGAATATGCGGAGTTGAGCGAGAAAGAGGCAGGAGCTACCCTTCAGCAGTTTGTCCGTCCTTTTGATTTAGGTGTAGCTCCATTGCTGCGGGTCAGCCTTATTCGAATTGCACATGAGCGCCATTTACTATTGTTTGACATGCACCATATTGTCTCAGATGGGGTTTCTATGAATATTCTCATAGAAGAGTTTCTCCGCTTCTACCAAGAGGAGGACGTATTTCCTGAGCTACAGATCCAGTACACAGACTATGCTGTATGGCAGCAAGAGCAGCTCGGAAGCGAGCGTCTTAAGGCCCAGGAAGCTTACTGGCTGGATGCTTTCCGTGGAAGCTTGCCAGTGCTGGATTTGCCAGGAGATGAAGTTCGTCCTGCGGTGCGAAGCTTTGCGGGCGATCGAATCGACTTCCAAATTGATTCTTCTCTGAGTGCTTCACTTCAGGAGCTGGCTACCCGAACGGGTTCCACTCTGTTCATGGTACTGCTGGCAGCCTATACAGCGCTCTTGCACAAGTACACAGGTCAGGAAGATGTCATCGTCGGTTCACCTGTGGCAGGAAGATCCCATGCGACACTCGAAGGCCTCATCGGTATGTTCGTCGGCACAGTGGCACTTCGTACTTATCCAGAAGGAGAGAAGCCTTTCGAGGCTTATCTGCAGGAAGTGAAGGAAACAGCGCTGCGGGCCTATGAAAACCAGGATTACCCGTTCGAGGAGCTGGTAGAAAAGCTGGAGCTTCAGCGTGATTTGAGCCGTAACCCGCTATTTGATACTATGTTTGTCCTGCAAAATATCGAGCAGGGAGAACAAGAAATAGAAGGATTGCGCTTCACTCCTTACGATAATGTACATCCGGCTGCCAAGTTCGATCTTACGCTGACCGTGAGTGAAGCAGACGGGGCATTGAACTGCACGCTTGAGTATGCGACTGCGATCTACAAGCAAGAGACTGCTGAGCGGATGGCAGGCCACTTTGTACAGCTTATTCGGGAAGCCATAGCCAATCCGGCACTGCCGTTGTCATCCCTTGATATCGTGACACCTCAGGAAAAATCAAGGCTGATGAAAGCGCCGGACGAAGCCAAGGCAGATTATCCTCGTGACAAGACGATCCATGCGCTGTTCGAGGAGCAGGCCGCACGTACTCCGAATGCAGTGGCAGTCGTATGTGAAGATGCAGCCCTGTCCTACAGCGAGCTGAACGAGCGGGCCAATGGACTTGCCCGAACGCTGAGAGAACGTGGTTTGCAACCAGACGGTTTGGCTGGAATTATGGCGGATCGTTCCCTTGAAATGGTGGTCGGAATTTTAGCCATCTTGAAGGCAGGCGGGGCCTATGTCCCTGTAGACCCTGAATATCCAGAGGACCGCATTCGCTTTATGCTTGAGGATTCGGGTGCCAAGCTACTGCTGACACAAGCGCATCTGGAGCAACGTGTCTCCTTCGCCGGGGATATCGTAAGTCTGGACAAAACGGCTTCCTACAAGGAGGATGTCTCAAACCTGCAGCCTGCAGCCGGACCGGAGCATCTTGCCTACGTCATCTACACATCGGGTACGACAGGCAAGCCAAAGGGTACGCTGATTGAGCATAAAAATGTAGTTCGCTTGCTCTTTAATGATAAAAATATGTTTGACTTTGGTCCTCAGGATACGTGGACACTGTTCCATTCATTCTGTTTTGACTTCTCTGTATGGGAAATGTACGGAGCATTGCTGAACGGAGGACGGTTGGTCATCGTTCCATCGCTTACCGCGAAGAGTCCAGATCGTTTCTTGCAATTGCTTAAGGATCAGAAGGTCACCGTTTTGAACCAGACACCGACGTACTTCTATCAGTTGCTACAGGAAGAGCTTGGTCATCAGGCGGCAGAACTGAGCCTCCGTATGATTATCTTCGGTGGAGAGGCATTAACCCCGGCCCTGCTCAAGGACTGGAGAACGAAGTATCCGCAAGTGCAACTCATTAACATGTACGGCATTACCGAAACGACCGTACATGTAACCTACAAGGAAATTACAGAGTTGGAAATTGAACAGGGCCGCAGCAATATCGGCACCACGATTCCGACGCTGCGAGCGTACATTTTGGATGAACAACGCCGTCCACAGCCGATTGGTATTCCGGGTGAACTCTATGTGGCGGGCGTAGGTCTGGCGCGAGGTTATCTGAACCGACCGGAATTGACGGAAGAGAAGTTTGTCGCTCATCCGTTTGAAGCGGGCGAGCGCATGTACCGCTCGGGTGACTTGGCACGCTGGTTGCCGGATGGCAGCATGGAGTATTTGGGACGGATTGACCATCAGGTAAAAATCCGTGGTTACCGTATCGAGCTGGGCGAAGTGGAAGCGAAGCTGCTCCATGCTCCGTCTGTAAGGGAGGCCGTTGTGCTCGCCCGGGAGGATGGAAGTGGACAAAAAGTGCTTGTCGGCTATTTCACTGCCGATCAGATGCTGACGGTAGGCGAGTTGAGAAAAGCCTTGGCTGCCGAACTGCCGACTTATATGATTCCATCTTACTTTATGCAATTGGAACAGATGCCTTTGACGCCAAATGGCAAGCTGGATCGCAAAGCGCTTCCGGCTCCGGAGACCAATGTGCAGACTGGAGCGGTTTATGAACCGCCAAGGACGAAGGCTGAGGAAGCTTTGGCTTCCGTATGGCAAGGTGTGCTGGGAGCGCAGCAGGTCGGCATCCATGATCATTTCTTTGATCTGGGTGGTGATTCCATCAAGGCGATCCAAGTGTCCTCGAGATTGTTCCAAGCCGGATATAAATTAGAGATGAAGGATCTCTTCAAATATCCGACAATTGCCGAGCTAAGCCCGTATCTTCAGGCAGCCGGACGTACAGCGGAACAGGGCGAAATTAAAGGTGCAGCAGAGTTAATGCCAATTCAGCGTTGGTTCTTTGAACGCCATACAGCGGAGCCGCACCATTATAATCATGCCGTCATGCTCTATCGGAAAGACGGCTTTGATGAGGCTGCACTCCGGTTGACAATGGACCAAATTGCGATCCATCATGACGCGCTGCGCATGGTTTTCCGACCTACAGAAGCTGGGTATGCAGCTTGGAACCGGGGAACGGACGAAGGCGAGCTCTACACATTGGACATTGCCGATGTGCGGCAGGCGAAAGACCAGACAGCTGCGGTTCAGGCCCAAGCCGATGCCATTCAGGCAAGCTTTGACTTGGAAGGGGGCCCACTTTTCAAGCTAGGCCTGTTCCATTGTGACGATGGCGATCATTTGTTGATTGTCATTCATCACCTCTTGGTTGACGGCGTATCCTGGCGCATCCTGTTTGAGGACATTGCAGCGGGGTACGAGCAGGCATTGAATGGACAAGCAATCATCCTTCCACAAAAGACCGATTCGTATCTTGTATGGTCTGAGCAAGCGACGAAGTATGCAGCAGGGCCTGCTCTGGACAAGGAGCGTGCATACTGGCAGCTGATCGAGGAGGCGATTTTGGCCCCACTGCCGAAGGATGAGGATCAGAAGCCGGGCACCATTCGGGATACTGAATCGGTTACGGTAACGTGGTCTGCGCAGGAAACAGACCTGCTGTTGCGACAAGCGAACCGGGCGTATCATACGGAGACGAATGACTTGCTCTTGACTGCTCTGGGGGCAGCCATTCAGCGCTGGACAGGCATGGAGCAGATTTTGGTCAATCTTGAAGGGCATGGACGGGAAATGATCGTACCAGACCTGGATATTACCCGTACCGTGGGTTGGTTCACAACCCAGTATCCAGTTCTGCTGAACCTGCAAGGCAGACAGGAAGTATCTGCGCGAATCAAGCGCATCAAGGAGAATTTGCGAGAGGTTCCGCACAAAGGAATCGGCTACGGTCTTCTGAAGTATATGGCACCGGAGAAAAGTGTCGGATTCGGCGTGGAGCCGGAGATTTCCTTCAATTATCTTGGGCAGTTTGATCAGGATTTGGAGGGTAATGCCCTTAGCCTATCCACGCATTCAGTGGGTAAGGCGCTCAGCGATCTCACACCACAGCAATATGCTCTGGATGTGAATGGCATGATTGCTGAAGGACAGCTATCACTGACGATTACGTACAGCAGCAGGCAGTATCGTAACGAGACGGTGAGTCATTTTGCTGAATTATTACAGTCAAGCCTTAGTGAGGTCATCCGGCATTGTGTGGCTCAGGAGCGTTCACAGCTTACACCAAGTGATGTTCTGTTCCAAGGATTAACATTGGAGCAGCTTGATCGACTCACGGCGCAGACGGCTCACATCGGAGAGATTGAGGATGTGTATAAGCTGACGCCAATGCAGAAGGGAATGCTGTTTCACAGCCTGCTGGAGCCGGACTCCTCTTCATACTTCGAACAGGCAACGTTTGAGTTGCGTGGTAGCTTCGATGTAGATATCTTCTTCGAGAGCTTCCAGGCTTTGGTGCAACGACATGCCATACTACGTACCGGATTTTACAACAACATTGCTGATGTACCGCTGCAAGTTGTCTTTAAGCAACGGTTAATCCCTCTGCACTACGTAGATTTGCGCGACGCATCTATGCAGGAACAAGAAGCCCGAATCAAGGCTTATATTGCTGAAGATATGGTTAAGGGGTTCAGCTTGTCAGAAGATCCGCTGATGCGAGTGACCGTCTTGCAGAAGGATCAAAGCTGTCTTGTATTGTGGAGCTTCCACCATATTGTCATGGATGGCTGGTGTATCCCGATCATTACACAGGAGCTGTTCGATTATTATTCTGCCAAGAAACAGAAATTACAGCCTGTCCTGCCGCCAGCTCAGCCCTATAGCCGTTATATCGAGTGGCTTGATGCACAGGATGATCAAGAAGCTTCAACGTATTGGAGCCAATATCTTGAAGATTATGACGGGAATACTGTATTGCCGGAAGGTAAAACGAAATCTCAAGCAAAAGAAGCGGGCTATGTTCTAAAAGAGCATGTTCTCCATCTGGGTGCATCTTTGACAGGTAAAATGGATGTTGTCGCGAAGCGCAATCACGTGACCGTCAACACACTCATGCAGACAGCTTGGGGACTGATTCTTCAACGTTATAATGCCAGCTCGGATGTCGTTTTCGGCGGCGTTGTGTCGGGTAGACCCGCTGAGATTGCAGGGATCGAAAATATGGTGGGTCTGTTCATCAATACAGTACCTATCCGTGTACAGTCATCCAAAGACGAAGCCTTTGTCGAGGTGATGAAACGTACACAGGCACAGTCTTTGGCTGGTCGTGCCTACGATACCTATCCACTGTATGAGATTCAGGGGAAAACAACCCAAAAGCAGGACTTGATTTCTCATATTATGATCTTTGAAAATTACCCGCTCGACGAGCAGGTGGAGCAATCGGGTAATCAAACGGAGGACAATCTCGAAGTTGCCAACTTCACCATGTTTGAACAAACCAATTATGACTTTAACCTGGTTGTGATTCCAGGCGAAGACATCAAGGTCTGCATTCGCTATAATGCTTCGGTTTACGAGCAAGAAAGCATTGCACGTATCGGAGGACACTTGTTGCAGATGCTCGATCAGGTGGCTGCTCGTCCGCAGGCGACGATACAGGAACTGGAGATTGTAACATCTGAGGAACGGATGAACCTGCTTGACTGGGGTGGCAAGGCCCATACCTATCCAAGTGATCAGGGTCTGCATACCTTGTTTGAAGAACAGGTTGTCCGTACGCCGGATAAGATTGCGGCTGTAAATGGGGACACTCAGATCACGTATCGGGAGCTGAACGAGCAGGCGAACAGACTAGCTTCCACCTTGATAGACCAAGGACTACGGAGTGAACAAGTGGTAGGTCTGTTGGCAGATCGGTCTGTAGAGCTGCTTGTCGCCATCATGGGTGTACTCAAAGCGGGTGGAGCCTATGTACCTATTGATCCTGAATATCCGCAGGAGCGGATTCAGTATATTCTGAAGGATTCTGGCGCTGAAATTCTGCTCACACAGAGCCACCTGACGGAGTTGGCCTCTTTTGAGGGAACGGTTATGGAATTGGATTCCCCGCACATCTACGGAACCGAGGTGGATAATCCCAATATTCCTGTTGGAGGAAACGATCTGGTGTATTTAATCTATACCTCGGGTACAACCGGAAATCCGAAGGGAACCATGATTAACCACAAAGGAATCGTGAACTACATCTGGTGGGCCAATAAGGTCTATTGTGCAGGGCAACCAACGGACTTCCCGCTGTATTCATCCATTTCGTTTGACTTGACGATGACATCAATCTTTACTCCGTTAATAAACGGAGGAATAGTACGAATTTATGATGGTATAGATAAAGCGGAGGTTGTACAGCATATTTTGCGCGAAAATGCGGTGGACATTCTCAAGCTAACGCCGACTCATCTCAGTCTGATTAAAGATATGGCCATTCCGGCGGAAAGTCGCATTCAGCAGCTTATTGTGGGTGGAGAGAATTTGACCACGCATTTGTCGAAAACCATTACAGATCTCTTTGGCGGCAACATCAAAATCTACAATGAATATGGTCCAACCGAAACGGTTGTCGGCTGCATGATTCACCTGTACGATCCTGCGAAGGATACACGTGAATCTGTACCGATTGGACTGCCAGCGGACAATATATACATTCATATCCTGGATGAACAGCTTCGTCTCGTACCGTTAGGTGTGGAGGGCGAAATGTACATCGCCGGGGACGGGGTAGCCCGTGGATATCTGAACCGTCCTGAGCTTACCGCAGATAAATTCATTAGAAATCCGTTCGCTTCGGAAGGAAATATGTATCGCACTGGGGATTTGGCTCGTCGCCTTCCTAATGGAGACATTGAGTACATTGGACGCATTGACCATCAAGTTAAAATACGGGGCTATCGTATTGAGCTTGGTGAGATTGAGGCCAAGCTGCTGGACATTCCACTTGTCGAGGAAGCTCTCGTTGTTGCGTGGGCAGATGCTCATGGGCAGAAATCGCTGTGTGCTTACTTCGTAGCTGATCGCGAAATGTCTGTCAGCGAGCTGAGAAACGAACTGTCTGCCGGACTGCCTGCATATATGATTCCGTCTTACTTTGTCCAACTGGACGTGATGCCTCTGACACCGAATGGTAAGGTGGATCGCAAGGCACTGCCTGAACCGAACTCGGGCATAAAGGCGGGAGCAGACTTTACCGCTCCGCGCACGGATGTGGAGAACATTTTGGCTTCAATCTGGCAGGGTGTACTCGGCGTGCCGCTTGTCGGCATCCATGATAACTTCTTTGAGCTTGGAGGTGACTCGATCAAATCCATTCAAGTATCTTCAAGGCTTCTCCAAGCAGGCTATAAGCTTGAAATGAAGGATTTGTTCGGTTATCCGACAATTGCAGAGCTGGCACAGCGTGTTAGTGTGGTCAGCCGAATTGCGGACCAAAGCGAGGTACACGGAGCGGTAAGACTGGGACCTGCTCAGCACAGATTCTTCGATGAACAGTCGATGGATCTGCATCACTTTAATCAGTCGGTTATGTTGTATCGACGGGATGGCTTCAATACCGATGCACTCGCCGAGGTTGTTCGGAAAATTGCAGAGCATCATGATGCTTTACGACTGGTGTTCCGCCAAGGAGAGCAGGGATTGGAGGCCTGGAACCGGAGCGTAGGTGAGGGTGAACTCTATAGCCTCCAAATTCACGACCTGCGGGATGAGACAGACCCGGCTTCAGCAATAGAAGCGGGTGCGGAAGCCATTCAGCGCAGCATCTCTCTGGAGGATGGACCTCTCTTTAGACTGGGTCTGTTCCGCTGTGCGGACGGCGAACATCTGTTGATCGTTATTCATCATCTGGCTGTGGATGGCGTATCCTGGCGTATCCTCTTTGAGGACCTGCAGGAAGGCTACGAGCAGGCAGCACGTGGAGAAGCGGTCAAGCTTCCACAGAAGACGGATTCGTACCGTGCATGGGTTGAGGGAATCACACAATTTGCGAACAGTCTGGCGGCTGAACAAGAACGCAGCTATTGGGCAGAGGTAGAGGGAGATGGCTTTGTCCCTCTTCCCAAAGACAAGGTAGACGGCGCTCTTCTCATCAAAGACAGTGAGGCTGTCACGGTGAGATGGTCACCAGAAGAGACGGAGCAGTTCCTGAAAGAAGCGAACCGCACTTACAATACGGAGGTCAACGATCTGCTCCTGACGGCTCTGGGTATGGCTGTTCACGAGTGGACGGGAATCGAACGTGTAGGCATCCTTCTGGAGGGACATGGACGGGAGCCTGTTGTGCCGGAACTGGATATTACTCGCACAATAGGCTGGTTTACAAGTCAATACCCTGTCGCCCTTGAGATGGGAGGGGAATTGGAGATCGGCGCCAGAATCAAGCATGTCAAGGAAGGCTTGCGTCGTATCCCGAACAAAGGCGTCGGATATGGTATTTTGAAATATTTAAGTGACGGTTCCGATGTCTCCTCCTTCTCGGCTGAACCTGAGATTACCTTCAACTACTTGGGACAGTTCGACCAGGATCTTGCAGGAGGGATGATGGAAGTATCGTCTTATTCAGTAGGACCTGAGGTCAGTGAGCAGATGGTGCAGCATCAGGCATTGAACATTAATGGACTGATTGCCGAAGGACAGCTTCAACTTTCGGTCAGCTATAACCGTCATCAGCTCGACGGGGAGTCCGTGACTAAGTTTGTTGGCATTCTGAAGAACCGTCTCAGCGAAGTCATTGGACATTGCGTAAGTAAGGAAAGAACAGAACTTACACCAAGCGATGTACTCCTCAAAGATATCAGCTTGGAAAAAATCGAGGAGATAGAAGAGCAGACACGGCATATCGGCAGTATTGAAAATATGTATAAACTGACGCCGATGCAAAAAGGAATGTTGTTCCACAGCTTGCTGGAGCCTCATTCGGAAGTCTACTTTGAGCAGGCCAAATTTGAAATTCAGGGAGCATTCTATCCTGAGGATTTCAAACGTAGCTTAAAATATCTGATGAAACGGCATGCCATATTGAGAACGAATTTCCATGCCGGGTGGGGCGATTTCCCTATTCAGATTGTGTTCAAAGAAAGAGCGTGTGACTTCGTATACGAGGATCTGCACGAGCTGGAAGCCGATGAAATTCAAGCGCGTCTTGCAGCTTATACTGCTCAGGACAAAGCAAGAGGCTTTAATCTTGCTGAAGAAGCATTGCTGCGTGTTGCTATTCTACGTACAGCAGAAGAGGCTTACCATCTGCTGTGGAGCTCTCATCACATCATTTTGGATGGCTGGTGTATGCCGCTTGTGCTCCAGGAAGTGTTTGAGACGTATGGGGTTCTGCGTGAGCAAAGGGAGCCTGAGCTTCCTGCAGCTGTATCGTACAGCCAGTATATTCAATGGCTGGAGAAGCAAGGCGAGGAAGAGGCATCCTCTTATTGGAGAGGGTACCTGGAAGGCTACGAGCAGCAGACGAAGCTGCCACAGGCCATCACACAGCCATCAGCAAAAGCAGAAGCCTACGTGTCGGAGAAGCTGGTATGCACGTTGGATGCGGAACTGACCGATCGCCTGGAACAGGTGGCCAAACAGCATCAGGTGACGATGAATACGCTGATGCAAGCAGCCTGGGGAATCGTGTTGCAACGCTACAATAGAAGCCAGGATATCGTCTTCGGAAGTGTAGTATCGGGAAGACCTGCCGAGATTCCGGGTATCGAAAGCATGATCGGTCTCTTCATTAATACAGTTCCGGTTCGGGTTCAGGCCAAGGGAAGCGATACGTTCTCCCATGTGATGAAAAGACAGCAGGAATTATATTTGGCAGGACATGCTTATGATTCCTATCCGCTCTATGAGATTCAAGCACAGAGCGAACAAAAGCAAGATTTGATTTCTCATATTATGGTGTTCGAAAATTACCCGGTAGAAGAGCATCTGGAAGAGAAAATTGCCAGTGAAGAGGCTGAATACAAAATTACGGATGTTCAGATGTTTGAACAGACGAATTATGATTTTAACCTCATTGTGCTGCCGGGTCGTAATCTGGAGTTCTTGTACCGTTACAATGCCCGCGTCTATGATCGGGAGAGCGTGGAACGAATTCAAGGACACTTGACGAGAATTCTGACAAGCGTTGCTGTTCAACCTGCTATCCGTATTGATGAGCTGGAGCTGATCACGCCAGAAGAGAAATCGCAGATTATAGAGGTGTGGGGCGATACAGCAGCTCCTTATCCGCGTGAGCAGACTCTTCACGGTATATTTGAGGAAAAAGCAGCGCTCACACCGGATCGTACAGCACTTATTTACGGTGAAACGGAGCTTACCTATGGAGAACTTCATCAGCAGGCGAACCGCCTTGCACGTACGCTGCGTGCCCAAGGGGTCAGACCGGACCAACCAGTCGGCATCATGGTCGAGCGCTCGCTTGAGATGATCATTGGTATTCATGCCATTCTAAAAGCTGGCGGGGCCTATGTACCGATTGATCCGGAGTTCCCGGAAGATCGTATTCGCCACATGCTGGAGGATTCGGGAGCGAAGCTTCTGCTGACGAAGAACCATCTCAAAGATCGTTTTCCGTTCACTGGCACGATCCTGGCACTTGATGATCCGCAGACGTATCATGCGGATAGCTCGAATCTGGAGCCAACTGCGGGGCCGGAGCATCTGGCGTATATCATTTACACGTCAGGTTCAACCGGCAAGCCGAAAGGTGTAATGATTGAACATCGCTCTGCCGTCCATACGCTGAGTCAGTTGGAAGCTGAATATCCGATGTTGGCAGGCGACCGTTTCCTGCTCAAAACGACATTCACCTTTGACTTCTCCGTGCCGGAGCTGTTCTGCTGGTTCTTTGGACAGGGGACTCTCGTGATCCTGCCACAAGGCGTGGACAAAGACCCGATGGCACTGCTAGAGGCCGTGGATACGAACCGTATCACGCATCTCAATTTGGTGCCGTCGATGCTCAGTGTGCTCGTTCAATACTTGAAAGAAAGCGGCACCCAAGGATTCCTTACTCTGAAATACCTGTTTGCCTGCGGCGAGACGCTGCCTGCCAAACTTGTGGAAGAGTATTATAAAGTATCTCCTTACGCAGTACTGGAAAACATCTACGGTCCTACGGAAGCAGCCGTATATGCGACTCGGTATACAACGAGCCTTGAGACTGCCGCTCTAACGCATGTGCCGATCGGCAAACCGTACGCTAACGTCCAAGTATGGATGATGGACAGCGCTTCTCAGGTATCACCTGTGGGGGTACCGGGAGAACTCTGCATTGCGGGCGAAGGGGTAGCGCGGGGGTATTTCAACCAGCCGGAACTGACGGCAGAGAAGTTCATTCCTCACCCGTATAAACCGGGAGCACGAATTTACCGAACGGGCGATTTGGCCCGATGGCTGCCAGACGGGAATATTGAGTATTTGGGGCGGATCGATCACCAGGTGAAAATCCGCGGTTACCGCATTGAGCTAGGAGAAGTGGAGGCACAAATTCTGAAGGTGCCATCGGTGCAGGAAGCGGTTGTTCTAGCACTGGCTGACTCCACCGGAAGTACTCAACTTTGTGCATACTTTGTGGCCGAAGAGGGGCTTGCAGCGGGCGTGCTACGCGAAGCACTGGCCAGCGAGCTGCCAAGCTATATGATTCCGACTGCTTTCGTACAGTTGGCACAAATGCCACTGAATCCGAATGGCAAATTGGATCGCAAAGCGCTACCGGCACCGGAAACACTTCTGCGGAGCACAGCGGAGTATATCGCGCCGCGTACGCAGACAGAAGTAGAGCTCGCTCAGATTTGGTCCGAGGTGCTCGGTGTACAGGAAATCGGGATCAGGGATCATTTCTTCGAACTTGGGGGCCATTCCCTGAAAGTATTGGGCTTGATCCAAAGGATTTCGTCCGGTATGGGCGTCCAGCTCCCACTCCAAGTCGTGTTTAATCTGCCGACTGTGGAAGAAATGGCGCATGAAATCTCCAAGTTGCAGGCAACAACTGCTGCTAATGAAGAGGAAATGGAAATTATCCGCTTCCCAGGGAAAGGAACACTCAAAGTGTTTTGCTTCCCTCCACGGGTAGGCCACTCTCTGGGGTACTATGAGATGGCCAAGGAGCTGGAAGGGCTTTGCGAGGTGTACGGGATGGAATTTATCGGCGATCGTTTCCAGGGCCAAGATATGCTGGATCGATACATCGATGCCATCGTGGATATTCAAGCAGAGGGCCCGTATATATTCCTGGGATACTCACTTGGAGGAAATCTCGCCTTCGAGGTAGCTAAAGCCATGGAAAGCCGAGGTCACCATGTTAGCGACCTTATTATGGTAGATGCTATGAGAAAGATGTCCAAGGATGAATCGACACCGGAGGAGCTTGAAGAGATTGTCGAGATGGTACTGGACAGCATTAGGGACCAGTACAAAGCATTCCTCGCCGATCCAGTGGACAGGGAGCGAGTCATGGACAAAATGTTGGTTTACTCCGTCTACCGCGATGAGCTTATTAACTCAGGTGAAGTTCATGCGAATATCCATGCTCTGATTGCAGAGGATGATAGTATTGGTCCAGATACATCATTAGATAAATTGTTATGGCAACAGGCGACACTTGGTCAATACAAAGAATACGAAGTCATCGGAACGCATGATGTGTTGCTTGATTCCGGTTTTATCGGGGAAAATGCTAAAGTACTGAGACAGATACTTGGCAAGGTCACAGAGGCCTCATCTAAAAACAAGCCCATTTTGTCCTAAGCTCAATCAAGCATAATAAGTGTTAGGCAGCAAAGACGCCCGGATTCCTTCATATAGAAGGAACTCGGGCGTCTTTTGTTTTTTAGGCTGTCCTTAACATATAAAGTCCCTAATCATCTGTGTATGCTTTAGACGTGGTTGACTGAAAGTGACTGGTGTCGGTGATGAGTTCACGGATAACTTGGATGACAAGCTCCGGTTGATCATGGATGATCATATGCTCGCTTTTCTTGGCAACAATTAATTTGCTGTTTGTAGAGATGTTAAGCATCTCGCGCTGTCCGATTTGCCAGCTTTGTTCAATCTGATCATTTCCGCGTTTACTAATACCGAACTGAGTCAAATCTTGTTGAATGCCCCGAGCAATTACACGTACAGGGAGATTACCCAGATGCTGTCCCCGTATGGCATCTTCGGTAGTGCTCGCTAGGTCACCCTCCTCTGCAACAGACCGAAAGTATTTAGAAGAAGCGACAATATTCACAAAAGATTTTCTATCTTGATATTCGACCCGACCCGTCAGCATAAAATTGGGGAACAGGCGAAAAGCCCCTGACTTTTCTAGGAGAATGGATATTAACGGGGAGGGATTGACCTTAGGCCGTTCCTTGGCATAAATCTCATTTGTCCGGCGGGCGTCATTTTCAGGCCTGGCATCCACCAGAACCAATCCTGCCACTTCGTCTTTGTATGTCTGCGCGTACAGTCTTGAGTACATCCCTCCGAGGGAATGGCCTACCAGAATATAAGGAGCTTGGATGCCTGCGTTTTTTAAGGCGACATGAAGCTCTCGAACGATGTTTTCCCCGGTTCGTGGAGTAGCAGCCTCCTCGCTCCAGGCATAGCCTGCCCGGTCATAGGATACAACAGTGGCGAATGATGACAGCTTTTCGGGAATATCTCTCCAGGACAGGCTACTTTCCCCGCTCCCTGATTCAAGCAATATTGTCGGAGAGCCGTTACCGAGTTTACGAATATGAAGTCGATAGCCCCCGGCATCAACTAATTCCCCCGGAGGCGGGTATTGTGATTTATCCTTTTTGGATGCAATCCACTCATATACAAATCCAGAGATCACGAAAAGTAGTAAGCAAGAGATGATAAGAAACACAATTCTCGTCCATGTTCGCCTTCGTTGCTTCATTAGAAACCTACTCCTCTATACAGCTATAATTAATCATTACCTAAAGTTGCGTGAAGCAAAAGCTGCTACCGTATGGTCTGTGGCTAGCTCCTTATCTTTTTACCCATCCTTTCTTTGTCAAATCATCAATATTAAAGAAAAAAACAGAATATGCACTTAATTTGTAATGAGCAACACACGTATTCGAGATCATTGAATGGATATCACGTCGTTCTTGGATGCGGATAACTAAGTCCATTTGGCAAAAGTACAGAGTACACAGGGTAAAATTACAACAATAAAGATAGTAAAAAACAATTCATTAAAAAGGGTTGCATTTAAATATACAGAATGGTATACTCTAATTCCGGCCAAGAAATACAATATTACGAGCGAGTGTTACAAAAAAAGATTCTAAAAAATGCTTGCAAAGTTGGTTCGGAAATGATATGATATAAGAGTTGGTGAGGCGAAAAGCCGAATCAACAAAAAGAATGTTTGATCTTTGAAAACTGAACAACGAGTGAGTAAAATGATTTTGCTTGCAAAATCAAACAAGAGATATTTTTATCTCGTCAGTTTCAACATGAGCTTATCGCTCTTTCTA